>JBJTJV010000115.1:0-11642 GCA_046352645.1 Chloroflexota bacterium | reverse complement strand
GTCACAGAGAGGGCCGACCGCGCGTCGGCCCGCTGACGCTACGGCGTCGCGGTCGGCGCCGGGGTCGCCCCGCCGCAGATCCCGGCCGGGCTGGAGCTCGCCGCCTCGGCCTTGTTGCTCGTCCAGATGTTCGCGGTGCCGAGCGTACGGCTGCCGGAGGTGTCATCGAGGCAGCTGAGCATGTAGTTGTAGTTCGCGTAGTTGGACTTGAACGTGACGTTCTTCGTCGGGTAGGCGGGGCTCGGCGAAGGGTCGCCGACCGGGGCGTTCTCGATGGACAAGATCTCGCTGGGGTCCTCGTCCGTGGCGACGATGCCGATGTAGTTGTACTGCGCCTTGTTGCTCAGGACGGACGCGAAGTCCGTGTCCCAGATCCCGATGCCGACGTAGCCGTGCTGGACCGTGTTGCTCTTCACGGCGAGCCCGCGGGCGTCCGCGCCGCCGATGCCGAGGAAGTGCCCCGTGACCCTGTTTCCGTAGAGCGTGACCGCACCGGACGCATGGAGCTGGTCGAACACGACGATGCCCGCGAGCGGGATCGGCGCGATGTTCCCCTTGGCGGCTGCGATCGACGGGCCGAGCGTGGTCCAGCTGGAGAAGACCTGGTTGGACTTGATCTGGCCGGCCGCACCCGCGATCGGCGAGTCGGTCGTGCCCGCGCCGGAGTAGATGCCGACCGCCGGGCAGACGCCGAGGCCTCCGGGCGTGCCGGACGGCGCGATGGCGCGGCCGAGTCGGGCGGCGAGGCGGGAGAGCCGCTTCGCCCCCGCGACCTCGGATTCGACGAGCAGCTCGTCGCACTCGGTCGCGTCCTCGGTCGTGTGCATGTAGCGGACGGAGTTCGACTGGATGAGCGCGTCCGTGCGGCCGAGCGCCTCACCGCCGCCCTTGTACTGGAGGGCGGTGCTCACCGCGACGATGCCCGCGAAGGCATAGTCCTGGACCGTGTTCGCGTAGATCGTGGCGGTCGTCGCCCAGTCGTCGTAATCGGGGAAGGGCCACGTGCCGGTCACTCCCGCCGTCGTCACGCCGTAGACGTCCGGGATGCCGACGAGGATACCGATGGCGAGGACGCACCCGCTCAGCGAGTAGGGGCCGTCGGAGAGGACCCGGTTGCCGCGGAACTGGACGCCTCGGCTCGCGAGGATCCAGGCACCGGCCTCGCGGCCGCTGCACTTGTCATCGTTCTCGTGGACGATCCGGAAGCCCGACACGTAGATGTCGTCGGACCCGGCGATCGTGAAGATCGCGGGCGAGATGCTCCCCTTGACGTCGCCCGGGTCGAGGATCGTGGCCTCGAACGACTTCACGGCCTTGATGAGCAGCGAGGTGCGGCTGTCGACGAGGACCTCTTCCTCGTACGTGCCGGGGCAGACGAGGATCTGCGCGCCATCGGGGGCAGCATCGATGCCGGCCTGGATGGTCGTCTCCGCGGGGCCGCTGTTGTTGCAGCCGCGCCTCGAGGCGGAACCGTCGTCGTCGACCATGACGGTCGGGCGGGTCGAGCGCGACGCGAGGGCCGTCGGCGCGACGAGCGCCGCGGCGACGACCGCGGCGGTGAACACGGCCGCGAGGCGGCCCCGAGATGAACGCATACGCCCCACTCCTGATTGCCAGCCGTCACGACGGCTCTTCTCGTCCCTCCAGTGGACGCTTCCACTGAACCTTACACCATCAGTCGCGCTGGGTGGAAGCGGCATCGCCGCGTGCGCGGTCACCGGTCGGCGGGCGACCGTCGCCCCATGCCTCCGGGCCGCAGATGAACGACGGTCGCGCCGGAGTGCCGGACCGGAGTCGGGCGCGGGCGGCGGGCACGTCCGCCGCATCGCGCGGCAGCCGTCCGTCCGCGAACGCGGCGGCGACCCAGCCCGCGACCTCGTCCAGCTCCGTCCAGCGGACGGCGGGGATCCCCGACCGCGCGCACCACGCCGCGAGCGCGCCCGTCGCAAGGACGACGTCCGCGTGGTGCGCGGCGTAGCGGTCGCTCGTGCCGTCGCCGACGAGGAGGACGATCCGGCCCGCACCGGCGCTCGCATGCGCCCGGACGCGCTCGCGCTTGCAGGTGCCGCACCAGCCGCAGGCCGGGTGCGTGTAGGGGTAGGCCATCCCGGCACCCCCGCCGCGGAGCTCGTTCGTGTTCGTCGCGACGGGGATCCAGCCCAGGCCGATCCGGGCGAGGTTGTCGCCCACGTAGAACCCGAGGCCGTCGCTCACGACCTCGATCGCCGCGCCGTTGCGCACCACGACGTCCGCGAGGGCGACGATGCCGGGGTCCTGGGGGACGGCGGCCGCCTCCGGGACGAGCACGTCCGCGGGGTCCGGCAGCAGGTCCATGTCCCGGCGCATGAGATCGGCCGATCCGAGCGTGCCCGCGTCGTAGGCGACGTCGAGGGCGGAGAGCGCGTCGGCATCCGCCACGTGCCGGCGGAGGAGGAGATCCCCGATGTCGCGGCGCGAGATCGTGCCGTCGTAGTCGACGAGGACGCTGACCGGGGCGCCCGCTGCGGGGAGCTCCGGAACGTGGCGCGCGGGCGGCATCGGTGCGCGGCGCGCGGTGGTCAGGCCGCTTCCTGCTCCAGCGCGAGCGGCTCCTCGTCGGCGTCCTCGGTCAGGCGGAGCCAGACCCACAGACCGCCGAGAAGGGCGAGCGGGACCGCCACGGCGAGCGCGGCGAGGACGAAGACGAGGCGGAAGAGGAAGCCGATGAGCCTCATGGTCGCGGGACCTCCACGGTGCGGGGTGTCGTGAGTGTACGACCTTCCGCCGGAGGGAGGCCCGCAGGGGCGGTGGCGATGACGGCCGCGGGAGCACACCACGGGGTCGGTCCGGGGGCCTTGACTATCATACGGACGACGCGCAGCTCGGCCCGAGACGCGGCCGACCATCCGCCGCCCGTTCGCGGCGGCCCCGAGGGAGCCCCGATGACCTTCTCCGACGACGCGGCCGGACACCGGCGCGCGGTCGACACGATCCGTACGCTCGCGATCGACGGCGTCCAGCAGGCGAACAGCGGCCACCCCGGCGCGCCGATGGGCATGGCGCCCATGGCCTACGTCCTGTGGACCCGCTACCTGCGCCACGCGCCGACGCACCCGGGCTGGCTCGACCGCGACCGGTTCGTGCTCTCGGCCGGCCACGCGAGCATGCTCCTCTACTCCCTCCTCCACCTCACCGGGTACGACCTGCCGCTCGCGGAGCTCCAGCGCTTCCGCCAGGACGGCTCGCGGACGCCGGGCCATCCGGAGGCCGGGATGACCCCGGGCGTGGAGGCGACGACCGGACCGCTCGGCCAGGGCGTGACGAACGCCGTCGGGATGGCGATCGCGGAGCGGCGCCTGGCGGCGGAGCTGAACCGCCCGGGCCACGCGATCGTGGACCACCGCACGTTCGTCATCTGCTCGGACGGGGACCTCCAGGAGGGCATCGCGTCCGAGGCCGCGAGCCTCGCCGGCCACCTGGGCCTGGGCAAGCTCGTCATGCTCTGGGACGACAACGGCATCCAGCTCGACGGGCCGACGGGGATGGCCTGGAGCGAGGACGTCCTCGCGCGGTTCGCGGCCTACGGCTGGGACACGCGCCGGGTGGACGATGGCAACGACCTCGACGCGATCGCGGCCGCGCTGGATGCGGCGATCGCGGACGGGCGGCCGAGCCTGATCTCCGTGCGCACCCGGATCGGCTACGGCTCGCCGAACAAGGAGGGGACGCAGAAGGCGCACGGCGCGCCGCTCGGCCCGGACGAGGTGCGCCTGACGAAGCTGGCGTACGGCTGGGACCCCGAGCAGACCTTCCACCTGCCGGAGGACGCCCTCGCGCGCTTCCGGGCGGCGGTCCCCGCGGGTGCGGCGCGCGTCGCCGACTGGGAGGCGCGGCGGGCGGCCTACGCAGCCGCCTACCCGGCCGAGGCGGCCGAGCTCGCGCGGCGGTTCGCGGCCACCCTCCCGGCAGGGTGGGACGCGGGGCTGCCGACGTGGGCCGACGGCGCCGACGGGGTGGCCACGCGGCAGGCGTCGCAGGCCACCCTGCAGGCGCTCGGCGCGACGCTCCCCGAGCTCTTCGGCGGTGCCGCGGATCTGTCGGAGAGCAACCTCACGGACATCCGCGGCGGTGGTGAGCTGAGCGCGACGGAGGCGGGGCGGAACATCCGCTTCGGCGTCCGCGAACACGCGATGGGCGGCATCGCGAACGGGATCGCCTACCACGGCGGCTGCCGCCCCTACTGCGCGACCTTCCTCACCGTCAGCGACTACCTGCGCGGCTCCGTGCGCATCGCGGCGCTCGCGGGGCTGCGGACCATCTACGTCTGGACGCACGATACCATCGGGCTCGGCGAGGACGGCCCGACGCACCAGCCGGTGGAGCACTTCGCGGCGCTCCGGGCGATCCCCGGGCTCACCCTCGTCCGGCCGGGCGACCCGAACGAGGCGGTCGCCGCCTGGGCGCTCGCGGTCGAGGCGCACGGGCCGGTCGCGCTCGCCTTCTCGCGCCAGAAGCTCCCCGTCCTGCCGGGCACGGCGCCGAAGGCACGGGCCGGCGTCGCCCAGGGCGGCTATGTGCTCGTCGAGGCGACCGACGCGGCCGGACGGGAGACCACCCCCGCGCTCATCCTCATCGGCACCGGCTCGGAGCTCGCGGTCGCGGTAGCGGCCGCCGCCGAGCTTGCCGCCGGGGGGATCCCGACGCGCGTCGTCTCGCTCCCGTCCTGGGAGCGCTTCGCGGCCCAGCCGCGCGCCGTCCGCGACGCGGTCCTGCCGCCCGCCGTCCGGGCGCGGGTGTCCATCGAGGCGGGCGTCTCGCTCGGCTGGGAGCGCTGGACGGGTGATGCGGGCGCGATCGTCGCGCTCGACCGGTTCGGCGCGTCGGCCCCGGCCGGCCGGCTGCTCGAGCGCTTCGGCTTCACGCAGGACGCGCTCGTCGCGGTCGCGCGGCGCGTGCACGCGGGGGAGGCCGTGGGCATCGTCTCGGCCCCGCCGGACACGCACGGAGCCGCCTAGCGCCGATGCCGGGCGCGCCGCGCCCATCCGCCGGGGCGGCGGGACCGATGCGTCGTCGGGGAGCCGGCGACCGGACGGGCGGAGGCCCGTTCCCGCCCCCGGATCTCGACCCCCAGCCCGGCGCGCGGCGCCGGGCCCAGCTTCCGGAGGACGCTCCCGTGGATCTCGCGATCATCGGACTCGGCCGCATGGGCGGCAACATGGCTCGCCGTCTGCACCGCGCCGGGCATCGCGTCGTCGTCTACAACCGCTCGCGGGAGAAGACGGACGAGCTCGTGGCGGAGGGCCTGCCCGGCGCGTACACGCTCCAGGAGACCGTCGGCGCGCTCGCCGCACCGCGCGTCGTCTGGATCATGGTCCCCGCGGGCGACGCGACCGAGGAGATGATCGCGGACCTCGTGCCTCTCCTCGCGCCGGGCGACACGATCGTGGACGGCGGCAATGCGAACTTCCACGACTCGCAGCGCCGGCACGGCGAGCTCGCGGCGCGCGGCCTGCGCTTCGTGGACGCGGGCATCAGCGGCGGGGTCTGGGGTCTCCAGAACGGCTACGGCACGATGGTCGGCGGCGACGCGGACGCGGTCGGCCCGCTCGAGCCGATCTTCCGCTCGCTCGCGCCGGAGGGCGGCTACATCCACGCCGGCCCGGCCGGTGCCGGCCACTACGTGAAGATGGTCCACAACGGCATCGAGTACGGGCTCATGCAGGCGTACGCCGAGGGCTTCGAGATCCTCCACGCGTCGGCCTACCCGTTCGACCTCGAGGCGATCGCGAA
This sequence comes from Chloroflexota bacterium, assembly GCA_046352645.1. Taxonomy (GTDB): domain Bacteria; phylum Chloroflexota; class Limnocylindria; order Limnocylindrales; family CSP1-4; genus JAFMJV01. The sequence continues at coordinate 5,873 of JBJTJV010000115.1, read as the reverse complement.
GGCGTGGCAGCACGGCACGGTGATCCGCTCGTGGCTCCTCGAGCTCGCGGGCCGGGCGTTCGAGCAGGGCGGCGAGGAGCTCGCGGGCATCCGCGGCTGGGTCGCGGACAGCGGCGAGGGACGCTGGACCGTCCAGGAGGCGATCGACCTCGATGTCCCCGCGCCCGTCATCACCCACTCGCTCATGGCGCGCTTCCGCAGCCGGCATGACGAGAGCTACGGGGCGAAGGTCCTTGCCGCGCTCCGCCAGCAGTTCGGTGGCCACGCGGTGAAGAAGTCGTGACCTCCCGCCCGCGGGGCCGCGCGGCGGCACGGGACGCGGGCTCGGGTGCGCTCCACGTCCCGCACGCGGAGGCACCGGACGCGCCGGAGAACCCGCTCCGGTCCGGGACGCGCCTCGAACGCATCCCCGAGCCGTGCCAGATCGTCATCTTCGGCGCCCCGGGCGACCTCGCCCATCGGACGATCCTGCCCGCGCTCTACAACCTCCGGCGGGCGGGCCTGCTGCCGCCCGAGACGGGCGTCATCGCCTACGCCCGCCGGCCGTACTCGGACACCGCCTTCCGCGACGAGATGCGCGCCGCAGTGGAGAAGCACTCCCGGAACCCGGTCGAGCCGGGTCTCTGGGACGACTTCGCCGCGAGCATCCACTACCAGCAGGGCGACTTCACCGACCCGGCCGCCTATCGCGCGCTCGCCGAGCGCATCGAGCAGGTGGACGCGACCGCGGGCACGCGCGGCAACATCCTCTTCTACCTCGCCACGCAGCCCTCCGCGTACCCGGAGATCGTCGCGAACCTCGGCGCGGCCGGGCTGGCGCGGCGCGCGACCGGCTGGTCGCGGATCGTGGTGGAGAAGCCGTTCGGCCACGACGTCGCGTCCGCGCGCGCGCTCAACGACACGGTGATGCGCGTCTTCGCCGAATCGCAGGTCTACCGCATCGACCACTACCTCGGCAAGGACACGGTGCGGAACCTGCTCGTCTTCCGCTTCGGCAACGGCATCTTCGAACCGGTCTGGAACCGGCGCTACGTGGACCACGTGCAGATCACCGTGGCCGAGGACCTCGGCATGGAGGGCCGTGGCGCCTTCTACGAGGAGGCGGGCGCGAGCCGCGACATCCTCCAGAACCACATGCTCCAGCTCCTCAGCCTCGTCGCGATGGAGCCGCCGATCGCCTTCGAGGCGGACGCCCTGCGCGACGAGAAGGTGCGCGTCCTGCGCGCCATCGACCCGGCGTGGACGGACGCACGCGTGCGCGAGAACGTCGTCCGGGGGCAGTACACGGAGGGGTGGGTGGCGGACGAGAAGGTGCCCGGCTACACCGCCGAGCCGGAGGTCGCCGCGCGCTCGACCGTGGAGACCTTCTTGGCGCTCAAGGTGGAGATCCAGAACTGGCGCTGGGCGGACGTCCCCTTCTACCTGCGGACGGGCAAGCGGATGCCGCGCCGCGCGACGGAGATCGCGATCTCCTTCAAGCGCCCGCCGCTCATGCTCTTCCGGGATTCCGCGAGCGACCCGGAGCCGAACCTCCTCGCGCTCCGCATCCAGCCCGACGAGGGGATCCTCCTGCGCTTCGCGGCGAAGGTCCCCGAGCTCGGGCTCGACGTGCGCTCCGTCAACATGGACTTCACCTACGGCTCCTCGTTCCTGCGGGATGCCCCGGAGGCGTACGAGACGCTCATCCTCGACGCGATGCTCGGCGACGCGTCCCTCTTCACGCGGGCGGACGAGGTGGAGGCTGCCTGGGGCATCGTCTCGCCGATCCATGCCCGCTGGGCGGAGTGGGATGCGGAGCCCGCGCGCGGACGCGCGAAGGGCGCCGCGGAGACGCGGCCGGAGGCCGTCCAGCCGTATGCCGCGGGGAGCTGGGGCCCCGGGCTCGCCGACCGCCTCATCGAGGGCGAGGGACGCCGGTGGCGCCGCCTCTGACCGTCCCCGCGGAGGACGCGGGGATCGGCAGCGGCACCCGCTGGCACGTGCGCACGAGCTCGCTCGCGGAGACGTCCGCGGAGCTGTCGCGGATCTGGGGGACGCTCGCCCGCGAGAGCCTGACGCAGGCGATGAGCGCGGAGCTCGCCCGCGCGGTCCGTGAGGACCCCCGCCTGGCGGGCGACGCGAACGCCCTCGACGAGCTGCGCGTCCGGACGCGTGCGAGCGTGCTCACGCTCGTCGTCGTCGCACCGACGCCCGAGACCCAGGAGCGGGCGCTCGCGGCGGTGGCCGCGCTCGCCTCGCGCCATCCGTCGCGGGCCGTGATCCTCGCGCCGGGCGATCCGGACGGCCCGAGCGCGTTCGCGGGGCACCTCCACGCGTCCTGCCAGGTCCCGGACCGGACCACGGCCGAGGTCTGCACGGAGGAGATCCTCCTCCAGCTCGGCGGCGAGCTCGCGGGACACCTCGCGAGCGCCGTCGCACCTCTCCTCATCCACGACCTCCCCGTCGTCCTGTGGTGGCCGGACGACGTCCCCTTCGACAGCCCGGTCCTGCGCGACCTCGTCGCGACGGTGGACCGGCTGTTCGTCGATTCCGGCGCCTTCCGCGGCGACGGGCTGGCCCGGCTCGGCGGCATGGCCGCGACGATCGCGAACGGCGTGGTGGTCCACGACGTCTCGTGGATGCGGCTGCTCCTCTGGCGCGAGCTGCTCGCCGGGCTCTTCGACCATCCGCTCCTGCGGCCGGAGCTGCGCGGCATCTCCGCGCTTCGCATCGACGTCTCCCGGCCGGGGGCGGAGGTGCGGCTCACGAAGGCGGCCCTCGTCGCGGGCTGGCTCGCGGCGCAGCTCGGCTGGACGGTCGTCAGCCCGCTCGCGGCCGATCCGGACGGCGCCTGGCGGGCGCGCCTCCGCGCGGGCCGGCGCGAGATCCCGCTGGAGGTGCGGCCCGTCGCATCGGGCGTGGACGGCCCGGTCCGCGGGGCGGGCTCGCTCGTCCGCGTGGAGCTCGAGGGGAGTCGCAGCCACCCGCCCCTGCGCGTCCGCGTCACTCGCCAGTCCGACCACCTGCTCGGGAGCGCCGACTGGCAGGGTGCGCAGATCGCCCGCCGCGCCGCGCGCCTCGATGCCTTCGACGAGATGCCCTTCCTCGCGGAGGCGCTCGACCGGTCCGGCGGCGACCGTGTCTTCGGCCGCGCGCTCGCGGCCGCCGTCCGGATCGCCGGCGGCGACCCCGAGCCGATCCCCGCCGGCGGTGCGGCCGCCGCGCCACGTCCACGCCGGCGCGCCGGCCGTCGTCCCTGATCCGGAGGTCCCCCGCCCATGCCCCCGACCATCGTCATCGCCGACGGCCCCGGCGCCGTCCCCGCGCTCGCCGCGGACCTCTTCGTCGCGTGGCTGGCGGGCGCGATCGGCGCGCGGGGCGTGGCGGACGTGGCGCTCACCGGCGGATCGTCCGCGGGCGGGCTCTATGCCGCGCTCCGCGACCCGGCGCGGGCGGGCGCGCTCGACTGGACGCGCGTCCGGGCGTGGGTGGGCGACGAGCGCTTCGTCCCGCTCGACCATCCCGATTCCAACGCGGGCCTCGCGATCCGCGAGCTGACGGACGCGGGAGCCGGGCCGCTGCCGCGTGCGAACCTCCACCCCGTGCCCGCGGGCGCGACACCGGAGGCCGCGGCAGCCGCATACGCGGCGGAGATCGCCGCGAGCGTGCCGCTCCACGATGGCGTCCCGGTGCTCGACCTGGTCCTTCTCGGCATCGGCGGCGACGGGCACCTCCTCTCGGTCTTCCCGGACAGCGCCGCGCTCGCGGACGGTGCGCCGGCGCGGGGATCACCTGGGCGACCGGCGCACATCACGCCGCACGTCGCACGCATCACGCTCACGCCGCGGATCCTCGGCGTGGCCCGCCACGTCCTGCCGATCGCGGCAGGCGCCGGGAAGGCCGCGATCCTCGCGCGCGTGCTCGACGGCCCGGAGGATCCGGTCGCGCTCCCCGCCCAGCTGGCGCGCGTCCCGCATGCCACCTGGCTGCTCGACCCGCCCGCCGCCGCCGACCTCCGGCGCGCCGGCTGATCGCGGACGGACGCGCCGAGGCCGGGGCATCACGGCCCCGGCCTCGCGTCGGCGCTGTGGCCCCGGGGCGATGCCCGGGGCGGGGGTCTGGCGGCGGCCGCCTCGACCGCGGCGATCTCCAGCTCGATGCGGACGTCCTTGCTCACCAGCCAGCCGCCGCTCTCGAGGGCGACGTTCCAGGTGAGGCCCCAGGCCGCGCGGTCGATCTTCGTGCTCGCCTCGAAGGCGGCACGGCGCTCGCCCTGCATCCCGGTGACGACCGCGACGAGCGTCCCGTCCAGCACGACGGGCCGGGTCGTGCCGCGGATCGTGAGGTCCCCGTGGATCTTCGCCTGCGCGTCGCCCGTGACCTCGATGCGGGTGCTCCGGAAGGTCATCGTCGGGTGGTTCGCGACATCGAAGAAGTCGGCCGAGCGCAGGTGGCCGTCGCGCTGCTCGGTCCCCGTGTCGATGGCAGTGACGTCGATCGGCACCGCGACAGACGCGGCGGTCGGGTCGTACTCGATCGTCCCGCTCACGTCGGGGAAGCGGCCCCGGACGGTGGCGACCATGAGGTGCTTCACGGAGAAGGTGACGTTCGAGTGGGTCGGATCGATCAGGTGGACACGGGGACCTCCGATGGGGCGCCGGGTGGGCCGCGGCGCCGGTAGGTGATTGAGTCTGCAACCATCATGGGAGAGGATGATTGCCATGTCAACTATCTTCGCGACGGGGCGGTGCTAGGATGCCCGGCATGCACGACCCGATGGCCGCGATCCCCGGGACGCTGCCGGGCGCGGCGAGCACGACGCCCGACGACCCGCGCCTGCGCGCGTGGCGCGCGTTCCTCCTTGCGCAGGCCGCGGTCTTCCGATCGCTCGCGGACGTTCTCGACGCGGAGGCCGGCCTCCCGCTCGCGGAGTACGACGCGCTCGTGAACCTCGCGATCGCGCCGGACCGGCGCCTGCGGATGAGCGAGCTGGCGGACCGTCTGGTCATCAGCCGGAGCGGCGTGACGCGCCTGGTGGACCGCCTGCAGGCCCAGGCGCTCGTGAGCCGTTCCACGTGCAGCCCGGACGGTCGCGGCGCCTACGCCGTCCTCACGCCCGCGGGCTTCGCGCGGCTCCGAGGCGCCGTGCCCGTCCACCTTCGCCACGTCACCGCCCGCTTCCTCGACGTCATCGACCCGGCGGACCTCCCGGCGGTGGAACGCGCGATGCTCGCGGTCGCCGCGGCGACCGGGCGCTGCACGGCGTTCGTCAACGGTGGCCGCCCGGGCTGGCTCGACGCGCAGATCGGTGGCGAGGATCCGGAAACCTAGCGTTTTTGGTCGTTCTGAACGATACTCCCGTGCATGAAGACGAGAAGCACGGATGACGGCGGAGCGCGCCTCCGGCTCGGCGCGGCAGCGGAGCGGCTGGGCATCTCCCCCGAGACGCTCCGCCGATGGATCGACGACGGCCGGCTCGCGGCCGAGCGGACGCCGGGCGGCCAGCGGACGGTCGCGGCCGCGGATGTCGCGCGGCTCGTCGCGGAGCGCCGGGCGGGCGGGAAGGAGCGGCCGATCGTCGCGCAGAGCGCCCGCAATCGGTTCCCCGGCACCGTCGTCTCGGTCCGACGGGACGCGCTCGTCGCGCTCGTGGAGGTCCAGGCGGGGCCGCACCGGCTCGTGAGCCTCGTCACCCGCGAGGCGGCGGACGAGCTGGACCTTGCCCCGGGGAGCGAGGTCGTCTGCGTGGTGAAGTCGACCGACGTGCTCGTGGAGGTCCCGGCGCGGCCCGGGGCATGACCGGACGGCGCCCCCGGCGCGTCTTGACCACCGCCCTTACCGTCCGCGTCGCGGCCGTCGTCGCGGTCGTCGCGGTCGTCGCGGTCGTCGCCGCG
>JBJTJV010000114.1:0-11816 GCA_046352645.1 Chloroflexota bacterium | reverse complement strand
CGATGTGGGAGCGCGGCGTGAGCGCGCTGGACAACGCGATCCGCCTCAAGGAGGCGCTCGTCTCGTGGGAGCGGCTGCGCGCCGAGGAGACGCGGGACGACCACTACTTCGGCGACCGCGCCCGTGCCCTCCACCCGCGCGCGGTCCACGCGGATACCGTCTGGCACCTCGAGGCGGGTGACCCGGAGATCATGGCCAACCCGACCTCGGCGCGGATGAGCTTCTGGGTGGACCACCTCCCGGGCGAGGACCGGGAGGCGATGCTCGCGCGCTTCGAGGCGCACGTCCTCGCGGTCGCCGCCGCCGACCCCTGGCTGCGCGAGCACCCGCCGCGCCTGGAGCGGGCGATCATGCGCCCGTTCAGCGGGGTCGCCGTCGCCCCGGACGCGCCGATCGTCCGGTCGCTCCGCGCGGCGGCCGCCGCGACGCTCGGGCGCGACGTGGAGGTCGTCGGCCTGGAGGGCGCGACCGACGCGATGATCTTCAACCTCTACACGCCGGTCCCGGCGGTCGTCTTCTGCGGCGGCTCCTTCGCCACGGCCCATGCGCCGGACGAGTGGGTCGAGGCCGAGGACGTCGTCCGGAGCACGCGGGCGCTCGCGCTCGCCATCCTGGAGTTCTGCGGCGTCGGCTGACGCCGGACGCCCACCCCCTCCCGACGGAACGAGGACCCGATGTTCATCGACCGCTTGCGTACGCTCAACCCGGGGCTCATCTCCGCCGCCGTCGCGCTCCACCGGTCGGGCGCGCTCCACGCGAACACCTACCTGCTCGACCTCGACGCGATCGCCGCGAACGTCCGTGCCATCCGGGCCGCGGCCGACGCCCACGGCCTCGCGCTCTACGCGATGACCAGGCAGTTCGGCCGCAACCCCGACGCGTGCGACGCGATCGTGGACGCCGGGATCCCCGCGACCGTCGCGGTGGACATCCAGTGCATGGAGGCGGTCCAGCGGAGCCGGATGCGCATCGGGCACGCGGGCCACCTCGTCGCGCCGCATCGGGGCGCGGAGGACGCGGTGATCGCGGCGCAGCCGGAGGTCGTCACGCTCTTCGACGTCACGGTCGCCGAGCGCATCGGCGCGGCCGCGGTCCGGGCGGGGCGGGAGCAGGCCGTCCTCCTGCGGGTCTGCGCGCCGGGCGACCGCTTCTACTTCGGCCACGGCGGCGGCTTCCCCCTCGAGACGATCGAGGCGAGCGCCCGCCGGATCGACGGCATCGCGGGCCTGCGCGTCGCGGGCGTGACCACCTTCCCCGCCATCCTCGCGAACGCGGAGGCACGGCGCCTGGAGCCGACGCCGAACTTCACGACGCTCCGGCGGGCGGCGGACCGGCTGCGGGCGGGGGGTTTCGCGATCGAGCAGGTGAACGCACCCGGCACGACGTCGGCGGGCGCGATGGCGCTCCTCGCGGCGGGCGGTGCGACGCACGTGGAGCCGGGGAACGGGCTCCACGGCACGACGCCGCTCATGGTCTTCGACCCGGCGTCCCCGGAGGTCCCGGCGATCGTGTACGTGACCGAGGTCGCGCATCTCGACGGAGACGCGGCGTACGTCTTCGGCGGCGGGCTCTACGTGGACAAGGTGCTCGGCGCGTACCCGCTTCGGGCGTTCGTGGGCCGGGACGCGACGATCGCCGAGCGGGTCGTCCCCGCGGAGATGGCGCCCGACGGCGCGATCCACTACTACGCGAAGCTCCATCTCCCGACACCGCACGACGTGCGCGTGGGCGACACGGTCATCTTCTGCTTCCGGCCGCAGGCGTTCGCGACTCGCGCCCGGACGCGCGCGGTGGCGGGCATCGCGGCCGGGGCGCCGCGGCTGGGGCCCGTCTACGACGTCGAGGCACGGCCGGTCGTCGGGGTCGCGTGATCCTGTCCCGGGGCAGCCACGACCTCCCCACCGGCACCGTCGCCCGTTCCGGTGTACTCTTCGGCCGGTCACGGATGCGACGCGCTGGTCAGAGCATCACTCACTCCGCTCCCGCGCTTGCCGTGCACACCATCGACCGGCCTGCTCCGCACACCGCACACCCGTGCGACGCGCAGGCCTCAACCAGCGGACCCCGCCCCGATGCGGGCGTGCGGGTCCACGCACGAGCAGGAGCTCCATGTCCCTCCGAACCCGGCGCGCGTCCGTGCGCCCCGACCACCAGGCGGCCGATCGGCGCCGCCTTCGCCGAACGTCCGGCGCCCGGCTCATCTGCAGCACGAACGGCTGCGCGACCGCCCTCGCGATCGACCCGTCCGCGGGCACGGCGTCCTGCCCGATCTGCGGCTTCCACCGCCGCGTGGGCGCCACGGTCCTCGCCGCCGGCGCAGCCTGATCCCGTCCGGTGGACCGGGGCCCCGCGGTGCGCACACCGCAGCGCCCCGGCGCCGTCCCCGTGCCGCGGCGTCACGCGGACCGCACGCCGATGAACGCACCGGGAGGTGCGCACGACGAAGCGGCCGTGGACGTAGCCGGCGCGGAGCTCGTCGCGTGGGGCAAGGCGATCCTCCTCGAGACGACGGGGCGGCGGACCGGCCGGACGCGGGCGACCCCCGTCGGCTTCCTCGAGGAGCCCGACGGGAGCCTGCGGATCGCCGCGAGCGAGGCGACGACCGGGTGGGCCCGGAACCTCGCGGCCGACCCCCACTGCCGTGTCACCCTGCGGGATACCCGTTCCGCGTGGGTGGCGGAGGCCGTCGACGATGCGGAGCGGCGGGAGATCGTCACGGGCCTGATCCTCCGCTACGGAACGCCCGCCGAGCGGCTCGGCGCAGGCCCGGCCTTCCGGCTCCGGCGCGTTCCCTCCTCCGGCGCGGAACCCGGCTAGACTGCGCTGGGCGAGCCACCTCGCCGGCACCTCTCGGTCGGTGTCACGCTTCGCGGCGACGATGAGATCGCGCTTCCGGACCGAGCGGGGGGAGCGCGGAGACGACGAGGCGATGTGACGACCACGTTCGACGATCTCGGGCTCTGCGCCGAGATCCTGCGCGCCGTGCGCGACGAGGGGTATGCGACCCCCACCCCCGTCCAGCAGCAGGCCATCCCGATCGCCCTCGCGGGCCGCGACCTGATCGCGCGCGCCCAGACCGGCACGGGCAAGACCGCGGCCTTCGCCCTGCCCATCCTCGAACGGCTGAAGGTCCACGCGAACACGAGCTTCTCGCCCGCGCGGCACCCGGTACGGGCGCTGATCGTCACCCCGACGCGGGAGCTCGCCGTCCAGGTGGAGCAGTCCTTCAGGGCGTACGGACGGCACATCCCGCTCCGCCCCTGCGTCGTCTACGGCGGCGTTCCCATGGGCCCCCAGGAGAGGGCGCTCCTCGGCGGCGTGGAGATCCTCGTCGCGACCCCCGGACGCCTGCTGGACCACGCGGGCAGCCGGACGGTGAACCTCGGCCAGGTGGAGATCCTCGTGCTCGACGAGGCGGACCGGATGCTCGACATGGGCTTCATCGAGGACATCCGTCGGATCATCGCGCTCCTCCCGGAGAAGCGCCAGAACCTCCTCTTCTCCGCGACCCTCGCGCCGGAGGTGAAGGCGCTCGCGAACACGATCCTGCGCGACCCCGACGAGGTGGACGTGGCGCCGAAGGTCTCCGCGGCGGAGTCCGTGGAGCAGGTCGCGTACCTCGTGGACGCGGACCGCAAGCGCGACCTCCTCGCCTACCTCGTGCGCTCCCGCGACCTCCACCAGGTCCTCGTCTTCACGCGCACCAAGCAGATGGCCGGCCGGCTCGCGTCGTGGCTCGATCGCAACGGCGTGGATGCGACCGCGATCCACGGCGACCGCAGCCAGTCCGAGCGGGAGAAGGCGCTCGCCGACTTCAAGTCCGGCGGGGTCCGCGTGCTCGTCGCCACGGATGTCGCCGCCCGCGGCCTGGACATCGAGGCGCTCCCGCAGGTCGTGAACTTCGAGCTGCCGTACCACAGCCAGGACTACGTGCACCGGATCGGCCGCACCGGCCGCGCCGGCATGAAGGGCCACGCGATCAGCCTCGTCTCGCTCGACGAGGAGGAGCAGCTGCTCTCCGTCAACCGCCTGCTCAAGCGCGACCTGCCGCTCCGCCAGGTGCGCGGCTTCGAGCTCGACCCGCGGGCCTCGGCGCCGGCGCGCGGCAGCGGCGGTCGCGGGGGTGGTGGTGGCGGCCGCGGCGGGGGCGGCCGCGGCGGGAGCCGCGGCAGGTCCTCCGGACGCTGATCCGCCCGCCCGACGCGCCCCAGGAGGCCTACCAGATGCCCACCGAGACCCTCTCCGCCCCCGCGCTCCTGCGCAGCCTCGGCCTCCTCGCGGACGGGCCCGTCCGCTGGGGTCAGCCCGCGTTCAGCCGTCGCCCCGGCATCCTCCTCGTGGAGATGGCGGGCCCCGCGGAGAGCGCCCCCGTCGCGATCGAGGCGGTCCGCGAATGGCTCGTGAAGGTCCCCGGCATGACCCTCGACGGTCGCCCGGTCGATGCGGGCGCGCTCGCGGATCTCCTTCGTGCCTGGTGGCTGCCCGGCCAGCAGGTCCTCTACGTCGGGCGGTCGAGCAAGGCGCTCGGCGGGCGCATCGCGGCCCTCAACCAGACGCCGCTCGGCGACCGCAAGCCGCACAGCGGTGGCCACTGGCTGCGCACCCTTGCCGGCCTCGCGGACCTGCGCATCTGGTGGGCGGAGACCGACGCCGCCGAGGAAGCGGAGGACGCCGCGATCGCGGCGGTCGCGGCGACCGTCACCGCGGCCGAGCGCGCAGCCCTCCCGGCCGGCGACCCGGTCCTGCCCTGGGCGAACCTCGAGGGCACGGGAGGCGTCCGCCGCCCCACGGGCCTCGCCGGCAGCCTGCGGGACCCGGATGCCGAGCCGGTCGCCCCCGCCCGCCGCACGGCGGCCGGCGGCACCGCCCGCGGTGGCAGCGCGCGCACGGGCGCCTCCCGGGGAAGCACGTCCGCGTCGGGTCGCGCGACCCCGGCGCGCCCGCGGAGCACGAGCGCTGCCGCGCGGGCCGCTGCGGCAGAGCCGGTCGCACCGGTCACCCACGTCACCGCCGAGGGCCTCCGCGCGCTCCGCGACGAGCTCGACGAGCTGACCACCCTGCGCCGGCCGGAGGTGATCGCCCGCGTGAAGAGCGCCCGCGAGCTCGGCGACCTGCGCGAGAACGCGGACTACGAGGCCGCGCGCCGCGAGCAGTCCTTCCTCGAGGGGCGGATCCAGGCGATCGAGCAGATGCTCCGCACGGCGGTCGTCATCGACGCGGACCGCAGCGGCGTCATCTCCCTCGGCTCCACGGTCGTCGCCGAGGCGGACGGTGGCACCTGGACGCTCCGCATCGTCGGGTCCACGGAAGCCGACCCCGCGGCGGGTCGCATCTCCAACGTCTCGCCCGTGGGCCGGGCGCTGCTCGGCCACGGCGCAGGCGACGAGGTGCGCATCGCGATGCCGAGCGGCGCGAGCGTGGTCTACCGCATCCTCGAGGTGACGCGGGAGCCCTGACCCCGCGCGCCCGGACGCGGCCGCCGCGTCAGCCGCGGGCAGGCCCGAGGACGAAGCGACGCGGCGCGGACCCGGTGCCCATCGCGCCGGGCGCAACGGGCGCGTCCGTCGCGTCGGCCGTGGTGCGCCGGAGGCGGCGGGTGGCGTCGGCGACGAGCCGGAGCGCGCGCCGGAGCTGGCGATCGCCGGCGAGCGCCCGCTCCGCGGCCCGCGGCCCGCGCGCGAGGTCGGCGAGGTCCGCGATCCGGCCGCCGTCCTCGAGCGGGACGACGATGCCGGGAAGCAGCCCGTTCCCGTAGAGATCCTCCCCGCCCGGCGTCTGCCAGCGGTAGGTCCCGAGCCGCAGGCCGGAGCCGTCCGCGAGCGGGAAGAAGCCGAGGATCGTCCCGGTCCCGAAGGTCCGTTCGCCCACGACGCGCGCCCGACCGTTCGCGCCGAGCGCCGCCGCGACGATCTCCGCGGAGCTCGCCGAACCGCCGTCCACGAGGACGACGAGCGGGAGCGTCGCATCCGTCACCGGGCCGTCCGCCGCGATCTCCCGGACCGACCCGTCGCGGGCGACCTCCCGGTAGATCGTGCCGGACGACAGGAAGACCTCGCTCACCGCGACGGCCTGGTCGAGCAGCCCTCCCGGGTTCCCGCGCAGGTCCAGGACGAGGCTGCGCGCGCCCGCATCGCGTGCCGCACGGACGGCCGCGGCGACGTCCGCGCCCGCGCTGTCGCTGAACTGGAGGAGCCGGATGAGCGCGGTGCGCGTGCCCGGGACACGCACCCAGGCGGTACTCGGCACCTCGATCCGGGCGCGCGTGACGGGCACGGTGCGCGTCCGGCCGCGCGGGTCCCGGAGAACGAGGCTGACCACCGTCCCCTCGGGGCCGCGGACGGCGGCGACGAGCTCTCCTTCCCCCATGCGCTCGGTCGGGACCCCGTCCACCGCCACGATCCGGTCGCCCAGCCCGATCCCCGCCGCATCCGCGGGCGATCCCGGGACGACCGAGACGATCTCCGGCAGGCCGAAGCGGGAATCGACGAGGACGCCGATGCCGGTCACCGCACCGTCGAGCGCCGCGTCCTCCGCGGCGACCTCGTCGGGCGAGAGCCAGGTGGAGTGGCCGTCGTCGCCGATCGCCCCGATGAGCCCGCGGATCGAGCCCTCCACGAGCGCGGCATCGTCGAGCCCGTCCGCGCCCACGTAGCTCTCGCGGATGGTGCGCAGGACCTCGAGGTAGCGGGCGAAGCCGTCGGGCAGGTCGGCCGGGTCGATCGGCTCGGGCGCCGGCACGGAGGACGGTGAGGGAGACGACGCGGGAAGCGCGGACGGGGCGGGCGACGCGGCGGGCGCGGCGACCGGCGCAGGCGAGGCCGCGCGCAGGCCGACCGGCGGCGCCCCGACGAGGAGCGCCGCCACGAGCAGGAGCACAGGCACGCGCGGGACCATCACGGGCGCTCGGTATGCCGCGGCCGCGCGTCCGCGCGGAGGCGGGCGGTGGCAGGATCGATCGCCGTCTCCGGCCGGGGGCCACCGTCGCGGTGGTCGTGGAGGAGGACCGTCGGCACGGCGCCGAGCGTCCCGAGGGAGAGCTCCATACGCCCGCAGGGTAGCGCAGCCGTCCGCACGGGGCGCCCGGCCGACGGTGCGCCACGGGACGGATCGGACCGGATGCCCTACCCTTCGCCCCCCACGGCGCTCCCGGCGCCGACGCAGGGAGATCCCGGTTGCGTGAACGGATGAGCGGCGCCCAGCGGGCGTCCGGCACGGATCGAGCATCGACGGCGGCCGTCCCGCGGCCCACCGCCCGGAGCAGGGCGGTCCGCGGCCGCCCACGCGCTCTCCGGCCCCTGCTCCTCTCCGTCCTCGCGCTCATCCTCGTCTCCCTCCCCGGCCTCGCGCTCCCCGGCCCGGCCGCCGCCGGTTCCGGTGCCCGCAAGGCGGCGATCATCGTGGGCCCGGCGTCCTCGTCCACGGCCGAGTACCTCGCAGAGGGCGAGCGGATCGCGCGCCAGGCGGAGGCCGTCGGCATGGACGTCGTGCGGGTCTTCACGCCGTTCGCGACGTGGAAGCGCGTGCGGGCCGCGGCGAACGGCGCGCACCTCCTCGTCTATCTGGGCCATGGCAACGGCTGGCCGAGCCGCTACGCCCCGTACCAGGGCGCGACGAAGAACGGGTTCGGCCTGAACCCGTGCGAGGGCACCTGCGGCCGCACGGGCCCGACGAAGTACTACGGGACCGACCCCGTCCGCGCGGGCATCCGCCTGGCGCCGGGTGCGGTCGTCCTGCTCCACCGGCTCTGCTACGCATCCGGCAACGGCGAGGGGGACGAGGTCCCCGTCTTCGCCCACGACCTCGCCATCGAGCGGGTGAGCGGCTACGCCGCGACCTTCCTCGCGATCGGTGCGGCGGCGGTGATCGCGTGGGGCTGGCCGCAGCGCGTGGACCTGCCGCGCGCGCTCATGCGCTCGGACCTCACCCTCGACGAGATCTTCCGGCTCTCCGCGAGCGACCACCCGAACGCCTACGACGGCTTCATCGGATCGGACGACTACTACGCGGACTCGCCGGTCACGCCGGGCGCCCGGATGCACCTCGACCCGCACCCCGCGCACGGCCACCTCCGCGCGATCACGGGCGACCTCGAGCTCGGCGCGGCCACGTGGCGCGGGGCGCCTGCGCCGCCGGACACCACGCCGCCGACGCTCACGGTGCGTGCCACCGGCACCGTCGATGCACCGGGCACGGCGGACGCGGAGACGACCGTGGTCTTCAGCCCGAACGCGGACGGCGAGGGCGACCGGGTCGCGATCGAGCGGCGCCTGTCGGAGCCCGCGGTCGTCGAGGTCGAGGTGCGCAACCGCGATGGCCGGGTCATCCGGACGATGCGCCGCTCCGAGCCCGCCGGCCCGGGCCGCACCGCCTGGGACGGCCGGAACGCGGACGGCGAGGTCGTGCGCGACGGCGACTTCACGATCCACCTGACGCCGCGCGACCGGGCGGGCAACACCGGCCGGACCGAGGTCGTGCATGTCCGGTCGATCACCGTCCTGCGCCGGCTGATCGCCTCCGCCGATGCCATCGCGCCCCGTGACGCGGACGGGCTCGCGGACAGCGTGGAGGTGCGCGGGGTCCTGTCGGAGGACGCGCGGGTCACGTGGGTCGTGCGGCGCGGACGGGAGATCGTGCGCACGCGCTTCCGGGACGCGCAGATCGGGGCCGGCGAGATCGGCTGGACCTGGAACGGCCGGGACGATACGGGCCGGACGCTGCCGGATGGTGCGTACACGCTCATCGTCGCGGTCACCACGAAGGCGGGCAGGGTCCGCTCGAGCGTGCCGATCCGGATCGGCAGCTGGGCGCTCACCGTCGGCGACCGGACGCCGGCGCGCGGCGCGCGGGTGGGGATCCTCGCGGTCAGCACCGAGCCGCTCGCCGAGGTCGTGGAGGTGCGCGTGGCGCTCCCAGGGCTGCCACCGCGCATCGTGCCCGCGATCGTGGGTGCGGACCGGAACGTCCGCGTGCGCTTCGCGATCCCCGCGGCGGCACGCGCCGGCCGGGCCCTCGTGACGATCGTCGCACGCGATACGGGCGGCGGCGAGGAGGTCATGCGCATCCCGCTCACGGTGCGCTGAGCACCGGACCCGCCGGGCGCCGCGGATAGCCGATACTCGCCCGACCGTGTCCGGCCCCGTGCGCATCCGCTTCCTCGGCCACTCGACCGTGCTCCTCGAGCTCGGGGGCGTGCGTCTGCTCACGGACCCGATCCTCCGCCGCCGCGTCGGCCCGCTCGTCCATGCGAACGCCCTCCCCGAGGCACACGTCCCCGACGACGTGACGGCCGTCCTCATCTCCCACTCCCACTGGGACCATCTCGACATCGGCTCGCTCCGCATGCTCGGGACCGCGACCCCGATCCTCGTGCCGCGCGGGCTCGGCGGACGGATCCGCGGGCGCGGCTTCCGCGAGGTGATCGAGCTGCTGCCGGGCGAGGCGACCCGGGTCGGCGAGGTGGGCATCCGCGCCGTGCCCGCGCACCACCGGGGCCTGCCGCGGCCGCTCGCGCCGCCCGCGCCCGCGATCGGCTACGTCCTCGACGCCGGTCCGCGGGTCTACTTCCCCGGCGACACGGCGCTCTTCGCGGGGATGGAGACGCTCGCGCCGGACCTCGATCTCGCGCTCATGCCGGTCTGGGGCTGGGGGCCACGCGCCCGGTCGTCCGAGCACCTCGATCCGCTCGGGGCTGCCCAGGCGCTCCGCCTGCTCCGCCCGCGGGTCGCCATCCCGATCCACTGGGGTACGCTCCACCCGCTCGGCTTCCGCTGGCTGCGGCCGAGCACCCGGACCGATCCGCCGCACGCGTTCGCGCGTCTTGCGGCGGAGCACGCGCCGGAGACCGAGGTGCGCGTCCTCGCGATCGGCGAGCGGACGGCGATCGAGCCCGCAGCAGCCGCTCCACCCGCCCCCTCCGTCGCCCGCTGAGGGGCGCCCGCGCGCGGACATGCGGATGCGCCGGACGCGGAGGAGTGCGTCCGGCGCGGAGGGAGAAGCGCGGGGGATCGGTCGGCCGGTCCGTCCGGGACGGGTGCTCGCGGCGCCGCTCCGAGCCCCCATCCGGGGCGGCTCCATCGTCTGCGTCCTGGACGGTCCTGTCGACCGGTGACGATCATGCCCGGCGCCCAGCCCCGCGGCATCGCCCGATGGTCACGAAGCGCGTGACGCGCGGCCCTTCCCCGCGTCCGGCGCCGGGTCGGCCTCGGCGGCAGGCCGGACCACGAGGACCGGGCAGCCGGCGGTCCGGACGAGATGGTCGGAGACCGAGCCGAGGAGGAGGCGCTCGGCGCCGCCCCGGCCACGGCTGCCGACGACGAGGAGATCCGCGCCCTCGGCCTCCGCGGCGCTCGCGATCGCGCTCGCCGGGTCACCGGTCCAGATGAGGAACTCCGCGCCGGCGCCCGCGGCGCGCGCACGGCCGACGAGGGCGAGCAGGAGCGCCTCACGCTCCGCCCGGGCCTGGTCCATGCGGCCGTGCGAGCCGCCGCCGGCGACCCGGCGCGCGTCCATGACGTGGACGACGAGGAGCCGCGCCCCAAGGCCCGCCGCGAGCGCGATCGCCTGGCGCTCGGCCGCGTCCGAGGCAGGCGACAGGTCGGTCGCGAGGAGCACCGTCCGGAAGGGACGCTGCTCCGCGACGGGCGCATCGACGGGTGCGGCCATGGCCACGGCTCCCGCCGCGATCACTCCGGCAGGACGACGAGCGCGGTCACCATGCCGAACATCCCGTCGAGACCCTCGACGTGCGGAAGGATGTGGCAGTGGAAGGCCCACACGCCCGGCCGGTCGCACTCGACGATCGCGTCCCAGCGCTCGCCGGGGTTCACGCCGATCGTGTCCGCGAGGACCTCCGCGCTGCCGAGCGGCACCCCGTCCCGGGCGACGATCCGCTGGCGGAACCCGTGGGTGTGCCACGGGTGCATCATCACGCCCTCGTTCATGTATAGGATGAGGATCCGCTCGCCCTTGCGCGCGACGATCGGGGCCGTGGCCGGGAAGCCGTGGCCGTTGATCGTGAAGCCGCCGAGCGAGTCGTTGTGGATGAAGACGATGTCCTGCGTGACGCCGTGCTTCTGCGCCGGCCGCTCGGCCTCGTCCTTCGGGTCCACGATGAACGCACCGAGGAGGCCGCGGCCCACATGGTCGGTGGCGTTGTGGTGCGAGTGGTACATGTGCGAGCCCGCGGTCCGCGCCACGAACTCGTACGTGAACGTCTCGCCGGGCGTGATCGGTAGCTGCGTGACGAACGGGATGCCATCCTGGCGGAAGTCCTCGAACTCGAT
Source organism: Chloroflexota bacterium (assembly GCA_046352645.1). Lineage (GTDB taxonomy): Bacteria > Chloroflexota > Limnocylindria > Limnocylindrales > CSP1-4 > JAFMJV01. Next base: position 534 of record JBJTJV010000114.1, on the reverse strand, counting down.
GCCGTGGAAGTGGACGCCGGTCGTCTCCCGCAGGTTGTTCGTGAAGCGTGCGCGGACGCGATCACCCTCGACGACACGGAGCACCGGCCCGGGCCACATCCCGTTGTAGCCGAGCGCCCTCACCGGCGGCATGAGGGCATCGATCTGCCACTCGATCTCGTCGATCGTGAGGTCGAAGACCTTCACGTCCCCGTCGAGGGTCGGTTCGAGCGGCTGGTTGCCGTGCCTGACGAGCGTGAACTCCGGCGGGCTCGTGACCTCGCCGAGGGACTCGACGAGCCCGAGCGGGCCGGCGAGGTTGCCGACGAACCGGCGGACCTTCTCGCGCGCGGCGACGTCGTGCTCCGTCCAGCCGGCAGGGACGGGCTCGCCGGACGGGGTAGCGCCCTGGGCGGTGGCCGGGCTGCCGTGCTCCATCGCCGTGGGGGCCGGGGCACGCAGCGGGGCGACGGACCAGCGGGACGCGCCGAGGGCCGGGGCGGCGACCGTCGCGGCGACGACGCCGCCCGCGGCGGCGGCGGCGCCCTTGAGGAA
>JBJTJV010000113.1:0-4737 GCA_046352645.1 Chloroflexota bacterium | reverse complement strand
CTCCCGCAGCTCGCGCCCGGCGCGGCTGAACCAGTCGTGGAGGATGACCATGTCCGTGCCGATGCAGAAGTGGCGGACACCCAGTGCGCGGTAGCGGTCGGCCTCCTCGGGCGCGTTCATCTCCGCCCGGGCGGGATGCGCCCGAACCTCCTCCGGGAGGCGCTCCGCTCCGGACGCCCCACGATCGGGACGCACCTGCATTCCCGCTGGCCATCGATCGTGGAGCTCGTGGGCGTCACCGGCGCGTACGACTACGTGGAGCTCTCCGCGGAGTACATCCCGTTCGACCTGCCGGGGCTGGACGACTTCTGTCGTGCCGCCGAGCTCCACGGGCTCGGCACCATGATCAAGCTGGACCAGGCGCCCCGCTCGTTCCTCGCCCAGCGCGCGATCGGCAGCGGCTTCGGGAGCGTCCTCTTCGCGGACGTGCGCACGGTCGATGACGCGCGCGAGTGCGTCCGCGTCAGCCGTCCGGACGTGCCGGGCGTGAAGGGGACGTACGGTGCCGCGGACCGGCGCAACAGCTACTGGGGCCATGCGGGCACCGCGGACTACGTGCGCGCGCTCAACGAGATCGTCGTCGTCCTGATGATCGAGAAGGAGGAGGCGGTCGAGGCGCTCGACGAGATCCTCGCGGTGCCCGGCATCGACATGATCCAGTGGGGCCCGGGCGACTACGCGATGAGCATCGGCCGCCCGGGCGACTGGTACCACCCCGATGTCCGCGCCGTCGAGGAGGTCGTCCTCGCGAAGGCGATCGCCGCGGGGATCCCGCCGCGGGCGGAGATGAACGCGCCCGAGGAGGCCGACCGCTACCGCGCACTGGGTGTCCGCCACTTCTGCATCGGCACGGACATGGTCATCCTCCACGACTGGTTCAGCCGCGCCGGGCGCGAGCTGCGGGAGCGCGTCGGGGAGGGCTGACCGGGGGTCGGCGCCCGCCTGCGTGGCGCGGTCCGACCCGCTACGGGAGCGGCACGGACTGCGCCGCCCGGAAGACGTCCTCCGGGTCGTAGCGCCCCTTCACCGCGCGCAGCCGGGGAAGGTTCTCCGCGTGGTAGGCCGTCGCCCAGTCGATGAGGCCCGGGTCCGGGAAGTTCTGGTACGACTCGTTCGCGAGGGCCGGGATGAGGGCATCCCAGGTCGCCTCGGACCAGGCCGCAGCGTCCGCGGGGATCGGCGAGACCTCGCCCGGCACCTCCGGGGTCCGGGGCCAGACCGCCGAGACCCGGAAGAGCGCGGTCGCGTCGCGGTGGACCCACGCGGTGGCGTCGCGCGCGACCGCACCGACCGCACCGCCGACCCAGCCGTACGTGACGAGTTCACCGTACCGCTCGTCCGTGAGCCCGGGGAAGCGCGTGAGCGCATCCACCGCCTCCGCGATCGCGGCGGGGTCCACCGCACCGGTCGCGAAACGGGCGCGGTCCCAGTAGGCGTTCGGGGGCGTCACGCCACCCATGTTCCAGGCCTGTGCCTCCCAGAAGGGGAGGCGGAGCCGGGCGGTTTCGTCGTGGTCGAGGCCGAGGATCGCGTCCACGCGGGCGAGCTGCTCGGGGTCGTCCGGATCCGTGATCTGGCCGTACCCCTCCATCGCGACACCGTGCTCGGCGTCGCTGTAGGCCATGAGGATGACGCTGAAGCCGTGCGGCGCGTCCGCGAGCGCATCGAGCGCGGTGAGGATCGTCTGCAGGACCCGGTCCCGGCTGCTCGTCTCCAGGCCGAAGACGAGCGCCTCCGGCCCCGGGATCGGCGCCAGCCGGTACGTGAACGAGGTGTTCACGCCGAAGCTGCCGCCCGCGCCGCCGCGGAGCGCCCAGAAGAGATCGGGGTGGCGCTCCGCGTCCACCGTGAGGAGCTCTCCGTCCGCGGTCACGATCTCCGTCGCGATGAGGTGGTCCGCGGTCAGCCCTGCCCAGCGCGCGTTCGGGCCGATCCCGCCGCCGAGCGTGAGCCCGCCGAGGCCTACGGTCGGGCAGGTGCCGCCCGGGAGGATGAAGCGACCGGCGCCGTCCTGGGACTGGACGACCGCGAGGTCCTGGTTCTGGACACCCGCCCCCGCGATAAGGAGCCCGGTCTCCGGGTCGTAGCGCGTCCCCTTCATCGCGATCGTGGAGATGACGAGGCCGGGGCTCGTGGAGCCACCCATGTAGTGATGGCCGCCACCGCGGATCGCGAACGGCACGCCCTCCGCGCGCGCCCACGCCAGCGCGGCCTGGACATCCGCGGCGTCCGCGCAGCGCGCGATCGCGAGCGGCACGACCGGGAGCCAGCGGGCGTTGCTCGTCGTGTTCAGCGCGGTCCAGTCCGCGTCGCCCGGCAGGAGCAGGTCGCCCTGCATCGCTCCCGCGAGCCGGCCGAGCGCCCCGGCAGCGCCCGGGGGCACGGCGATCGGCTCCGCGCCCCGTGCACCGGGGATCCGCCCCGCGACCGTCACCCCCGCCGCGGCTGCCGCCATCGCCTGGAGGAACCGCCGTCGCCCGATCCGACCCATGCGCTCCATCCGGCTATCCCTCCCTGCTGTCGCTCGGGGCACGGCGCCCCGGCTTCTCGTTGACGAAGCTCGATCCGAAGCGCCCCTTCATGCACAGGTGGCCGCCCGTCACGGAGGCGTCCGCGGGCGAGAGGACCTTCACGACCTGGTCCTCCTGGACGTGGAGCTGGAGCGTGCAGCCCACGCCGCAGTAGGGGCAGATCGTCTCGGTCACCGTCTGGGCGCTCTCGTCCCAGGTCCCGGCGGCGCGCATCTCGTGCTCGCTCCGGAACATCAGCGCGCCCGTGGGGCAGACACCGATGCAGTTGCCGCAGTAGACGCACGCCGAGTCGGGCAGCCCCACGTTCCACTCCGTGGAGATCCGGGCGTCGAAGCCGCGCCCCGCGACCGCGATCGCGAACGTGAACTGGGCGTCCGTGCCGCATGCCTCCACGCACTTGTAGCAGAGGATGCAGCGGCTGTAGTCGCGGACGTAGAGGTCGTTGTCCACCTTCACCGGCTGGGCGACGGTCTCCGCGCTCGCCCCGTCCGGCGCCGCGTGGTGGCCCGCGGGCCGGTCGTCGCGCTCCCCCGCGCCGACCGCCGCGGGGGGGGAGCCGAAGCGTGCCGGGTCCGCGTCGTAGCGCTCCATCCAGGAGGCGAGCCCGCCGTCCGGCAGGAGGCTCCCCGCGAGCGAGAGGTCCACGCTCGAGCCGAGCAGCTCGAGCACGACCTTCCGGGAGGTCCGGACGCGCTCGGTGTCCGTCCGGACCGTCATCCCCGCCTCCGCACGGCGCGAGCAGGCCGGCGCGAGCGTCCGCTGACCGTCGACCTCCACGACGCAGACGCGGCAGGCGTTCACCGGGGTGAGGTTCGGCGCGTAGCAGAGCGTCGGGGTCTCGACCCCGGCCGCCTGGCACGCGTCGAGGATCGTCGCGCCTGCCGGGACCTCCACGGCCGCGCCGTCGATCGTCAGCGGCACCGGCGCCGTGGGATCCGGCTCCGGCGCGAGCGGGACCTCCGAAGGGCGCGCGGGGAGCTCCTGGAAGATGTGCCACAGCTCGAAGCCGCGGCTGGGGCCGCCGTGCTCGTGGCCGCTCATCCCGCCACCATCCCGGGCATCCGGAGCGCCGATTCGATCGCCGACGAGGCGGTCTGGCCGAGGCCGCAGATCGAGGCGTCGCGCATCGCCTGGCCGAGCTCCCGCAGCAGGCCGAGCTGCCCGGCGTCCGGGGTCCCGCCCGCGGCGATCGTCCGCTCCAGGCGCGCGAGGAGCTCCTCCTGGCGCACGGTGCCGACCCGGCAGGGGACGCACTGGCCGCAGGATTCGTCACGGAAGAAGGCAGCGATCCGGCGGAGCGTGCCGGGGAGGTCGGCCCGGTCGTCGAAGAGCATCACGACGCCGGAGCCGAGCGTCGCGCCGGCGGCCCGCGCGCCCTCCAGGGTGAGCGGCATCCCGAGCGCATCCGGGCCGACGAAGACCCCGGCGGCCCCGCCCAGGAGGACGCTCCGGAGCGGCCGTCCGTCCGCGACCCCGCCCGCGAGCGCGATCAGCTCGCCGAGCGTGACGCCGAAGTCCACCTCGTAGACGCCCGGCCGCGCGACCGCGCCGGAGAGGCAGAAGAGCTTGGGGCCGCGCGATCCCGGCGTCCCGATCGCGGCGTACGCCTCGGCGGCACCGTCGTCCGCGAGGATGAGCGGCAGGTTGACGAGGGTCTCCACGTTGTTGATCGCGGTCGGCTTCCCGAAGAGCCCGACCTCCACCGGGAACGGCGGCTTGTTCCGTGGCTCGCCGCGGCGGCCCTCGATCGAGCCGAGGAGCGCGGTCTCCTCGCCGCAGATGTACGCGCCCGCGCCCCGCCGGAGCTCGATCCGGAACGCTCGGCCGGATCCCGCGATGTCCGCGCCAAGGAGCCCCGCCGCCTCGGCCTCCGCGAGCGCGTGACGCAGGCGTGCCTCCGCGAGCGGGTACTCGCCGCGCAGGTAGAGGTAGCCGGTCTCCGCCCCGACCGCGACCCCCTCGATCGTCATCGCCTCCACGAGCGCGAACGGGTCGCCCTCCATCACGACGCGGTCCTTGAACGTGCCCGGCTCCGATTCGTCCGCGTTGCACACGACGTAGCGGGGGCGGGCGGGCTGGGCGGCGACCGCGGCCCACTTCCGGCCGGTCGGGAAGGCGGCGCCACCGCGGCCCACGAGCCCCGATGCGGTGACCTCCGCGATCGTCCGCTCCGGCCCGATCGCGAGGACGCGGCTCAACGCCCGGT
>JBJTJV010000112.1:0-2832 GCA_046352645.1 Chloroflexota bacterium | reverse complement strand
CATCGAGGCGGACCGCTCGACGTACGAATCGAAGGGCCGCGGGGACGACGAGTGAGCCTGCGGGACGCGACCCGGTGACGGACGAGGAGGCGGGTCCGGAGGGGATCCACTACAGCGCGCTCCGCGGCGGCGTGGTCTTCGACGGGCTCGTCGTCCGGAGGCCCCGGACGCTGCCGCTCGGGCCACGGCCGCATCGACCGGGACGCGCCGCGATCCTGGACTTCCTCGCCGGGAACTCGACGCTCGGCGTCCACCTGGTGGAGCTCACGGAGGCGGAGCCGGACGGCCACCGCCACGCGGATGAGACGACGCTCGTCGCGATCGCGGGGAGCGGCACCCTGGAGGTCCGCCAGGCGGACGACGGGTCGCCGACCGCGGTCGCCTTGCGTGCCGGCGACCTGGTGACGATCCCGATGAACGCGTGGCACCGGGTCGTCCCGGACCCGGCCGAGCCGGCGCGCCTCCTCTTCGTGAAGACGTCGCGGCTCATCCGCAAGCTCTTCCACGACGGCGACTTCAACCACGCGAACCCGTTCCGCTTCCGGCTGCGCTACGACGACGAGCCGGGCTTCTTCGCGGTCCGCAAGGCGGGGAACTACGGCAAGGTCCGGGCGCACGCCGTCCGGGACCTGGAGGCCGAGTCGCTCGCGCCCGACCCGGCTGCGGGCGAGGGCGTCGCGATCAACCGCTACCAGGGGGGCGGCCACCGCCTTCTCGACCATGCGCTCGTGGAGGTCGCGCCGGGCGGCCGGGTCCGCCCGCATCGGCCGCTCGCGGAGGAGATCCTCCTCGTCCTCGCCGGACGCGGCCGGACGGAGCTCGTGGCGGATGACGGCCGGACGCTCACCGTGACGTGGGCCGCGGGCGACCTCATCGCCCCGCCGTTCGGCTGGACGCGGAGCCACGTGCCGGAAGGCGACGCGCCCGCGCGCTGGCTGCGCATCGGGAACGGCTTCATCGAGCGTGTCCTCGGCGTGAAGGGGAACACCTCGCTGGACGGTGCGCTCCCGGTCCGCGACCCGGGGCCGCTCGAGAGCGACCGCTCGGCCCTGGACGCGGAGATCGCGCGCGCCGCGGCCGCGGCGGCGGACCCCGGCCCCCCGGCGGGCGACGCGAGCTGAGCGCCCGGGGGGCCGCCGTGAGCTTCCGGGGCGCGGCGTCAGACCGCGCGGAAACGGATCATCCGCTGCCCGCGGGGGTGACCCCACGCCCCGACCTCGGTGCCCACCCAGCCGGTCGCCGCACCGAGCGCGATGAGCCGCTCCGCGGGATAGCGGAACCCGTGATGCGCGTGGGAGCGGTCGGGGTTCTGCTCCGGGCTGCCCGGCTGGTAGGTCGCCATCAGCCGGTGGCCCGGGGCGACGAACGCCCGGAGGTTGCCGAGGCAGAGGGTGAGGTCGTCGGGGTCGAGATGAGTGAAGAGCGACTGGGCGATCGAGAGATCGGGCCGGCGCGAGAAGCGGTGGAACGCGAAGCGGTCGGAGACGACGAACTCCGGCCGCCGCTCCGCGACGAGCGCGGCGCCGAGCTCCTGCTCGCAGCCGAGCTCGATGAGCCGGCGCTCCCGGTCCAGCCAGAGGTAGTGGCCGGGCTCGAGGTACGGGATGAAGTGGACGCCGCCCCGGAGCGACCCGCAGGCGATATCGAGGAGGGTGTGATCCGGCCGCAGGCCCTCCTCGCGCATGAACGCGAGCTGGAGGCGGCCGATCTCGTCCCAGTGGCCGCCGACGTTCTCCCGGTGGCCGCGCACCTCGATCGCCGCATCCCCCTCCCCATCCTGCGGCGGGCGGAGGACGAGGTCCTCGACGATCCGAAGGTCGGGCGCGCCCGGCGGAGCAGCCGCCCCGGGCGCGGCGGCGGGGTGGGGGCTCCGGCGGGCCGGCGTCACCCGGCGGATCCATCTGCGCACGGCGCGCCTCCCTGCTCCCGGCGGCACGCGGCCGGGTCCGAGCGCCGCAGTCTACGCCCGACCGGGACCCGGTGGCGCCACGGTCCCCACGCCGGCCCGATCCGCAGCCGGACCCCGGGCGGTGCCCCGTGACGGCGTCCGAGGGGCACGGGCCGGAGACCGGCGCGCCGGAGGCCGGAGTGCCGGGCCCCGCGGCGCCGGCTCCCGAGCGCCGGATCCGCAACCCGCTCGATCCGCGGAACCCGCTCTCGGGGGTCTACCTCGCGACGATGCTCTTCGAGCTCGCCGAGGGCGGGCTCCGCTTCCTCCTCCCGATCCACCTCGCGGGCCGCGGCGTCGGCGAGGAAGGGATCGGCTTCGTCGTGGCGGTCTTCGCGGCCACGAGCCTCGGCGCGCGCGCGATCGCCGGCGGCGCCTTCCGGTACGACCGGGCGCGCCGCCTCATCATCCTCGCGGGCGTCGCGAGCACCGGCGCCTTCATCTTCCTGCCGTTCACGGATTCAGCGCTCGGGGCGGCGCTCCTCATGGCGGGCGACGGATTCGGCTGGGGGATGGCGACGACCGTCCTCCTCGCGATCGTCATGACGATCAGCCCCCGCACGATGTCCTCGGCCTCCGCGATGGGCTGGTATGTCGGCTTCCAGGGGATCGCGCTCGCGCTCGCGACGACCGTCGGCGGCGTCCTCGCGCAGCTGATCGGCGTGGAGCCCGCGATGCTCGTCCTCGCGACGGTCCCGGCGCTCGCGGGCGTCCTCATCGCGCTCCGGCTGCCGCACCCGGATGACACGCGGATCCCGGCCGGGGCGACCGCCGCCGAGGCGCGCGCCCGGCGGACGCTGCGCCAGCACGTCGTCGGGGCGCCCGGGGCGATCGGCCGGACGCTCGTCGGCCTCCCCGCGGTCGTCTGGGCCGCCGCCCTCGTC
>JBJTJV010000111.1:0-7738 GCA_046352645.1 Chloroflexota bacterium | reverse complement strand
GGTCGGGACGCCGTACCTGCCGCGGCTCGGCGAGACGGTGATCGGCGACGCGTGGTGGTGGAAGCCGGGCGGCAAGGGCGGCAACCAGGCGATGGCGGCGGCGCGCCACGGCGCGGCGACCGTGATGATCGGCGCGCTCGGTGACGATGGCTTCGGGGAGCGGCTCCGGGAGCGGCTCGCGGCGGCGGGGGTCTCGCTCGCCGCGATCCGGACGGTGGGCGCCGGCTCCGGGAGGTGCGTCGCGATCCAGGAGGCGGCAGGCGACTACGCCGCGATCGTCGTCTCGGGTGCGAACCGGCGGATCGACGCCGAGCAGGTGGCGGCGAGCGCGGACGCGATCCGGGACGCCGCGATCCTCGTCCTCCAGGACGAGGTCGGTGAGCCTGCGAACGCGGCGGCGGCACGGATCGCGCGCGCGGTCGGCGTCACGGTCCTCCTCAACGCGGCGCCCGCGCGGCCGCTCGGGGCGCTCGCCGGGCTCATCGACGTCCTCGTCGTCAACGCGGTGGAGGCCGAGCAGCTCGGGGCGCCGGCGGTCACCGATCTCGCGGGCGCCGGGCGGGCCGCGGAGGCGCTCCGCGGGCTCGCGCCGACGGTCGTCGTCACCGCGGGCGGCGCGGGCGTGGCGGCAGTCTCGGCGACCGAGCGGGTCGCGCTCGCCGCGCACCCGGTCGTGCGGCCGGAGACGCACGGCGCGGGCGACCTCTTCGTCGGCGCGCTCGCGGTCCGGCTCGCCGCGGGCGACCCGCTCGCCGGTGCGCTGCGCTACGCGAACGCCGCGGCGGCCCTCCACGTGGGAACACCGGAGTCCGCGCGGGACGCGCTCGGCCCCGCCGAGGTCCGGGCGCTCCTCGCCCGCGGCTGACGTTCGCCCGGCGACGGGGGCCGGCGCGACCGCGCCGCGGGGGCGGTGATGGTGGCGCGTCCGCGCGCGCGCCCGTACGATGCGCATCCAGCACGAGGGAGGTCACGTGACGCGGTTCCGGCAGCTCTTCGGCGATCGCAAGCCGATCATCGCCATGGTCCACCTGGGCGCGCTGCCCGGGACACCGCTCCACGACGCTGCGGGCGGCGTCGAGGGGATCATCCGCGGCGCGCGCGCGGATCTTGCCGCGCTCCAGGCGGCGGGCGTGGACGCGGTGATGTTCGGCAACGAGAACGACCGCCCGTACGAGCTGAAGGTGGACGTCGCGTCCACCGCGACGATGGCCTACGTCATCGGCCGGCTCCGCGACGAGATCCGCGTCCCCTTCGGCGTGAACGTCCTGTGGGACCCGATGAGCACGATGGCGCTCGCAGCCGCGACCGGGGCGCGCTTCGTGCGCGAGATCTTCACCGGCACGTACGCGTCGGACATGGGCGTCTGGGCGCCGGACGGCGGCGCGGCCCGGCGCTACGCGGCGCGCCTGGGCGCGGGTGAGGTCGTGACGCTCTACAACGTGTCCGCGGAGTTCGCGCACTCCATGGACGGCCGGAGCCTGCCGGACCGCGCCCGCTCGGCCGTCTTCTCGTCCGTGCCGGACGCGGTGCTCGTCTCGGGCACGATCACCGGGGAGGCGGCCGCGCTCTCCGACCTCGCGGCCGTGAAGCAGGTCCTGCCCACCACGCCGGTCCTCGCGAACACGGGCGTGAAGCACGCGACCGTCGCGGACGTCCTCGCGATCGCGGACGGCGCGATCGTCGGCTCCGCGCTCAAGGTCGGCGGCGACACGTGGGCGGCCGTGGACCCGGGCCGCGCGAAGGACTTCATGGACACGGTGCGCGCCGCGCGGGGCGGCCGGTGAACGTCCGCGCCCTCCTCATCGAGCTGATGGGGATCCCCGGCCTCGCCGGGTACGAGGACCGCGTCGCGCGCGCGGTCGCGGGGCACCTGGATGCCCTCGGCCTCGCCCACCGGTCGGATCGCCTCGGCAACCTCATCGTCACGATCCCGGGCGACCCGGACCGTCCGTCCGTGATGGTCTTCGCGCACACGGACCAGATGGGCCTCATCGTCCGGAAGATCGAGCCCTCGGGGCTGATCCGCGTGGAGCGCCAGGGAGGCGTCCCGGAGCGCGCGCTCCCCGCGCACGCGGTCGTCCTCGCGACCGACCGGGGCGACATCCCCGCGGTGATCGGCATCAAGAGCCACCACGCGACGACGCCGGAGGAGAAGTACAAGGTCGTCCCCTACCAGGACCTGTACATCGACGCGGGCTTCACGAGCAAGGCGGAGGTGGAGGCGGCGGGCGTCCGGATCGGCACCCCGGTCACGTACCAGCCGCGCGCGATCGAGCTCGCGAACGGCCGGGTCGCGGGGACCGCGGTGGACGACCGAGCCGGCTGCGCGGCGCTCCTCGCTCTCGCCGCGGCGCGCCGGGGGAAGCCCGGCCCCACGCTCCACCTCGTCTGGTCGGTGCAGGAGGAGCACAACCTGCGGGGGATCCTCCCGGCCGCCACATCGCTCGTGCCGGACATCGCGATCTCGGTCGATCTCATGCTCGCCTGCGACACGCCGGAGATGGCGTCGCGCGGCGACGTGGCGCTCGGCGGCGGGCCCGTGATGGGGCTCTTCTCCTTCCACGGCCGCGGCACGCTCAATGGCGTCATCCCCCACCCCGCGCTCGTCCGGCTGATGGACGACGCGGCGGCCGGCGCAGGCGTGCCGCTCCAGCGCTCGGCGCACACCGGCGCGCTCACCGAGCTCTCCTACGTCCAGCTCCAGGGCGGGGAAGGCGTCGCGAGCGTGGACCTCGGGATCCCGGTGCGCTACTCGCACACGGCCGCGGAGACGGTCGACCCACGGGACATCGAGGGGATGGTCCGCCTCCTGGACGCGGCGCTCGACGCGATCCCGGCCGGGATGGAGCTCCGCCGCCTGCCATGAGGTACACGCTCGGCGTCGACATCGGGACCTTCGAGTCGAAGGGCGTCCTCGCCGACGCAGAGGGCCGGGTGGTGGCCCTCGCGACCCGACCGCACGAGATGCTCGTGCCGCAGCCGGGCTGGGCGGAGCACCGGCCGGACGCGGACTGGTGGGGCGACACGGTGGCGATCGTGCGCGAGCTCCTCGCGACGTCCGGGGTCGACCCGACCGCGATCGCCGCGGTGGCCACGAGCGCGATCGGGCCGTGCATGCTCCCGGTGGACGCGGATGGGCGGCCGCTGATGAACGGCGTCCTCTACGGCGTGGACACGCGCGCGTCCGCGCAGATCGCCTCGCTCAACGCGCGCTGGGGCGAGGAGCGGATCATCGCGCTCTGCGGGAACGCGCTCACCTCGCAGATGGTCGGGCCCAAGATCCTGTGGCTGCGCGAGACGCATCCCGAGCTGTTCGCGCGGACCGCGACGGTGATGAGCTCCACCTCGTACCTCGTCCTGCGCCTGACCGGCGAGCGGACGATCGACCACTACACCGCCGCGAACTACGCGCCGCTCTACGACGTGGCGACGCTCGGCTGGTCGGACGCGCTGGCGGACGGGATCATCACGCAGGACCGGCTGCCGCGGCCGCGGAGACGGGCCTCGCGGAGGGCACGCCGGTCACCTTCGGCACGATCGACGCGGCCGCGGAGGCGGTGAGCGTCGGCGTCCGCGCGCCGGGGCAGATGATGCTCATGTACGGCTCCACGATCTTCATCATCGAGGTGACCGCGCAGGCCGTGCGCGACCCGCGCCTCTGGTACGCGCCGTGGCTCACGCCCGGGCTGCACGCCTCCATGTCCGGCCTCGCGACGTCGGGCACGCTCATCCGCTGGTTCCGCGACCGGTTCGCGCCGGGCGCCACGTGGGAGGCGCTCGTCGCCGAGGCGGCGGAGAGCCCGGCCGGCGCGAACGGCATCGTCTGCCTCCCCCACTTCTCCGGTGAGCGGACGCCGATCCACGACCCGGGCGCGAAGGGCGCCTTCCTCGGGCTGGACCTGACGCATACCCGCGGCGACGTCTTCCGGAGCGTGCTGGAGGGCATCGCGTCCGGCACCGCGCACGTCCTCGAGACGTATCGCGACGCGGGCGCCCCGGCGGAGACGATCTTCGCGGTCGGCGGCGGCACGAAGAACGGGGTCTGGCTCCAGGCGACCTCCGATCTCGGCGGCGTCCCCCAGGTCGTGCGCGAGAAGACGGTCGGCGCGAGCTACGGAGATGCGTTCCTCGCGGCGGCCGCGGTCGGCATCGTGGCACCCGGTGACATCGAGGCGTGGAACCCGCCCGCGCGGACGGTGACGCCCGCACGGGTGGACGCGTACGACCGCCAGTACCCGCTCTGGAAGGAGCTCTACCTGCGGACGCGGGAGATCTCCCACGCGCTCGGGGCGGGCCGGTGAGCCTCCTCGCGGCCGCGGCCGGTGAGCTCGCCGCGGTCGCGGCGGCCATGGACGAGAGCGCGCTCGCGCCGACGGTCACAGCGATCGCGGATGCGCGCCGGATCATGGTCTATGGCTGCGGACGCGAGGGGCTGATGATGCGTGCCCTCGCGATGCGCCTCCACCACCTGGGTCGCACCGTCTGCGTCCAGGGCGACATGGGCGCCTTCCCGCTCGGCCCGGGCGACCTCTTCCTGTGCGCCGCGGGCCCCGGCGTCCTGCCGACCGGCTCGGCGCTCTGCCGCGTCGCGCACGCGGCGGGGGCGCGCGTCCTCGTGGTCACCGCGGAGCCGGACGGGGAGACGGCGCGGATGGCGGACGCGCTCCTCGTCATCCCCGCCCAGACGATGGCCCGGGACCAGGGGGGCGCGCGCTCCGTCCTGCCGATGGGCTCGCTCTTCGAGGGCGCGATGTACCTGGTCTTCGAGGTGCTCGTCCTCCGCCTGCGTGACGTGCTCGGCGAGAGCGCGGCGTCGATGCGGGCGCGCCACACGAACATGGAGTAGCGGGATGCGCTTCGAGCGGATGCGCCCGGACGAGCTGCGGGCAGCGATCGCGGCGCGGACGCCGCTCGTCCTGCCGATCGGCGTCATGGAGTACCACGGGGGCCACCTGCCGGCGGGCACGGACCTGCTCGTCGTCACCGAGACGCTCGCGCGCCTGGAGCGCGAGGCGGAGATCGTGCTGCTGCCGCCCTTCGCGTACGGCGCGGCGAGCCACGCGGTCATCGGGCCGGAGGGGACCGGAACGCTCCACGTGGAGACCGCAGCGTTCCTGCCGTTCGCGGAGGGGCTCTTCCGGGCGCTCCTCCGCGGCGGCTTCCGGAACATCCACGGCGTCATCCACCACCAGACGGAGAATTTCGCCCAGGGGATGCCGACGGACCTCGCCTTCCGGCTCGCCGCCCGGAACGCGACGTTCGCGCACCTCGAAGCCGAGCGCGGCACCGGCTGGTGGGGGAGCAACGAGCAGCGCGACTACTACGCGCGCCACGCGGCGGGCGAGAACCCCTTCAACTGGATCCGCATCCACCCCTCGCTGCCGCCCGGGGCCGCGTTCCCGTTCGACCATGCGGGCGAGGGCGAGACCGCGCTCATCGCTGCGCTCGCTCCGGAGACCGTGGAGATGGCGTGCGCGGCGGACGGCGGCCACTGGTACACGGAGACCGCCGAGCGGGGGACGCCGGCACGCGGCGAGGAGGGCGTCGCGATCGCGCTCGCGCACCTCCGGCGCTGCCTCGGGCTGCCGGAGGCGTAGCGCCCCGACCTGCGGCGGCAGGGCCGCGCGCGCTCAGCCCTTCGTGGCGCCGGCCGCCATCCCCTTGATGATGAACCGCTCCAGGAGCACGCCGATGATGAGCAGCGGCAGGATCGCGGCGAACGAGATCGCGGCCATGTTCGCCCACGCCACGCCCTGGCTGCCGATCTGGCTCGCGACCATCGCGGGGAGCGTGGCGGCGCTCGAGCTCGTGAGGAGCGACGCGAGGAAGTCCTCGTTCCAGGTGAGCAGGAGCGCGAGGACGAACGCGGCGACCATGCCGGGCGCGGCGATCGGCAGGATGATCCGCACGAACGCGCCCCAGACGCCCTGCCCGTCCACGAGCGCCGCCTCTTCCAGCTCCGGCGGGATCGCGATGAACTGGTCGCGCATGATCCAGATCACGATCGGCAGCACGGAGAGCGTGTAGAGCAGGATCAGGCCGAGGTGGGTGTCGAGCAGGCCGATCTGCTTGTAGAGGATGAGGAACGGCAGCGCGAGCACGACCGGCGGCAGGATGAGCTGGCTGATGAAGAAGAACGAGATGTCGTTGTTCTTCATCCACGCGAACCGGTAGCCAAACCGCGACAGCCCGTAGCCGGTCATCGAGCCGAGGAAGACCGCGAGCGACGACGAGAAGAACGCGACGATCGCGGTGTTCTCGAAGCGGCCCATGAACTGGTCGCGGGCGGTGCTCGACGCCCCGATCGTCTCCGGCGAGAGGCCGAGCGAGCGCCAGCCGTTCCAGACCGGGTCGAACTGGAGCCAGGGGACGATCGAGCCGCGCATCACGTCCGCCTGCAGCTTGAAGCTCGTGGTGAGCGTCCAGTAGATCGGGAAGATGCACACGATCGCCCAGAAGATGAGGATCGCGTAGATGACGACGCGGCTCGTCCACCACTTCGCCTTGTAGGCGGCGTCCGACTCGCCATCCCGGAAGACCGCGACGTCGCTCATGCGTACGGACGCATCCAGCGATTGAGGCCGCGCATCAGGAGCGTCAGCCCGACGACGATGACCACGAGGTAGAACATCGCGAGCAGCGTCCCGTAGCCCACGTTCGAGCGGTCGCGGTATTCGCGGTAGATGAAGCTCGTCACGGTGTCCGTCGCGCCGCCCGGGCCGCCGCCGGTGATCGTGATCACGAGGTCGGCGAGCTTGAGCTTGAAGATGAGGCGCACGACGAACGCGGTGAGGACCACGGGGAGCATGAGCGGGAAGAGGATCTTGCGGAACGCCTGCCAGGCGGTCGCGCCGTCCACCTTCGCCGCCTCGATCACCTCGCCCGGGAGGCCCTGGAGGCCCGCGAGCAGCATGATCATCATGAACGGGATGTAGATCCACGCATCAAGGACCGTCATCGTGATCTTGGCCAGCTCGGGCGTCGCGAAGAACGCGGGGTCCTGCCAGCCGAGCAGCCGCATGAAGTGGGCGACGGGGCCGGCGCGGAAGTCGAGCAGCGAGCGGCCGATCATCCACGAGACGGCGACCGGCGAGAGCATGAGCGGCAGGAGGAAGGCGACGCGGAAGAAGCGCCGCGCGCGGATCTGGGCGTTGAGGAGGAGCGCGAGCCCGAAGGCCACGGCGAGCTCCACCACGATCGCGAGGCAGTACCAGACCATGTTGCCGAGCGCATTCCAGTAGAACGCGTCGCCGAGCATCTTCTCGATGTTCGCGAGGCCGGCGAACTTCGGCCCGGTCGGCGAGGAGAGGTTCCAGTCGGCGAAGGCGATCGCGATGCCGAGGATGAGCGGGATGACGGTGAGCGAGACGACAAAGAGCGCCGATGGGAGAACGAACAGGATGCGCTTGCCGGTCTCGCCGCGGATGAGCACCTGGCCCACGCACAGGGCGACGCACCACGCGACGTAGGCGACTGCGGTCGGCTGCCAGTCGGCGAAGCCGAGCGCGACGATGCCCAGCGCATTCGCGGCCTGGAGCAGCGCGACGGCGACGAGCACGAGGAAGGATCCGCGGATGAGGATCCGCCCCGCGCGGATCCGTCGCTCGGAGAGGCTCTCTCCGCTGACGACGTGGATGAGGTCGCCGGTGCTCACGTGGGGGTCCCCGATGGGGTGGGGATGGCGGCGAGCCGGGGCTCACCGGGAAACGAGCCGGGGGGGGGGGGGGCGGCGCCCCCC
>JBJTJV010000110.1:0-4168 GCA_046352645.1 Chloroflexota bacterium | reverse complement strand
TCCTCGGTGCGACGCCGCCCCTCTTCTGCACGCTCGCGACGACGAACGCGGACGGCAGCGCGCACCAGGCGGTCCTCTGGTTC
Organism: Chloroflexota bacterium; assembly: GCA_046352645.1. Classification (GTDB taxonomy): domain Bacteria; phylum Chloroflexota; class Limnocylindria; order Limnocylindrales; family CSP1-4; genus JAFMJV01. The sequence continues at coordinate 4,085 of JBJTJV010000110.1, read as the reverse complement.
GCGCTCCGGCCGGACGGCATGCTCCTGCTCAACGGGATGCCCGGACGGCGCTGGGTGGAGAACCTCCTGCGGGAGCCGCGCTGCTCGCTCCTCGCGGGCGACGCCTACCGCTGGGTCTCCGTGCGCGGCAGCACGACCGCGGTGACGGACGATGCGCAGGCGCACGCGGACATCGAGGCGCTCGCGCACCGGTACCACGCGGCGGACCCCGCCACGATCGAGCGGGCGGTCACGATGTTCCGCTCCCAGCCGCGGATCTCCTTCACGCTCCGGCCACGCGCCATCACGGACCACCTCTAGGTGCGCGCACCGGCGGGGGGTGTCGTCGTGCTCGCCGGGGGCTTCGGCGGCTCGCGCATGAGCCACGCGCTCGCGCTCGCGCTCGACGACCCGGCCGAGCTGGCCATCGTGGGCAACACCGGGGACGACCTCGAGCTCCACGGGCTCGCCGTCTCGCCCGACCTCGACACCGTCATGTACACGCTCTCGGGCTGGGCGAACGATGCGACCGGCTGGGGCGTGCGCGACGAGACGTGGTCGGCGAAGGAGATGCTCGGTCGCTACGGGGCGCCGACCTGGTTCTCGCTCGGCGATCGCGACCTTGCCACGCACATCGTCCGCACCCAGGCGCTCCGCGCGGGCGAGCGGCTCACCACGGTGACGGCGCGCCTGGCCGCCGCGCTCGGCGTCCGTCCCGCGCTCCTGCCGATGAGCGACGACCCGGTCCGGACCGAGCTCCACGCGGAGGGGACGTGGCTCGCGTTCCAGGACTGGTTCGTGCGGCGGCATCACGGCGTGGACGTCGATGCGGTGCGCCACACCGGCGCCGCGACCGCACGGCCCACACCGGAGGCGCGCGCGGCGATCGCGGGCGCGGGCCTCATCGTGCTCGCGCCCTCCAACCCGTTCGTGAGCATCGGCACGATCCTCGCGGTGCCCGGCTACCGGGAGGCGCTCCACGCGGCCGCCGCGCCGGTCGTCGCGGTCTCCCCGATCGTGGGCGGGAGCGCGCTCCGGGGGCCGGCGGACCGGATGATCCGGACGCTCCTCGGGGAGGAGCCGTCCGCGGCGGCGGTCGTGCGGCACTACCGGCGGCAGCACCCGGGGCTCGTGGACACGTGGGTGATCGACGGCGCGGATGCCGCTGCCGCGGACGCCATCGCCGCGGAAGGCCCGGAGCGGATCGTCGTCGCGGACACGCTCATGGGGGAGCCCGCGGCCCGCGCGCGCATCGGGGCCGCGGTCCTCGCGGCCGCCGGGCGCGCCTGACGTGCCGGTCGGCGCATCCGCGCCTACCATCCGCCCGATGACCCGCGATCGCGCCCGCGTCCGCGCCCGGACGCACACGCTCCACCCCGTCGCGCTCGCGCCGCTGCATGTCGTCGTGCCGATCCGGACGCTCGTCGGCGGCAAGGCGCGGCTCGGCGGCGCGCTCGATGCCGAGGAACGCGAGGGGCTCGTGCTCGGGATGCTCCGCCGGACGCTCGCGGTCCTCGCGGCCTGGCCCCCCGCGGACCGCATCCTCGTCGTGAGCCCGGACGCCGACCTGCTCGCGCGCGTCGCCGGCCCGGAGGTGGCCACGCTCGTCCAGCCGGGGAGCGGCCTGAACGCGGGGCTTCTGCTCGCCCGGGCGGACGCGCTCGCGACGGGCGCACGGGCGCTCCTCGTCCTGCCGGGCGACCTGCCGCTGCTCGCCGAGGCGGCGCTCGACCGGCTCCTGGAGGCCGCGGACGCGGCGCTCGCGGCGGGCTCGGGTCGGCCGCTCGTGGTGATCGGGCCCTCGGATGCGCGCCAGGGGACGCACGCGCTCCTCCTCGCGCCGCCCGCGATCATCGACCCGGCCTTCGGCGCGGGCTCGTGCGAGGCGCACATCCGCGCGGCCGCGGTCGCGGGCGCATCCGTCCAGCTCGTGACGGAGCCCGCCCTCGGGTTCGACCTCGACACGCCGGAAGACCTCGAGCTCCTGGAGCCGCCCCGCCTCGCGGCGCTCATGGCGCTCGGCCGCGATGGAGCCTGACCCGATGCCCGCCGCCCACCGCCTCCTCGCCGTCGCCCTCCCCGCCCTCCCCGAGGTGCGCCCGGGCGACGACCTCGGCGCGATGATCGTGGGCGCGTGGCGCGCCCTCGCCGCGGACGAGCCGGACCTCGCGCCCGCACCCGGCGACGTGCTCGTGGTGACCCAGAAGGTCGTCTCCAAGGCGGAGGGGGCGATCGTGGACCTGCGCATGGTCACGCCGCGCGCGGAGGCGGTCGCGTTCGGCGAGCGCTGGAAGCGCGACCCGCGCCAGGTGGAGGTCGTCCTGCGCGAGGCGGTCGAGGTCCTGCGCATGGAGAAGGGCGTGATCATCACGCGTACGCCGCACGGCTACGTCTGCGCCAACGGTGGCGTCGATGCATCGAACGTCGGTGCGGCGGAGACGGTCACGCTCCTGCCGGCGGACCCCGACCGCTCCGCCCGCGCCATCCGCGACCGGATCGCCGCGGAGATGGGCGTCGGCGTCGCGATCGTGGTGAGCGATTCGTTCGGCCGACCGTGGCGCTGGGGGATCGTGGACGTGGCGCTCGGTGTCGCGGGCTTCCGGCCGCTCGACGACCAGCGCGGACGGCCGGACACCGCGGGGCGCGTGATGCAGGCGACCGTCGTCGCGGTCGCGGACGCGATCTCGTCCGCGGCGGAGCTCGCGTCCGGCAAGACGAGCGGTCGGCCGCTCGTCCTCGTCCGCGGCGCGGTCCTGCCGGAGGGGGACGGCTCGGTGACCTGCGAGGCGCTCATGCCGCCGTCCGCGGACCTCTTCCGGTGAGCCGGTGAAGCTCGGGCTCCAGGTCGGCTCGTTCACCTGGCCGGGCGGTCCGGCGGCGATCGGGCCGACGCTCGCGCGGATCGCCGTGACGGCGGAGGCGGCGGGATTCGATTCGCTCTGGGTGATGGACCACTTCCTCCAGATCCGCGCATACGGGGAGCCGGACGAGCCGATGCTCGAGGGGCTCACGACGCTCGGCTGGCTCGCGGCGCAGACCGAGCGGATCCGGCTGGGGCTGCTCGTGGGCGGCGTCCACTACCGCCGGCCGGGGCTCTGGCTCAAGGCCGTGACGACGCTCGACGTGCTCTCCGGCGGGCGCGCCTGGTTCGGCATCGGGGCGGCCTGGAACGAGGAGGAATCGCGGGCGCTCGGCTTCCCGATGCCGCCGCTCGCGGAGCGCTTCGAGCTCCTCGAGGACACGCTCCGGATGGTCCACGCGGGCTGGACCGGACCGGCCGGGACGCGCGCGCCGGTGACCGGTCGGCACCTCGATGCCGCGGACGTCCTGAACGTGCCGCAGGCGCTCGGCCGGCCACACCCGCCGATCCTCGTCGGCGGCGGCGGCGAGCAGCGGACCCTGCGCCTCGTCGCGCAGTACGCGGACGCCTGCAACGTCTTCGGCAGCCCGGACCAGCTGCGCCACAAGTACGCCGTCCTCCGGCGCCACTGCGCGGACGTGGGCCGCGACCCCGCGACGATCGAGCGGACGAACCTCGCGGCGCCGATCGCGCTCACGGCCGACGGGTCGGGTGGGTCGCTCACGACCGGCGCGCTGCTCGACCGGCTCGGCGCGTGGGCGGAGGCCGGCTCCCAGCACGCGATCCTGTCGCTCCGCGATGTCCACGATGTCGCCGTCCTCGAGCGCATCGGCCGCGACGTGGTGCCGCAGATCCGCGGCCTCGGCACCCAGAGCCCGCTGGGCGCCTGACGCAGGCGGCGGGCCGCGCGCCGCGGTCAGCCCCCCGCATCCTCCCGCCGGATCGGCGGGCCCGGCGCCCAGTCGTCCGCGCCCGGATCGGCGGCCCCGTCGTCCGCGATCGTCGGCCACCAGGCCGTGACGTCGTCCGGTCCGGGCAGGTCCGGCCGGGCCGCAAGGACGAGCAGGAGCCCCGCCCCGACGAGCGCGAGAGGCCACAGGTCCGCGAAGGTCGCGTCCACCTCCGCGCCCGGCGCCGCCGCCGGCAGGAGGACCCCGGCCGCGGCGACGGCCGCACCAAGGAGCAGCGCCCGAAGCCTGCGCCGTCCGATCCGCAGCAGGCCCGCGAGGACGGCGCAGGCTTCGGG
>JBJTJV010000109.1:0-3538 GCA_046352645.1 Chloroflexota bacterium | reverse complement strand
CGACGGGGACCTCCGGCAGGTCGCCGGCGCCGGTCGCGCTATCGAGCGGGTGGGCGGTCGTGGTCATGCGGTCGCTCCGGGGCGGGCGTCGTCGCCCCCGGGGGCGCCGGCGAGGGAGGTGATCAGGCGGTCGATGACGGGCGCGGACAGGTCCGCCTCGTCGATGATCGAATGCGGCAGGCCGGCGCCGCGGACGAACGCGGGGAGCCCGCCGAGGATGCCGGCGAGCGTGGTCCGGTCGAGGCCCAGCGCGTCCGGATGCCACGCCACGCCTGCCCGGTCGAGGAACGCGCGGACGCGGACGGCATCGTTGCCCTGGAGCTCGGCCATGAGCGCGGTGCCGAGGCCGATCAGCTCCCCGTGGACGAACGAGCGTCCGGTCACGGCTTCCGCGTGGTAGGCGAAGTAGTGCTCGGAGCCCTCCTCCGGCCCCGCGTGGCCGACGCGCAGGAGGAGGGTGTTCACCTGCGCGTAGAGCCGGAGGATGGATGCGAGCGCGTGGTCCGTGACGGCAGCGACGTCGTCCGCGAGCGCGAACGTGGCGGCCAGGGCGTCGCGCGCCGCGGCCGCGATCGCAGCGTCCCAGCCGATCCGGCCCGCGCGCGCGCCGAGCGCCCAGTCGAAGCAGCCGGTGTGGATCGAGAGGAGGTCGCCCACGCCCGCACGGTTCAGGCGCGCCGGGGCGCCCGCGATGAGCGCGAGGTCCGCGACGATCGCCTCGGCGACGACGAAACCCTCGTACACGATGCCGCCATCGCGGCGCACGGCGAAGGTGTTCGTGACCGGCGCGTCCACCGAGACGATGCTCGGTGCGAGGACGAGCGGGACGCCGCGCCGCCACGCGACGGACTTGGCGGCGTCCATGCACATGCCCCCGCCGAGGCCCACGACGCGGTCGGCCGCAGGCAGGCGCGCCTCCAGCGCCGCCAGATCGGCCGCTGCGAGCGAGTCCACCATCGCCACCGCGTGCGCCCGCGCGCCGACCGACGGGTCCGCGGCGGCGAGCGGCTCGGGCTGCGTGAGGAGCAGGTAGCTGCCCGGCAGGCCGGCGACGTGCGACGCAAGGAGGCCGCGCCCGATCCGCAGGTCGGGGGACATCGCGCGGGCGAGCAGGGCGGCATCCATCGCGGCCGAGTCTAGCACTTCGCGCACAGTGGTCGAGCGATCCGATCAGTCACGGTCCTGTTCGATCGGACCGCGCGACCGCGATTGACATGACGCGCACCACGGGTGCACGATGCGCGCGTGACCGCGACCACCAGCGAAGCGCTCGTCCTCGATGCCCTGCGCGCATCCGGCTCCGCGAGCGTCGGCGACCTGTCCGTGCGACTCGGCCTCGGCGAGGCGACCGTCCGGCGCGCCCTGCAGCGGCTCGCGGAGGATGGTCGCGCGATCCGGACCTATGGTGGCGCCGTCCTGCCCGACCGGGCGCACGCGGTCCGCGACGCGGTGGACCCGCGCGCGGCGGCGCGACGGGCCATCGGTGCGGCTGCCGCGGGCCTGATCCGGGACGGGGAGACCATCGCGCTCTCGAGCGGCAGCACGGTGCTGGAGCTCGCGCGCCTGCTGCGCGACCGCCGCCTCACCGTGATCACGAACGCGCTGCCGGTGGCGAACGCGCTGCTCGACGCGCCGGGGATCGAGCTCGTGGTCCTCGGCGGGGTGCTGCTGCGCGGGATGAACAGCCTGGGCGGGCACATCACGGAGGCCGCGATGGCGGACCTGCGCGCGGACCGGCTCTTCATGGGCGCATCCGCGGTGGACATGGAGCACGGCTTCATGACCGAGCAGGTCCAGGAGATCCCCGTGGACCGGGCGCTCCGCCGGATGGCACGCGAGGCGGTGATCCTCGCGGACGCAGCGAAGTTCGACCGGGTCGCGCCCGGGTTCATGTTCGGCTTCTCGCACGTGGGCACCGTCGTGACCGACCCGGCCGTCCGGCCGGAGACCGTCGCGGCGCTGGAGGCCCACGGGATCCGCGTCGTCCTCGGGGGCGACCCGGGTTCCGGCTGAGCACGAGGCACAGCCGGACGGGGAATGCAGCCAGACGCAAGGAGGAGAGACGGATGACCGACCGACGGATCATCACGCCGCAGTGGACGCGGCGCACGTTCCTGCAGCGGAGCGCGCTGGGGGCCGCGGGCCTCGCCGCCGCGGGCAGCCTGCCCGCCTGGCAGCGGGCCATCGGCCAGGACGCGGTCACGCTCCGCGCCCTCGTGCCCGCCGCGCCGGACCCGACGCCGCCCGGCGTGCCGGACGCGACCTTCTCGGCCGCCACGAACGACGCGTTCGCCGCGTGGAAGGCCGCGAACGGCGTGAACGTGGAGTACGAGGCGCCGCCGTGGCCCCAGCTCCACGACAAGATGGCCGCGAACTTCGCGTCGGGCGCCTACGTCCACGACGTCGTCTACATGTCCGGCTGGGTACCGGAGTTCGCGGACTATCTCGTCCCGTTCGTGGACGACCTGCCCGCGGAGCTCATCGCGGACCTGCCGGCGTCGAGCTTCTCGACCGTCACGTGGGACGGGAAGAAGCTCGGCGTGATCTTCACGCTCTCGCTCCTCACAACCTTCTACAACAAGGCGATGTTCGAGGCCGAGGGGATCGCCGCTCCGCCGAAGGACTGGGTGGAGCTCGTCGGCATGGCCGAGCAGATGACGAAGGACGGCCGGTACGGCTGGGTCCTGAACTACGGCGCGCCGGAGGGCATCGGCGGCGTCGCCTCCTACTGGATGGTCTTCCTCCAGCAGGCCGGCGGCACGCTCTACGGTGCGGACGGCATGCCGGCGTTCAACACGCCGGAGGGCGTGGACGCCCTCCAGGTGATGGTGGACCTGATGCCCTACACGGACCCGGGCTCCATCAGCTACGTGGGCATCAACGACGCCACGAACGTCTTCAGCGCGGGCAACGCGGCGATGATGCTGAACTGGCCGTTCATGTGGAAGCCGGCGAACGACCCGGCGAGCTCCACGATCGCGGGCCAGGTCGGCGCCGCGGTGAACGCCGCGGGCCCGGCCGGGACCGCATCGATCGACGGCACGGACGCGTACACGATCACCACGAACAGCGTGGATCCCGAGCGCGCCCGCAAGCTCATCGAGTTCTACCTGGACCCCGCCGTCCAGAAGAGCCAGGCGATCGACACCGGCTGGCTGCCGATCCGCCTCTCGGTCCTCAACGACCCGGAGGTCCAGGAGAAGGCCGCGAACGCCGCGACCGTCCTGGAGCAGGCGCAGCACCCCTACGACAGCTTCGTCACCCCGGACTACAACGAGGTGACGCAGGCGATCGGCACGGAGGTGCAGAAGGCGCTCGCGGGCGAGCTCAGCGCGGCGGACGCGATCCGCAACGCATCCGACCTGGTGACGGAGATCGTCAAGCGCCGTGCCTGATCCGGCCGGACGCGCGGAGGCCGCCCCGGAACGGGCGGCCTCCCGCAGCGGCTACCTGGCGCGGGGGGGCCCCCCCCCCCGGGGGGGGGGGGGGGCGGGGGGGGGGGTGGGGCGCCGCGGCCCACGGGGGGGGCGGGGGGGCG
>JBJTJV010000007.1:0-7599 GCA_046352645.1 Chloroflexota bacterium | reverse complement strand
CCGCCCCCCGGTCGACCCGCTCCACGCGGGCACCACCGCCCCGAACGCGGAGACCGGCGCCGGCCTCCTGCGGACGCGGCTCGTCACCAAGGAGCTCGCCTTCCCCGCGGACGAGCGCGTGGCCTTCGGGCTCCGCGGCCTCCTCCCCGCGAAGGTCTTCACGCTCGACGAGCAGGTCGCGCTGGAGATCGAGCGGCTGCGCCGGAAGAGCGACGACCTGGAGCGGTACGTGGGCCTCGCGGCGCTCCAGGACCGCAACGCCACGCTCTTCTACCGCGTGCTCCGCGACCACCTCGAGGAGCTCCTCCCGATCGTCTACACGCCGACGGTGGGCCGCGCGTGCATCGAGTTCAGCCACATCCTCCGGCGGGCGCGCGGCATCTGGATCACACCGGACCAGCTGGACGACCTGCCCGCCGTCCTGCGCGCGGCCCCGTACGACGACGTGCGCCTCATCGTGGCCACGGACAACGAGCGGATCCTCGGCCTCGGCGACCTCGGCGCGGGCGGGATGGGGATCCCCATCGGGAAGCTCGCGCTCTACACGGCAGGCGGTGGCATCCATCCGTCGCTCACCCTGCCGGTCTCGCTCGACGTGGGGACGGACAACGCGGCCCTCCTGGCCGACCCGTACTACATCGGCTACCGCGCACCGCGCCTTCGTGGCGCGGAGTACCTCGCGGTCGTGGATGCCTTCGTGCGCGCCATCGCGGAGGTCTGGCCCGGCTGCGTCATCCAGTGGGAGGACCTCAAGGGCGCGAACGCGCTGGCGGTCCTGGAGCGCCACCGCGAGACCGTCCCGTCGTTCAACGACGACATCGAGGGGACGGCCGCCGTGACCGTGGCCGCGGTCCTCGCGGCCGCGCGTGCGCTGGGCACCTCGCCCACGCGCTGGCGCTTCGTGCTCCACGGCGCGGGCGCGGCGGGCACGGGGATCGCGCACCTCCTGCGCCTGCTCCTCGCGGACCTCGGGGCGGACCCGGACACGATCGCACGCGCCATCGTCACGCTCGATTCGCGCGGGCTCGTCCACGAGGGCCGGACGGACCTCGACGCGATGAAGCGCCGGGTCGCGCTGCCGCAGGCGCTCGCCGCGGAGCTCGGGCTCGCGACCGGACCCGCGGGGCTCGCCCAGGTGATCGCGGCGGTCCGACCGGACGTGCTCATCGGCACCACGGGGACGCGCGGCGCCTTCGACCCGATCAGCCTGCGCGTGCTTGCCGCGGGGACGGAGCGCCCGGTCGTCCTGCCCCTGTCGAACCCGACCGCGCTCGCGGAGGCGACGCCCGCGGAGATCCTCGCGGCCACGAGCGGTCGCGCGTTGGTCGCGACCGGATCGCCGTTCCCGCCGGTCCCGGGGGCGGACGGCGCACGGGTGGTCGCCCAGGCGAACAACGTCTTCGTCTTCCCCGGCGTCGGGCTCGGGCTCGTCGCCGCGGAGGCGGTCCGGGTCACGGACGCGATGCTCCTCGCGGCCGCCCGCGCGGTCGCGGACGCGGTCGACGCGGACCGGCTCGCGGCGGGCGGCATCCTCCCGCCGGTGGACGCGCTCCCCGCGGTCTCCCGCGCGGTCGCGATCGCGGTCGCGGAGGCGGCGATCGCGGCAGGGGTCTCGCCGCTGCCCGCGGAGACGGACGTCGCGGCCCTCATCGACGCGGCGACCTGGACGCCCGCCTACGTGCCGTACGTGGTCGCGCCGGGGGCCTGACCGCAGGGCGCTCCGGGTCCCGCGGGCGGATCCGCGCCGGAACGGTCATCATCGGGGCACTTCCCCGCCCGCGCCCCCGCGCACGCTGCAAGGACCGCATGCCCTCCTCTCCGTTCCCGTCCCTGCCGACGGATCCCGATCCGACCCTGCCCGCGCCCGAGGCCGAAGAGCCGGCCGCGCCCGAGGCCGAGGCGGCCCCGGGCGAAGAGCCGGCCGCGCCCGCCGCCCCGGCCAAAGAGCCGGCCGAGGCCGCAGACGGCTTCTCGGCGCTCGGGGTCGTCGCCCCCGTCTGTGCCACCCTCGCCGGGCTCGGCTACGAGGAGCCGACGCCGATCCAGCGGGCCGCGATCCCGCCGCTCCTCGCGGGCCGCGACGTCCTCGGCGAGGCCCCGACCGGCCCCGGGAAGACGGCCGCGTTCGCGCTGCCCCTCCTCCAGCGCCTCCTCGCCCCGCCGGACCCGGCGATCCGCCGGGGCACGGTCCGCGGTCTCGTCCTCGTGCCCACGCGCGAGCTCGCGATGCAGGTCGCGGACGCCCTCGGCGCGTACGGCGCGTCGCTCGGCGCACGGATCCTCGCGATCTACGGCGGCCAGCCGATCGGCCCGCAGCTGCGCGTCCTCGCGCGCGGCGTGGATGTCGTCGTCGCGACGCCGGGCCGCGCGGTCGACCACCTCACGCGCGGCAGCCTGCGTCTCGATGCGGTCGGCTTCGTCGTCCTCGACGAGGCGGACGAGATGCTCGACATGGGCTTCGCGGAGGACCTCGAGGCGATCCTGTCGCGCCTCCCCACGCCCCGCCAGACCGCGCTCTTCTCGGCGACCGTCGCGCCGGAGATCGTGGCGATCGCCCGGCGGCATCTCACGGATCCCGAGCGCGTCCGCGTCCCCGCCGCGAAGTCCGCGGCCGGCACGACGATCTCCGCCATCGAGCAGCGTGCGTACGTGGTCCGGCGCCCGGACAAGCTCGCTGCGCTCTGCCGGATCCTCGACGTGGAGGACCCCACGTCCGCGCTCGTCTTCGGGCGGACCCGGGACGAGGTCGATGGGCTCGCACAGCGCCTGACGAGCCGGGGCCACGATGCGGCCGCGCTCCACGGCGGGATGTCGCAGGACCAGCGCGATCGCGTCATGGGTCGCTTCCGCGACGGCTCGCTCGCCGTGCTCGTCGCGACGGACGTGGCCGCGCGCGGCCTGGACATCGAGCACGTCTCCCACGTCGTGAACCACGACGTGCCCACCGACCCGGATGCCTACACGCACCGGATCGGGCGGACCGGGCGCGCAGGTCGGACCGGCGTCGCGATCACCCTGCTCGAGCAGCGCGAGAACCGGCTCCTCCGGGACATCGAGCGCGCGACGGGCAGCCGCATCGTGCTGGCCCAGGTGCCGTCCGTCGCGGACCTGCGCGAGCGGCGCCTGACGACCCTCCGGACCCGGCTGACGGACGCGGTCGCACGCGGCGACGGCGAGCGCTACCGCGGGCTCCTCGCCGGCCTCGCGGAGACGCACGACCCCGAGACGCTCGCGCTCGCCGCGATCGCGCTCGCCGAGGATGCCGCGGGGCGCGGGGCAGAGGACACGCAGGAGATCCCGACGCTGCCGCTCGTGCCGCCCCCGGTCGTGCGCGAGCGCCGGACACCGCCACCGTTCCCGGGCAGGCCGGGGCCGGGGGCCCCGCGGCCGGGCGGGCCCGGGGGTCCGCCGATGCAGCCGGGGCAGGGTCCGGGGCCGGAAGGATGGCGCCCGCTCCCGCTCGCTCCGGGCTGGGCGCGGCTCTGGATCGGCGGCGGGCGGCGCATCGGGATGCGCCCGGGTGACCTCGTCGGCGCGATCGCGAACGAGGCCGGGGTGCCGCCCGCGACGATCGGCCGCATCCTGATCCACGACGCCTTCTCGCTCGCGGAGGTCCGCGAGGAGGTCGCGGAACGCGTGCTCATCGCGCTCACCGGCGCACGCATCCGCGGCCGCGCCCTCGCGGTACGGCCGGATGCAGGGGTAGCGGAGGGGCCGCGCCCTCCGCAGGGACCGCCCCCGCCGGACGGTGGGCCGCGGCCGCCCAACCGGCCGGGGCCGCCGCGCCCCGGGCCGCGCCCGGACCGGCGGGGCCCCGGGCCCGTCAGGGAGCCCTGAGCTCGACCGTCCCGACCACCGTCATGTCGCGGTTGCCGAGCGTGTCCCGGCGGGAGATCCAGATCGTCCACGTCCCGTTGGGCGCGTCCGGCGGGAAGACGATCGTCTGGCGCCACGTACCGTCCTCCGGCGTCCCGGCGACGCGTTCGGAGAACGGGTCGGAGTAGATCACGGCAATGACGCCGTTCTCGTCGGCGAACCCGCCGTTCGGGCGCATCAGCCAGGCCACCGCCCCGGCGGTGCCGGACGGATCGGTCGCGCGCCACTCCATCGTCCACGGCACCCCGCGGGCCGGATCCGGCGGGGCGACGAGATCGGCGATCCCCGGCGCGACGTTGTCGTCGCTGCCGCCCGCGATGGCGAAGTCCACGGAGAGCCCGCCGCTCCCCGCGACCGGGTTGCCGAAGATGTCCACCCCATCGATGAACGCGGTGTAGGTGCCGTTGACGGCGTTGGCGGGGAGGTCACAAGTCCGCTCCCAGGTGCCGTCCTGCGGAGTGCCGGCCACGCGCGTGGCGATGCCCTCGAAGTCGCACCACGGGACCCAGCCCATCGGACCGCCGAGGCGCACCCAGGCGAGATCGACGCCGGCCGCGTCCTGGAGCGTGAAGCGGACGACGAGCCGGTCGCCCGCGGCGATCGTCGCGGGGACGTCCACCGGGCCAAGGGCCGGGCCCGCCTGGTCGATGGCGCAGGCATCGAGGAGCGTGTCCCGCGTGTCCGGCGCGCAGATGTCCGCACCCGTCCCGCTCACGATCTCGTCGCGTCCCGGGCCGCCCGCGATCCGGTCGGGGCCCGGTCCCCCGCGGACGACGTCATCGCCCCCGAGTCCGCGGATCGTGTCCGCGCCCCCAAGGCCGCAGATGACATCGCGCCCGCGGGTGCCGCGGAGGGTGTCCGCGCGGTCCGTGCCGGTGATCGTGCAGCGCGCCGCAGCGGGCTCCGGGCCATCCCGCCGCGCCGCGACCGGGGCGACCGGGAGGAGGGCGAGGAGGACCGTGGCCACGAGGCCGACGGCACGGTTCCCGCGCTGCGACATGCGGTGCTCCCCCGAACGACGACACCGGCAGCCCACGACGGCGCGGCCGCGCTCGGTGCGTGCACCATCTTCGCACATGGGCTGCCCACGGATGCCCGCGGCGGCATCCCGTCCGTCCGCTCCCACGGCGGCGGGCGCTGCGGCACTGGCGCGCGCGGCACCACGGCGCGCACGATCGTGTCCGGAAGCCGCCCACGTGCGAGGTGTGCGATGACCGGACCGACCGTTCCCCGCGACCCCGACGGCCGGTGACCCTGCCACCACGAGCATCGCGGTCCTCGCGACCGGCCTGCTCATCCTGGCGTACCACGCCGCGGTCCTGTGGCGCGACGTACGCGTCGCGAGCACGGCGGGCGTGCACGTCGGCCCCGCCCCGTCCGAGTCGCTCGAGGAGGAGCTCGACCTGCGGCTCCCGCCGGGGACGGACGTCGGCGCGCTCAACGCACGGATCCGGGCGCTCCTGCCGCCGGGCAGCGCGATGCGCGTCCGTCACGGGGGGCACGCCTGACCGATGGTGCTCCGGTCCCGACCCGTGCCATACAGCTGGCACGGGTCGGGACGATGCTGTGCCTCCGGCACATCGCCGTCGGTGCGCAGCTCCACCAGGGATCGTCGGAGCGGAGGACGAGGGTCCCGGTCGGGTACTTGACATCACCCATGTTGACTGTTATATTCCCTCCATGCCCGACCACTCGATCAACGAGCTCTCCGCCCTCTCCGGGCTCTCCGTGCGGACGATCCGGTTCTATCAGTCCCAGGGGCTCGTCGCGACGGTCGGGCGTGAAGGTCCGGGCACGCGCTACCCGGAGGCCACGCTCGCGCGGCTGAAGCTGATCGTGCGGATGAAGCGCGAGCACCTTCCGCTCGCGGAGATCCGCAAGCGGCTCCTCGGCCTGGACGACGAGACGATCCTTCGCCTCGCCGCCGGGCCGGAGCCGGCACCGGCGCCGGACACGGCGCTGGAGTACGTGCAGGCGCTGCTCGCCCGGACCGGCTCGGCAGCGGCACCGGAGCCACCGGTGCAGCGCGCACGGCAGGCGCCGGGGACGCCCCCCGCCGCTGGGACGTTCTCGCACTTCATGAACGAAGGACCGCCGCCCGCCGCCACGCGGGAGCCGGAGCGGTCGCAGTGGGACCGGATCGGGCTCAGCCCGGACATCGAGCTCCATGTGCGGAGGCCGCTCAGCCCCCGCGACAACAAGACGGTCGCGCGGATCATCCGGCTCGCGCGGGAGCTGATCGACGAGGGGGAGGAAGGATGACGGAGACGACGGGTCGCACGGCGCGGTCCACATCGACCAGGCAGAAGCAGCAGCAACAGGGGGTGTCCATGCAGAAGAGCACGAAGACGGAGCAGGCCGGCGCGGGTGCGGAGATCACGGCGGCCACGGACCGCACGGTCGTCCGGGCCCACCACCACTCGCGGCGCTACGCGTGCATCGAGGTGACCGCGCCGGCGGCCACGGCCACGGCCACGCGCCCGACCGTGAACGTCGCGTTCGTGCTCGACCGGTCCGGGTCCATGAGCGGCAGGAACAAGTTCGGCCTCGCCACGGCCGCCATCCGCGAGGGCATCGGCCGTCTCCAGAAGGACGACCGCCTGACGATCGTCGCCTTCGACACCGAGGTCGACGTCGTGGCGCCGGCGACACGCGCCACCGCCGAGGGCAAGGCGGCGGCGATCGCGGCGCTCGAGCGGATCGGGCCGCGCGGTGGCACGGACCTCGCGGGCGGCTGGCTGCGCGGCGCGGAGCAGGTCGCGGCGGGGATGATCGACGACGGGGTGAACCGCGTCATCCTCCTCACGGATGGCCAGGCGAACCACGGGATGACGGACTCGAGGGAGATCGAGACCCACGCTGCGGGCCTGCGGGTCCGGGGCATCGCGAGCTCCACGCTCGGCGTCGGCGAGGACCACGACGAGGCGCTGCTCGGGGGTATGGCGGACGCGGGCGGCGGGACCTTCCGGTTCATCGGCCGGCCCGAGGAGATCGGACCGGCGATCGCCCAGGAGGTCGGCGAGCTCCTGGAGGTCACCGCGCGCGGCGCCGTCGTCCGGCTCACGGGTCCGGCAGGCATCCACGTGGAGACGCTCTCCCCGTTCCCGATCGAGCGGGCGGGCGGCACCACGACGATCACGCTCGGCGACATGGTCGCGGACCAGGTGATCCGGGTCATCGTGACCGTGGACTTCCCGATGGGCGAGGTCGGCACGGAGATCGGCCTCGTCGCCGAGCTCGCCGACCGCAGCGGCCGGCTGACCGGCGGCAGCACGCTCACGTGGCGCTTCGCGGACAACCGGACGAACGACACGCAGCCGCGTGACCGAGCGGTCGACCGGGTCGTGGCCCGGACCTTCGCGGACCGCGCCCTGCGGGACGTGACGGAGATGAACCGCCGGCACGACTGGGAGGGCGCGCGCAACCGCCTCCTCTCGGTCGCGGCACGGGTCGCCGAGTACGCCGGCGAGGACGCGGAGCTGCGCGCAATCGTCGTGGAGCTGCGCGAGGCCGCGGAGCTGTGGTCCGTCGTTCGGAGCGAGCTGGATCTCAAGGGGCAGTACGCCCGGTCCGCGTCCAGCCTGAAGTCCCGGCTCGTGGAGCACAACGCGGCGCCGCGCCGACGGGGCCACTGACCCCACGTCCGTCCCCGTCGCCGCCCGGGGGGAGCGACGGGGACGGACGGACGGTGCGGTGATCGAGGCCGCCGGACCTGGTCGCGTC
>JBJTJV010000108.1:0-2713 GCA_046352645.1 Chloroflexota bacterium | reverse complement strand
CGGCCGCGGGGGCAGCGGCGTCGTCATCGTGCGCTACCCCAAGGCGACTCAGTCCATCCGTGCCATCGCCACTCCGACCTCCCTGCATCCGCCGGGCACTGTGGCGCTGAGCGCGGATGGCTTCCTGGGTTCGGGTGCGGTGTCGTTCTCCTTGGTGTCCGGTGGGTCGTGCTCGGTCGCGGGGTCGACGCTAACCGTGAGTGGCGTGGGCCGGTGCATGGTGCGCGCGCAGATCGCGGCGGACCATCTGTATGCGGGAGCGGTGTCCCCCTCGGTGGCGGTGGATGGGGTCGCGCCTCCGCCGCCTGCGTCGCCTCCGTCTGCTCCCTACATCGTGGAAGGGCGTGCGGGGAACGGCGCGGTGGCCTTGCGGCTGGCGCGCCCGGACTCGGAGGGGACCTCTCCTGTGCGGGAGTACCGGGTGTACTCCCCGGGGGGTGGCCTGGTGTGTTCGCTGCTGCCGGATCGTGCGCCGTGGCCGGGGTGCACGGTGAAGGGGCTGACCAATGGCCGGGGCTATGAGTTCTTCGCGGTGGCGGTGAACGAGGTGGGGGAATCGCTGCCGTCGCGGCGGGTGGTGGTGACGCCGGTGGCGCAGCTGCCGTCCCCGCCGAAGTTCATCGAGGTTCGCTCGGGGCACCGGGAGGGGACGTTGTCCTGGGGGGCGTCGCCGGATGACGGGGGTTCACCGGTGACGGAGTACCGCCTGTATGAGGCCCGGGGCGACTCGCCGTGGTTCGCGCCGGCGTGCACGGTGCCCGCATCTTCGGGGCCGCCGTATGCGTGCACCCGGACGGGGCTGACGAACGGCACGCAGTACCGCTACTACGTGACCGCGGTGAGCGCGGCCGGGGAGTCGGGTCGGTCGGAGTACGCGACGCTGAAGCCGGCGATGGTGCCCCCGAGCAAGCCGAGGAACCTGGCGGCGACGTTCGCGTGGGGGACGCTCACATTGACGTGGGATCCGCCCGATGATTCGGGGACGCTGCCCATTACGAGCTACGAGGTGATGCTGGACTGGAGCCTGCGCCACCGCGCCCAGATCGTGAAATGGGGCGAGCCGACCGCGATCTCCTACGTCGGCCTGGCGCCGGGCAGCATCTTCACCCCGCTGGTGCGGGCGCGCTCCGACGTGGGTTGGGGCCCCTATGCGGTTGCCCGGGTGGCGATCACCATCCCGCGGCCGGTCGATCCGAAGATCGGCTACCCGGAGATCCGCCGCGACCGGCAGGACCCTGACCTCGTCACCGTCACCGGCGGCACCGAGGGCATCCGACCCGGCACCCGGCTGTATGTGTGGGTCAACCGCGGCAACGCCGAGGACTTCAACGGCTGGGAATCCTCCCAGCAAGGAGCCACCCAGCCCGTCATCGCCGAGGACGGCACCTTCTCCTGGACGCGCCGCGCCCGTATGAGCAGCATCTGGGAAGTCATCTGGTGCACGGGACCCAACAAGACCGGCGTCTGCTCCCCCTGGATGCTCCTCGTCGACCCCACCATGTGACGCCGACTCCGACCTGGTCGAGAGCCGGGGAAGGCCCCTGGCGGGTCTACGTCACGGCCGAGGGCGCCCGCTCCAACTCCGTGGCGGTTCGCTGATCGCTGCGCGTCACAGATGTGAGGGTGTGCAGACCGACCCGCTGTGTGACCTGGCGTGGGCGTTGCGGCCTCGCCACCACCTCGGTACCGGGGGCTCCTCGGCGGCCCAGGCTGCCGCGGAGGAGGCCAAGCGGCCGCAGGCGCTGTATCCGGAAGCAATATGTGATCAAATGACGCGTGATCCGACGGATCCTCCTTCCTTCCGTCCCGATCGCGCTTGCGCTCTCGACAGGACTCGCCCTCGCGGTGCTGCCGGTTGGGACCGCACACGCGGCGGACACCAATTGCCCCTCTGCCGAGGGTTCCTACGCGGGAGGGACGGGGACGATTGGTGACCCCTTCCTCGTGTCGACGCCCGGACCACTTCAGCGTCTGCGTGATCAGTCGGCGGACTGGAGCAAGGCGGTCCGCCTGACGGCCGACATCGACATGGGCAGTGGAGGGACGGACTGCATCTGGCGAACGACCCTGGGGAACCCGAGCATTGCCAACTGGACGGGGACCTTTGAGGGCGACGGGCATGTCGTGTCGGGACTCGATATCGAGGTGACGGGCCGTTTCGCGGGCTTCTTCGCCTACCTGGGCAACAACGCTGTCGTCCGTGACTTCGGATTCACCGGGGATGTCCGGGCGACAGCAACCGGTTTGAGTACCGTGCAGGTAGGCGCAGGCGCCCTCGCCGGGTGGACCCTGTCATCGCAGATTGAGCGTTCCTTCACGACGGGAGATGTCACGGTCAACATCTCAGCGGCCGCTGCCGTATTCACCGGGAGCGCCACGGCCAATCCCATCGTCGGTGGCCTCGTCGGCACATCGCAGGGCACCGTCACCAACTCCTATGCCACGGGCAACGTCAACGTCACCGCGAGCGCCGCCGCCATGAACCCGGGCACGGCGGTCGTCAACACGGCAGTCGGGGGACTGCTCGGGTCGGCCCAGGCAAGTTCATCGATCGTCACCTATTCCTACTCGACGGGCAGCATCACGACTTCTCCGTCAGCCGTCGGAGGTACTGGTCAGACCATTACGGAGAGGATCGGCGGGTCCATCGGCGAGTTCAGCACTCAGTACGCGTCGGCGACGGGGGTTGTCTGGGACACCACTGCCTCAGGTC
>JBJTJV010000107.1:0-5388 GCA_046352645.1 Chloroflexota bacterium | reverse complement strand
TCCGCCACGGCGAGACGGACGCGCTCGAGAACGCGGGCCGCCAGGCCGCGTCGGTCTACGCCCGGGCCACGATGTACACGACGCTCTCGCCGTGCGACATGTGCACCGGCGCGATCCTCCTCTACAAGATCCCGCGCGTGGTGGTCGGCGAGAACCGGACCTTCCTCGGCAACGAGGCGCTCCTGCGCGAGCGGGGCGTCGAGGTCGTCGTCCTGGCCGACCCGGAGTGCAAGGCGCGCATGGATGCCTTCATCGCGCGCTACCCGGACGTCTGGACCGAGGACATCGGTGTGGAGTAGCGGGGACGATCGGGACCCGGAGGGCGCCACGTGACCCTGCTCGATCCGGCCCACGCGCGCCTCGTCCTGGACCGGCGGGTGCGGGTCCTGCGCGATCACCTCGCGCCGCTCCTGCCCGCCGGGGCATCCGTGCTCGACGTGGGGGCCGGGGACGGGCGCATCGCCGCCGCCGTCGCCGCGGTCCGCCCGGACATCACGATCGGGGGGATCGACCCGCTCGTCCGGCCCGGGACGTTCGTGCCGGTGACGGCCTTCGACGGCCGGCGGATCCCGTACCCGGACGCGAGCGTGGACGCCGTCCTCCTCATCGACGTGGTGCACCACGCGGAGGACGGCGAGCGTCTCCTGCGCGAGGCGATCCGGGTGAGCCGTGGGTGCGTCAGCCTCAAGGACCACCGGCGCGACGGCCTGCTCGCGGAGCCGACGCTCCGCTTCATGGACCGGGTGGGCAACGCGCGGCACGGCGTGGCGCTGCCCTATCGCTACCGGTCCGAGGCCGAGTGGCAGGCGCTCTTCCGCGCGCTCGGCGTCCGTCCGCTGCGCCGCCGGACGCGCCTCGGCCTCTACCCCGCGCCCGCGTCGTGGGTCTTCGACCGGGGGCTCCACCTGCTCGTCACGCTCGTACCCGCGTAGGTCGCGGCCCGCGCAGCAGGTCGCCCCCGCGACCCGGTCATCCCCGTCGCGCGATCAGGCGCCCGGCCGACCATCGCCGGTCGCGCCCGGCACGAGCGCGCGTCCGCCGGCGGCAAGGAACCGGGTCACGGCGGCGACACGCTGGTTCGTCCGCGGTCCCGGGTCGATGCCGAGCGCCAGGTAGGCCGCGGCGAGGATGCGCTCCACGCTGCGCTCCGTCGTCCCCCGGATCTCCGCGATCACGAGGTTGGAGCAGCCGCCGGCGGCGAGCGCGAGGACCTGGAGCTGGGGGTCGGTGAGCCCCGCGAACGACCGGTCGCCCCGGGCATCGTCGCGATAGCGGGCGCCGGAGGCGTCCGTCAGCGCTGCCTCCATCGCGTCGAAGAGTCGATCGAGGTCGGTCAGCCCGGTCTTGCCGAGGTACGCGACGGTGGCCCCGTTCGGCAGCGGGGCGGCGTGGGCGACGCGCGGGTCCACCGCGTCGGTGAGGAATGCGACCGCGAGGTAGGGGAAGCGCCGGAGGAGCGCATGCGCGACCTCGACACCGTCCGGCCCATCGCCGAGGTCGATGTCCAGGAGCACGCCATCCGGGTCGAAGCTGCGCGCGATCCGCGCCGCGTCGGCGGCGCTGCCCGCCGCTGCGACGCTGAAGCCGCGCTGCGTGAAGGCGGACGCGAGCAGGTCGCGCAGGAGCGCCTGGTCCTCGACGATCAGAAGGCGCCGCTCGAAGCCGCGGGCGGGCGCCGGGCGGGCGGGGCCGGGACGTGCTGCGGACATGGCGCGAGTGTCGCACCCGCCCGATCCGGCGGGCCGCCGGACGTCGGCTACCCGACGCTTCGGCGGGTCGGCGACGCGCGGAAGGGTCGGCTGTGACCCACGCGCCCCGCCGATCAGGTGTGGCGTACGCCGGCTGCGGCCAGGGCCCCGAGCTGGATCGCGCCGAGGATCGGTCGCCAGTCCGTGTCCGGCAGCCCGCCGACAGCGTCCTCGAGGAGGGCGAGGCCGAGGCCGAGCGCGCGGTGCGCGTAGCGGTAGCGCACGATCGTGTCGTGGGCCGGGCCCGCCGGACCGGCGAGGAGGGTCGCGATCGCGTGGTACTGGTCGCGGTCCACGGCCGCGGTGAGCGGCCCGAGATCGGGGTCGCGGTGTGCGAGCTGGAACTCGACGGCCAGGCGCCGGATCGTCCGCCCGCTCGGGGCCATGCCACCTGTGAGGAGGGCACCCTCGAGATCGGGATCGGTGAAGCGCGTGGCGTCCGGGGCGACCCGGAGCGACGCGGCGGCGAAGGTGCGCACGAGGTCCACGAGGAGGTCGTGGACCCCCGCGTAGTCCGCGTAGACCGCGGTCGAGGTGTACCCGGAGGCACGGCCGATCCGCCGGACGGTGGCCCGGGCGATGCCGCTCCGCGCGACGACGGTGACCGCGGCGTCGAGCAGCCGCAGGCGGCGCAGCTCCACCTCCGCCATCCCGTGCCCGGGCGACGCGGGAACGAACCGGATCTCGCGCCGGGGGATCGGGGCGGGGGGAGGCGTGGACCAGCGGTGCGCACCGCCGACGCGGAGCCAGCCCGCGATCGCGGCCGCGTCCGCCTCCAGCGACCCGTCGGCCGTCCCGTACGCGATCGATCCAAGGGCAAGCCCGAGCAGCCCGACGCCCACGGCGTCGTCGACGGCTCCGGACGCATCCACGAGGCCCTCCGCACGCAGGCTCCGCTCGAGCGTGGACTGCACGAGGTCGCCGAGCTCGTCGACGCGCGGGGTGACGGCGAGCAGCTCGACCGCGACACGCCGGACCGGCGTGGAGGCGAGCAGGTCCGCGAGCCGCTCCACCGGGACCCCGGGCCGGCCGGCCGCGAGCCCGGCCGCCTCTGCCACGAGCCCCTCGCTGACGGCGGCCCCGCGGCGCGCCCAGACGTCGGCGAGCAGCTCGGGCAGGTCCTGGTAGCGCGCGTAGACGGCCCCGGTCGTGAACCCGGCCGCGGATGCCAGGTCGACCACGGTGACCCGGTCCACGCCGCGCTCGTCGATCAACGCGATCGCCGCGTCCAGGATCCGCTCGTCGTTGGCGACGCTCGCTGCGCGCCGACGGATGGTTCGCTCCACGGCAGGAGCGTACCCGGGAGCGCTCCGGGCCGCTCCCCTACATCGGCTCGAGCACGACCTCCGCGACCGCACCGTCGCGGATGCTCCAGGCGCGGACGACCGGCGACTCGGCCGCGAGCGAGCAGATGAGGTAGAGGGCGTCCGGGTAGGCGGCGAGCCCCACGTCCGTCGCGGACGGCTCGGGGGGCGAGGCGACGTGCGAGTGGCAGATGCCCCAGACGACCTCGTCCGCATCGTCGATCGCGAGCATCGCGGCGAGCTGCTCGGCGGGGTCGATGAGATAGCGGTACGGCGAGGCCGCGGCGTTGCGGAGCGGCAGGAAGCGCGTCGCGACGCCGCCGTCCTCCGCCGGCGCGGTCCCCGCGAGGAGGCCGCACGCCTCGTGCGGCAGGCCGTCCCGCGCCCAGGCGACGAGCGCGTCCAGGGCAGCCCGGGGGATCCGGGCGAACGGCGGCCGGAAGGGTGGCTCGGCCGCGCGGGCCACGGACCGGCGCGCCGCCCCCGCGTCCGCGGCCGCCTGCCAGGCGTCCACCGCCGGGATGACCGCGCCGCCGGTCGCCGCGGGCTCCGCGTCCGTGGCACGGACGCGCGGCGCCGGGCCGCTCACGGGCGGATCACCACAGGTTCAGCGATTCGATCTCGTCGTGGTCGCGGTCGATGTCGCGCGTCCACAGGTCCTCCGAGAGGTACTTCCAGCCGCCATCGGCGATGAGCACGACGATCGTGCCGCGCGTCATCCGGGCCGCGACGCGCTGGGCGGTCACGATCGCACCGCCCGCGCTGACGCCCGCGAAGATCCCTTCCTTCTCCGTGAGATCGCGGAGCGCCTCGATGGATTCCGCGTTCCCCACGAGGAACTTCCCGTCGAGGACGGACGGGTCGAAGATCTCCGGGATGAACCCCTCCTCCAGGGAGCGGAGGCCCTGGACCTTCTCGCCGGGCAGCGGCTCCGCGGCGTAGACCTTCAGCTCGGGGTTGTGGCGCTTCAGGCGCCGGCCCACGCCCATGAGCGTGCCACCGGTGCCGAGCCCCGCGACGAAGACGTCCACCTCCGGGCAGTCGGCGATGATTTCCTCGGCCGTCCCGTCCTCGTGCGCACCGGGGTTCGCGGGGTTGCCGTACTGGTACGGCATCACGAAGCGCGGGTCCTGCGCCACGAGCTTCTTGGCGAGCGCGACCGCACCGTTGGAGCCGAGGGCACCGGGCGAATCGATGATCTCCGCGCCGAAGAGGGCGAGGAGCTGGCGCCGCTCCTGGGTCACGTTGTCCGGCAGGACGACCGCGACCCGGTAGCCCTTCCGGCGGGCGATCATCGCGAGGGCGATCCCGGTGTTGCCGCTCGTCGGCTCGATGATGATCGAGTCCGGGGAGAGGCGGCCGGACCGCTCGAGGTCCTCCACGAGCGCCTTCGCGACCCGGTCCTTCACGGATCCGGTCGGGTTCATGAACTCGAGCTTGGCGTAGAGGCGGACGTTGGGGTTCGGGCACATCCGCGGGATCTCCACGAGCGGCGTGTGGCCGATCGCGTCCACGATGGACGGGTAGCGCCCCCCGTGCGGCGGCGTCCCCTCGTGCGCGTGGGGGCGGAGGTGGGCGTCCGCGATCGCCATGGCGCGCGCTACCGGCCGCCCGCCATGGCGGGCAGCAGGATCACCGTGTCCGCGGGGCCGACGGGCGTGGCGAGCTCCTGCTCGTAGCGGACGTCCTGGCCGTTGACGTACACGTTCACGAAGCGGTTCAGCGAGCCGTCCGCGGCGAGGATCTGGTCGCGGAGCGCGGGGTGCTGCGCCACGAGCGCCTCGATGACCGCGCCGACGGTCGCGCCCGCGACCTCGACGGTCTTCGCGCCGCCGGCCGCGGCGCGCAGGACCGGGGGGATCCGGACGGTGCTCATGCGTTCGCTCCTGTGCTGCCGGGGAAGCCCCCGCCGAGGGTGAAGACGCCGGACGACGCGGCGACCGGCGCACCGTCGCCGCAGGCGGGGCAGCGCGGGTCGCGCCGTAGCGTGAGCTCGGAGAAGGTGCCGTCGAGGGCGTCGTAGATGAGAAGGCGGCCCGCGAGCGGATCGCCGATGCCGAGGAGGACCTTGAGCGCCTCGGTCGCCTGGAGGAGGCCCATGACGCCGGGGACGACGCCGAGGACGCCGGCGACCGAGCAGCCCGGCGCGAGCTCCGGCGGCGGCGGGCTCGGGTAGAGGCAGCGGTAGCACGGCCCCTGGTGCGGCAGGAAGACGGTGAGCTGGCCCTCGAAGCGGAAGACCGAGGCGCTCAAGGTCCTCCTCGGCATCGGCGATCCGCTCGCGGGCCGCCTTCTCATCTACGACGCCCTCGACGGCACCTTCTCCGAGCTCACGC
>JBJTJV010000106.1:0-4407 GCA_046352645.1 Chloroflexota bacterium | reverse complement strand
AGATAGGGCAGGAAGAGGACGCCCTGCGCGCCCGGGGCGATCGCAGCGGCGCGTGCGTCGAGCTCGCGGTAGAGGGCATCGTCGCCGGGCCGGCCGAGCACCTGATCGCGGAACCAGCGGAGCGAGAGGCCGCCCGCGCGGACGTAGCCCCAGTAGAAGCCGCTCCCGGGCAGCGTCCCGAGCGAGTAGAGGATGCCCGGGATCCGCGAGATCACCGGGTCGAGCGCCGGCACGGACACGGTGATGAGGCTGGCGGTGCCCGCCACGTCCGTCGCCTGGCCCGCGGCGCGCTGGCCGGCCGCGACGTTGCTCTGCATGATGTCGCCCGCCCCCGCCGCGATCGGGGTCCCCGCGCGCAGGCCCGTCCGCCGCGCCGCCTCCGCCGTCAGCCCGCCGATCACGTGGGTGGACGGCACGACCGCAGGCAGGATCGCCGGGTCGATGCCGAGCGCCGCCACCTGGCGCGGCGAGAAGCCCACGCGCGCCGCGTCCCAGCCGATGATCCAGCCGGAGAGGTGCGTCGGGTCCGTGAAGGCCGCGTCCGCGCGCAGGCCGGCCAGGCGCCCCGCGATGTACGGCGCGAGGGAGAGGACCTTCGCGATGCGCGCGTGGACCTCCGGCTCGTGGTCGCGCACCCAGAGGAGCGTCGCAGGGGCGGCGTACGTGTCCACGCTGTCCGTGCCGCACTCCTCGATCCAGAGCGGCTCGAGGCGCCGGATCGCCGCGACCTCCGCGCGGGCGCGCATGTCCAGGTACGGGATGATCGGCCGCACCGGGACCCAGTCCGCGTCCACGAGGACCGGCCCGCAGACGAACCCGGACAGCGCGATGCCCCCGATCGCGTCCGGGCCGACCCCCGCCGCGGCGGCCTCCGCGACGGCCCGGGCGAGCGCGTCGAGGACCGCCGCCTCGATCTGCGCCGCGTCCATCTCCACCCAGCCCGGGCCCGGGTACGTGAACGCGTGCTCGCCGTACGCGTGCGCGACGAGCCTCCCGTCGGCGGCGTAGACGCCCGCCTTCGTCCCCTGCGTCCCCACGTCGATGCCGATGAACGCGGTCACTTCACGCCCCCCTGGGTGAGGCCCGACACGAGCCAGCGCTGGAACAGGACCGCGACCGCGTAGACCGGCAGGACGCCGGCGACGCTCGCCGCCGCGATCCGGCCGAGGTGCGCGAAGCGGTCGCCCTGGAAGAGCGAGATCGCGACGGGCAGGGTGTGCACCTCCGGCTGGAGCAGGATGAAGCTCGCGAGGAGGTACTCGTTGTAGCTGAGCACGGCGGTGATGATGCCGACGGCCACGATCCCCGGCGCGATGAGCGGCACGACGAGCCGGAGCAGCACGCCGAGGTCGCCTGCCCCGTCCACCGTGCCCGCCTCCTCGATCTCCACCGGCAGGCGGCGCACGAACCCTTCCAGGAGCCAGACCGCGACGGGCACGTTCACGAACGCGTAGACGAGCGTCAGCCCGAGGAGCGTGTTGTTCAGCCCGGCGATGCGCAGGAGGATGAAGATCGGCACGACCGCCACGATGGGCGGCAGGAGCCACGGCGAGAGGATGACCGCGGAGAGGAGCGGGCCGCCCGCGTTGTGGCGCGCGATCGCCCAGGCCGCGGGCGTCGCGAGCACGAGCGTGATGAGCGTCGCCGCGAGCGCGACGAGCGCCGAGTTCCCGATCGTGCGCGGGATCCCCGCGTCCGCGACCGCCTGCCAGTTCTCCCACTGGAGCGTCGCAGGCAGGTACGAGCCGGAGATGACCTCCGTGCGCGTCATGAAGGACATGGACACGAGATAGGCGAGCGGGATGAGGACCCAGAGCACGCCGAGGGCCAGGACGAGGACGCCGAGCGGGCCGAGCCGCCCGTGGCGCAGGCGTGCGCCGCTCACGCGTGGGCCCGCCGCATCGCGACGACGAAGGGGATCGTCACGACGGTGACGACGACGGCGAGGCAGAGGGTGATGACGGATGCCTGGCCCACGTCGAACTGCTGGAGCGCGCGCTGGAAGGTGAGGTAGCTCGCGGTCGTCGTGGACTGGCCGGGGCCGCCCGCGGTGAGGACGGCGACCAGGTCGAAGACCTTGAAGGCGAGCACGAGGCGGATGAGGGCGACCGCGGCGATGGCACCCGCGATCGCGGGGATGACGATCCGGACGAGGAGCGACCAGCCGTGTGCGCCGTCCAGCGTGCCGGCCTCCACCATCTCCCAGTCCACGGCCTGGAGCGCGGCGAAGAGGAGGATCGTGACGAGCGGCGTCCACTCCCAGACGTCCGCGAGCGCGATCGTCGGCAACGCGAGCGCCGTGGAAGAGAGCGGGCTGAGCGCGGAGCCGTCCAGCCCGAGGTCCGTGAGCACCGTGCTGAGCAGGCCGCCGGACGGCGAGAGGATCACCTTCCAGAGGATCGCGACGGTGACGGCCGGCGTGAGGAGCGGCAGGAGGAAGATCGTGCGCAGGAGCGCGCCGATGCGGATGGCGCGGTCCAGTGCCAGCGCGATCGTCAGGCCCACGATCACGGAGACGGCCGTCACCGCGAGCGCGTAGAGCACGGTGCGCAGGAGCGCGCCGATGACGTCCGGGTCGCCGAGGACATCCTCGAAGTTCTCCAGCCCCACGAAGCCGTTGAACGGCTTGCCGAGCGAGGATTCGTTGAGGGCGGCGGCGATCGAGAAGAGGAGCGGGTAGAGGGCGAGGACGACGACGACGAGCACGGTGGGGACCACGAAGAGTCGTGGTCCCCACCGCCGTGTGCCGGCGGATCTGCCGGTCATCCGGTCGCTCGAGGTCGTGCTGGGCCGGGCCTGGGGTGGCCGGTCAGTCGGCCAGCTCGGCCTTCCAGGACTCGTTCACCTGGGCAAGGATCTCGGCCGGGGTCCCCTGGCCGTCGAGGAGCGCGGAGAGCCCGTCGGTCAGCTCCTGGAAGAGCTTGGGGGCCGCCGGGACCGTCGGCCACGCGAGGGCGCCGTTGAGCGCCGTGGCAGCCGCCGCCTGGACCTTGCTGTTGAACGCCGCGTACTCCGGCGCGTTCAGCGAGGAGATGCGGACCGGGTCGATGCCCGAGCCGGTCGTGGTGATGAGCTTGAGGTTCGTCGCGGTGGACGAGGCGTACTCGATGAACTCGAGGGCGCAGTCCTTCTTCTGGGTCGCCGCGGTGACGCCGAGCACGAAGCCCGCGTTCAGCGCCGCGATCGGGGTCGTGTTGTCGCCGCCGGTCGGCAGCGACGTCACGCCCCACTTGCCCGAGATCTGGGAATCCGGGCCCTCGGCGTACGTGCCGAGGTCGGTCCAGAACTCCATGAAGGCGACCTGGCCGTTGAGGAAGGCCGGGAGCGCCTGGTCGAACGCGGTCTCCTGGGGGGTCGGGAGCGCGTAGGGCGCCACATCGAGGAGCGCCTGCGCGGCCGCGATCGCCGCCTCGCTGTCGAGCACCGGCTGGCCGTTCTCGTCGAGGAACGCGCCGCCGAAGCCCGCGAGCCGGTTCACGTACGAGGAGCCGAGGATGACGGGCGACTTCTGGCCGAGGATCGCGGCCCCGTAGATGCCGTTCGCCTTCTCGTTCTCCGTGATCGTCTTCACGTCGGCGAGGTACTCGTCCCACGTGGCGGGCGGCTCGGTGATGCCGTTCCGCTCGAGGATCTCCGTGTTGTAGAAGAGGACGTGCGTGTCGCCGTCGAACGGCACGCCGTAGCGGCGGCCGCCGTTCAGGCTGTACGGGTCGTAGACGCTGCCGATGAAGTCGGCGGGGTCGAGGTTCTCGTCGCTCTCGATCCAGTCGGTGAGATCGAGGAGGATCCCGTCCTCCGCGAGGGCGCCGACGTTGATGTAGAACGTGTCCACGACGTCGAACGTGTTCGCGCCCGACTGCGCGTCGAGCGTCGCCTTCGCGGCGACCTCGTCGTAGGGGACGATCGTGGGGTTGATCGTCGCGCCCGTCGCGGCGGAGAAGTCCGCCGTGAGGAGCTCGGCCGCACCCTGGTGAGGCTGCGGGAAGAGGACGTTCAGCGTGACCCCCTCGCAGGCCGACGCGGCGCTCGCGATGCTCACGGTGCCCGCGGACAGGCTCGTGGCGATGACGCTGGCGGCGACGACCGCGGTGATGGTGCGGGACCGGCGCCGGCCGGTGCCCTGTGTCTGGTTGCGCATCGTGGTTCCTGGGTTCCTTTCTCTCTCCGGCGGGACGCCTGCGCGTCCCGGCCCGATGGGACCGTGGGGTGGGGTGCGAGCCGCGTCAGGCGCTGCCGGCGGCCCGTCGCCGGGCCGAGGCGTCGATGGCGGCTCGCCGCGGACAGCGACCGATGCCGCCGTGGGACCCCGCGGCACGCAGCACGGAGGGGCGCCGGGTGGGGATCGGTGGGGGCTGGGGGGGGTGGCGCACGGGGACGTCGCGGAGGGGGGGGCGTGGGGGCCGTGGG
>JBJTJV010000105.1:0-8569 GCA_046352645.1 Chloroflexota bacterium | reverse complement strand
ATGCCCATCCCCTCGACCCGGAGACGATCGCCGCGGCGCGTGCGCGCGGCCTGAACGGCCGTATCGCCCGCATCCTCTCCCGGCGTGGCCCCGTCACGGAAGCCACGCTCGCGGCCTGCTTCGACGATCCGCGTGCCGCGCTCCACGACCCCGCGCTCCTGCCGGACGCGGACGCCTGCCGCGCGCGGGTGGACCGGGCGGTCGCGGAGGGTGCACGCGTCTGCGTCGTCGGCGACTTCGACGCGGACGGGCTGACCGGGCTCGCCATCCTCGTCCTCGCGCTGCGCGCGCGCGGCCTTGACGTGCTCCCGTGGATCCCGCTCCGCGAGGAGGACGGGCACGGCATCCCCCGGCGCGCCGTGGACGATGCGGCAGCCGGTGGCTGCACGCTCCTCGTGAGCGCGGATACCGGTTCCACGAGCCACGCGGAGATCGCCTACGCATCGGGCCTCGGCATCGACACGATCGTGACCGACCACCACGCGCTCCCGGCCGACCTCCCTCCCGCGGTCGCGCTCGTGAACCCGCATCGCCCGGGCTCGCGGTACCCGTACCCGGACCTCTCGGGGAGCGGCGTCGCGTTCAAGGTGGCCCAGCTCCTTCTTGCCGACGCCGAGGGTGGGCCGGAACGGGCGCTGGCGCTCGCCGACCTCGCCGCCAGCGGGACGATCGCCGACCTCGTCCGTCCCGACGGCGAGAACCGGGCGATCTGCCGCCTGGGCCTGGAGAGGATCGCGCAGGATCCGCGGCCGGGCATCCGCGCGCTCCTTGCGCAGGCGCCCGGTGGGGAGCGCGGCGGACGGGAGACCGTGAGCCACGTCCTCGCGCCACGCATCAACGCCCCCGGCCGCGTGGGTGGCGCCGAGCTCGCCCTCGACCTCCTCCTTGCGGAGGATGCCGAGTCGGCCGCGCGGATCGCCGAGACGATCGAGGAGAAGAACCGGATCCGCCGCCGCCAGACGGAGACCGCGATCGCGGATGCCCGGGCACGGATCGCCGAGGATGCCGAGGACGGGGACGCGGGCGTGCTCGTCGTCGCGGGCCTCTGGCCGGTCGGGGTCATCGGTCTCGTCGCGGGCCGGCGCGCGGAGGAGACGGGCCGCCCGGCGCTCGTGGTGAGCACGATGGCGGAGCCGTGGCGCGGATCGGCACGAAGCCCCGGCGGCTACGACCTGGCAGCCGCCTTCGCGGCGTGCGATGCGCTCCTTGTCCGCCACGGCGGTCACGCCGGCGCGGCCGGATGCCAGGTGGAGCCCTCCCGGTTCGCGGAGCTGCGCACGGCGCTCGCCGCGCAGCTGCCGCCGACGGCGGCCGGGTCGCGTCCGCGCGACCTCGCGCTCGACCTCGTCGTCGGCGGGGATGCGGTCGATTCCGTACTCTTGGGGGACCTCGCGCCGCTCGAGCCGGCCGGCGACCCGCCGGCGCTCCTCGGCATCGCGGAGCTCGTCGTCCGCCGCATCCGCCCCGTGAAGGGAGGTCACGTGCAGCTCACCTTCTCGCGCGCGAGCGGGGTCATCGACGCGATCGCCTTCGGCAGGTCGGACCTGCCGGAGATGCTTGCCGAGGGGATGGCCGTGGACGTCGCCGGTCGTGTCGGCCGGCGGACCTGGGAGGGGATCGAGCAGCTGCGCATCGAGGTGCGTGACATCGCGCCTGCAGGCACGCTCCGTGGGATGCGTGCCGCGGCAGGGTCGGCCGAGCGCGGCGTTGCCGGCGCGCCGGACGCGGCGGAGGCCGCCTGATGCAGCGTCCGCCCCAGGCGACCCGGCCCACGCGACCGGAGGCGGCACGTCGGCCTCGTGGCCCGCGCCGGACCCCGCCGATCATCGCGCCGGCGATCGCGGCCATCGGTGTCGCTGCCATGCTCGCGGGCAGCTCGTGGGCGATCTCGCTGTTCGGCTCCGCGGCCGCGCCCGACCCCACCGAGCCCCCGGTCGCGATCGTCACGCCGGACGCGAGCGGGAACGTGCCCGAGCCGCCGGTGGCGACCGCCACGCCCCGGCCCACGATCGTCATCACGCCGCCGCCGGAGCGGACCGCCGAGGTCGTCGGCTCCATCCTCTTCACCCAGGGCGGCGACATCTACAAGGTCACCGGCCGGAGCGAGATCACCGCACTCACCCGCAAGGGGATCGATTCCGCGCCCACCTGGACCCCGGACGGCAAGCGGATCGTCTTCGTCGAGACGCGTGACAAGACCGTCGAGGCGCCGTACAGCGGCAAGCTCGTGAAGTACCGCTTCTACTACCCGAACATCATGTCGATCGCCGCGGACGGCAGCGACCGCAAGCAGATCTACGAGTCGATCTTCCCGTCGAACGGCGGCCAGTGGCATTCCTGGGTCCTCCAGCCGGACGTCTCCCCGGATGGCGAGAAGCTCGCGCTGGTGAGCGATGGCAAGGACGGCTATGGCGAGGTCGTCCTCCACACGATGAGCGCGCGCGGCGGTCGGCTGCAGGACCTCGACGTCCAGGTCAATGACGCGCAGGGGCACAACGATCCGAGCTGGAGCCCGGACGGGCGCGAGATCGCCTTCACGTACGCCATCCGGAGCGGCCAGGTCGGCACGCCGAAGATCGGCATCCTCACGGTGCGCAGCGGCAAGCTGAGGCTCCTCAAGGAGGGCTACGCGAACCCGTCCTGGTCGCCGGACGGCCGCTGGATCGCGGCCGAGCGGACGACCGGGACCGGGCGCGACATCGTCATCCTCGATCCGGGCAGCGGTGCGGAGGTGGCCCGCCTCACGAACGACGGCGACAGCTTCGCCCCGACCTTCAGCCCGAACGGCGACCAGATCGCGTTCCTCCGGCGCAAGGGCCTCGGCGTGGACCTCTGGGTCCTCACGCTCGATCCCGCGCGCGGCTTCACCCGCGTTGGGCAGAAGCCGGTCACCGAGGACGGTGGGCTGGACGCGGAATCGCCGCCCGCGTGGTTCATCCCCGAGGACCTGCTCGTCCCGATGGCGACACCCGAGGTGCTCGCGGACGCCGCCGCGCCGTCCGCCGGTCCGAGCGCCGCCCCGTGAGCATGCCGCCGCCGACCTGGCTCGCCCGGCTCGGCGTGCGCACCGCCGCGATGGGGACGGTCCTCTGCCTCGGCATCGACCCGGACGTGGCCGCGCTTCCGGCGGGCCTCCCGAGCGGGCTTGCGGGCGTGGAGCGGTTCGCCGCGATGTGCATCGATGCGGCCGGCCCGCATGCGGCCGCCGTGAAGGTGAACCTCGCCTTCTTCGAGGCGTGGGGCAGCCCGGGCGTCGCCGCCCTCGAGCGCGTCCGGGCCCGCATCCCGGCGGATCTGCCGTTCATCGCGGACGCGAAGCGCGGCGACATCGGGTCGACCTCGGCGCGGATCGCGGAGGCGGTCTTCGACCGGCTCGACGCGCACGCCGTCACGGCGAACCCGTACCTCGGCGCGGACGCGCTCGCGCCGCTCCTGGAGCGCGCGGACCGCCACGTCTTCCTGCTCTGCCGGACCTCGAACCCGGGCGCCGGCGAGCTCCAGGACCTCGTCGTCCGCGAGGATCCGATGCTCGGCGCACCGGCCGAGACGTTCGCGCTGCGGGTCGCGCGCCGGGCGGCGTCCTGGGCGCGCCACCCGGGGACGGTCGGGCTCGTCGTCGGGGCGACGGCGCCCGAGGAGATCGCCCGCATCCGGGCCGTCGCGCCCACGCTGCCGTTCCTCGTGCCGGGCGTCGGGACGCAGGGCGGCGACGCGGAGCGCGCGCTCATGGACGGACCCGCGTCGGCGGGGCCCGCGGCGGCGCTCGCGGGTGGCGGCCTGCTCGTCAACGTGTCGCGCGGCATCGCCGGGGCTGCTCTCGGCGCGGCCGACCCCGCCGCCGCGATCGCCGCTGCGGCCGAGCGTTGGGCAGCGATCCTGCGGGTGCTACGATGACGGCCGCGGCCACGGGGGCCGTGGAGGTACGGAGGGTGGAATGGGACTCCCGAACATCGGACCGGTCGAGCTGATCATCATCCTCGTCATCGCCCTGCTCATCCTCGGGCCGGGCAAGCTGCCGGAGGTGGGGTCCGCCTTCGGCAAGACGATCCGCGAGTTCAAGAAGGCCTCCTCGGACGTCCAGGAGGCCACGGGAGCGGTGACGAAGCCGCTGAGCACGGCGACGGCGCCCGCGCCGGCTGCCGCGCCCGCCCCGGCCGCGGCTTCCGCGCCGGAGACCACGGACGCGTCCGCGCCCGCCGACGCCCCGGCCGACCGCGCCTGACCCGCGCGGCGACCGCGCCCGCTCCCCGCACGACGCCCGCATGACCGACCAGCCGGCCGTGATCGACGCTGCCGCCCCCGCGGACCCGTCGGTGATGTCCCTCGTCGATCACCTCGCGGAGCTGCGTCGGCGGCTGGCCATCTGCATCGCCGCGATCCTCGTCGGGGGGATCGTCGGCTTCTGGGCCGCGCCGCAGATCATCACGATCCTCGCGGACCCCCTGCCGGTGCGCGAGGGTGCGACCAAGGTGCAGTTCCTCACCGTCAGCGGCGGCTTCTTCCTGTTCATGAAGATCTCGATCGTCATCGGGATCCTCCTCTCGCTGCCGATCCTCCTCTACCAGCTCTGGGCGTTCGTCTCGCCCGGGCTCACGGACAAGGAGCGGCGTGCCGCGCTGCCCTGGATCCCGGCGGCGGTCGTCTTCTTCTTCCTCGGGACCGTCGTCGCGTACGTGACGCTGCCGTACGCGATCTCGTTCCTGACGAGCTGGAATGTCACCGGGATCGCCGAGACCGTGCCGAGCGCGGAGGCGTACTACGGCTTCGTGACGATGATCTTCCTGCTCTTCGGCGCGGTCATGGAGTTCCCCATCGTCCTCGTCCTGCTCAACCGGCTGGGCATCCTCTCGATCGAGCGGCTGAAGAGCAGCCGCCGCGTCGTGCTCATGGGCGTGGTCGTCTTCGCGGTGATCGCGACGCCGGGCGGGGACCCCGTCAGCCCGGTCGTCATGGCCGGGACGATGTACCTGCTCTACGAGGCGACGATCTGGCTCCTTGCGCGCTCCGGGACCCGCGGCCCCGCGGATGCCTGAGCCGCCGGCCCCGTCCGCGGACGATCGCGGGCCGGGCCCGGCAGCCGGGTCGACGGGCGATGCCGGGGCCGACCGGCAGCACGTGGCGATCATCACCGGGCTCTCGGGGGCCGGCAAGACCGCGACGAGCAAGATCTTCGAGGACCTCGGGTACACGGTCGTGGACAACGTGCCGAGCGACCTGCTCCGCGAGCTCGCCGAGCTCGTCGCGAACGACCCGGAGCGCTATCGGCGCGTCGCCCTCGTGCTCGACGTCCGCTCCGGCAACGCCCCGCACGCCTTCGGCTCCGCGCTCGGCGCGCTGAACGGACGCGGCATCGAGCCGCAGATCTTCTTCCTCGAGGCGGACGACGAGATCCTCATCCGGCGCTTCTCCGAGACCCGCCATCGGCATCCGCTGGACACGGGGGAGGGGGGCGTCGCCGA
This sequence comes from Chloroflexota bacterium, assembly GCA_046352645.1. GTDB lineage: Bacteria > Chloroflexota > Limnocylindria > Limnocylindrales > CSP1-4 > JAFMJV01. The sequence goes on along the minus strand of JBJTJV010000105.1, from coordinate 3,110 downwards.
CGCGATCGCGCGCGAGCGGCGGATGCTCGAGGAGGTGCGCGCGCTCTCGCAGGTGATCATCGACACGACGCGCCTCTCCGGCCGGCAGCTGCGGGAGCGGATCGGCGCCTCGCTCCATCCCGACCTCGAGCCCGACGAGCTGACGATCGCCGTGGTCAGCTTCGGCTACAAGCACGGCATCCCGCTCGACGCGGACCTCGTCCTCGACGTCCGCTTCCTCGAGAACCCGTTCTACCGCCCCGAGCTCCGGGAGCTCACGGGGCTGGACCCGGCGGTGCGGGCGTTCGTCCTGGGCCAGCCGGTGACGCAGCGCTTCCTCGCCACGCTCCACGAACTCCTCGCGCTCACCGTGCCCGCGTACCGCGCGGAGGGCAAGTCGCGCCTCACGATCGCGATCGGCTGCACCGGGGGCGTCCATCGCTCGGTGGCGATCGCGGACGCCGTGGCGGCGGACCTGCGCACGGCCGACCACGGTCCCGTGGGCGTCTGGCACCGCGAGCTCGCGCGCTCGTGAGCACCGCCGCCGCACCCGGCGGGATGACCGGGACGCCCTCGGGACCCGGCGCGCACCGCCGCCGTGGCCGGCTGCGGCGCTGGCTCCGGCCGGGGACCGGCCTCGCGGGATGGCTCCTCGTCGTCCTCACGGGTCAGCTGATCCTCGCGGTCGCGGGCGCCTTCCTCATCCGCCTCGTCTTCCGCGACGTCCCCGACGACAGCCTCGCGGGCCAGGTCTTCGGTGTCGTGAGCCTCCAGTTCCTGCCGGGGCTGCTCCGCCCCCTCGTCGTCCTCCTCGTGGGACTCGGCATCTTCCTCTACGGCCTGCGGCGCCTGCTCGGCGTCCTGCTCGAGCCGCTCCCGGCGCGGTCCGTGCCGCTCGCGGAGCTCGTCTACCAGAAGCGCTCGCTCGCGCGCGGCCCGCGGGTCGTCGCGATCGGGGGCGGGACGGGGATCTCCACGCTGCTCCGCGGCCTCAAGGAGGTGACGAGCAACATCACCGCCATCGTCACCGTCGCGGACGACGGCGGTTCGTCGGGCAAGCTCCGGGAGGAGCTCGGCATCGCCCCGGTCGGCGACCTGCGCAGCTGCATCACGGCGCTCGCGGACGCGGAGCCCGTGATGACCGAGCTCCTCTCCTACCGGTTCCATCCCGACCGCGAGGACGCGGGCCTCGCAGGCCACGCCTTCGGCAACCTCCTCATCGCGGCCCTCTCGGAGATCGCGGGCGATTTCGAGGAAGGGGTCCGCCTGACGAACCGCGTCCTCGCGGTGCGCGGCCGGGTCGTGCCGGTGGCGCCCGTGCCCCTGACGCTCCACGCGGAGCTCGCGGACGGGACGCAGCTCGAGGGGCAGTCGCGCATCATGCGCGCGCCCGCGATCCGGCGCGTCTGGATCAGCCCGGCCGCGGTGGAGGCGAGCGCGGACGCGGTCGAGGCGATCCGCGAGGCGGACATCATCGTGCTCGGCCCCGGCAGCCTCTTCACGAGCCTGCTGCCGAGCCTGCTCGTGCCCGGCATCCGCTCCGCGCTCGATGCCGCCTCCGGCATCCGTGCGTGGGTCTGCAACGTCGCCACGCAGCCCGGCGAGACCGAGGGGTACACCCTCGCCGCGCACCTCGCCGCGCTCGATGCGCACGGCGTCGGTGACCTCATCGACGTCGTCATCGCGAACGACAACCTCGACGCGCGACGTGCCGCGGACTATCCGGCCGCACCGGTGCGCATCGACCTCGACCCGGCGCGGACCCGGCCCCGCCTCGTGCGGGCCGACGTCGTGGACGACGCGAACGCGCATCGCCACGACCCCGCCAAGCTCACGGCCGCCCTCGTCGCCCTGGTCGAGGAGCGCCACGCGTCCCGGGCGCCGTCCGCGGCGCGGATCGCCTGAGCGGCCGCGCTGCCCCGGACGGCGAGCGCGAGCGCGCCCGCGACCTCGTCGCGGCCGTCCGCGCGGAGCTCGCGGGCATCGAGCCCGCACGGGCGTGCTGCCGGGCCGCGGAGCGCGCCGGGCTCGGGAGCGCCGCGACGGGCCATGCACGCACCCCGGCGATCGCGCGTCTCGCGGTCCGGCTCGACGCACCCGGTCCGGCCCCGCGCCGCGCGGAGACCGCCGACGGCCCGTTCGCATGGACGGAGGCCGCCGAGCACTGCCGGATCGCGTGGCTCCGGGGGCGCGTCCTCGTGGCGGGCTCCCTGAGCCTCGCCCCGGTCGGCGCGCATCTCGAGCTCGTCCTGGCGCCGGACGAGGCGGCCGATCTCGCGCCCCACCTCGCCGCGCTCGGCCACCCGGCCGGGCTCCGCCGACGGCGCGGGCGGGGCGTGCTCACCTGGAAGGGCGGGGAGGCGATCGTGGCGCTCCTCCGCCGACTCGGCGTCTCCGCCGCCGCGCTGGAGATCGAGTCGCGCGCCGTCACGCACGCCCTCCGGGGGCACCTGAACCGGGCGCTGAACGCCGAGACGGCGAACCTCCGGCGGGCGGTCGATGCGGCGGCGCGCCAGGTCGCGGCCGCGACGGCCCTCGCGGACGGCCCCGGGCTCGGGGCGCTCGCACCGTTCGACGCCACCGTCGCACGCCTCCGGATCGCAGCCCCCGAGGCGACGCTCGCGGAGCTCGCGGAGGAGCTCGGCGTCGCCCGGTCACGCGTACAGCGGGCCCTCGCCCGGGTCGAGGCTGCCGCGGTGGCCCGGGACGGGGACGTGGGAAGATAGCCGCAATGCGACCGATCATCATCGCCGGCAACTGGAAGATGCACGGGACCCCCGCCGAGGCCGGGCCGCTCGCGCGCTCGATCGCGGACGGGATCGCCGCGCCGTCCGTCACGCGGGTGCTCTGCCCGCCCTACCTCGCCCTCGCGGCCGTGCGCGACGCGCTCGCCGGGACCGGCGTCGAGGTCGGGGCGCAGAACGTCCACGCGGAGGCGTCCGGGGCGTACACAGGGGAGATCTCCGCGGCGATGCTCGCGGGGATCGTCGGCTGGGCCATCCTCGGTCACTCCGAGCGCCGCCGCGACCAGGGCGAGACGGACGCGCTCGTCGGCCGGAAGGTCGTCCGCTGCGCGGAGGCGGGGATCAGGCCGATCCTGTGCGTCGGCGAGCAGCTCGCCGACGCACAGG
>JBJTJV010000104.1:0-5345 GCA_046352645.1 Chloroflexota bacterium | reverse complement strand
CCTCGATGAGGAGCCGGTCGCCGTAGCCCTTGCGCAGCCCCGCGACCTCGATGACCGTCTCGCCGAGGCGGGGCCCCGGCGGGATGGCGATCTCCAGCTCGCGCGCCACGACCTTCTCGTCCTGCGCCCGGATGGCGGCCGAGCAGAAGACCGCGGATGCCCGGCAGCGGACGCTCGCCCGCGAGCTCGAGTGGGTGCGGCTCTCGCCCAAGGCGCGCCAGGCCAAGGGCACGGCGCGCCTCACCGCGTACGAGCAGCTCATGGCCCAGGCGCAGGACGAGAAGGTCGTGGCGCGCGAGCTGGAGATCGCCATCCCGCCGGGGCCGCGCCTCGGCGAGACGGTCATCGAGGTCGCGGGGCTGCGCAAGGGCTACGGCGACCGGCTCCTCATCGAGGACCTGTCGTTCTCCCTCCCCCGCTCCGGCATCGTCGGCATCATCGGGCCGAACGGCGCCGGCAAGACGACGCTCTTCCGCATGCTCGTGGGCCAGGAGGCGCCCGATGCAGGCACGATCACGCAGGGCGAGACCGTCGCGCTCAGCTACGTGGACCAGTCACGCGATTCGCTCGCCGCGGAGAAGACCGTCTACCAGGAGATCAGCCAGGGCGCGGACATCGTGCGCGTCGGCCCGCGGGAGCTCCCCGCCCGCGCGTATGTCTCGAGCTTCAACTTCCGGGGGACCGATCAGCAGAAGCTCGTCGGCCAGCTCTCGGGTGGCGAGCGGAATCGCGTCCACCTCGCGAAGCTCCTCCAGTCGGGCGGCAACGTGCTCCTCCTCGACGAGCCCACGAATGACCTCGACGTGGACACGCTCCGCGCGCTGGAGGCAGGCCTCGAATCGTTCCCCGGCTGCGTCGTTGTGATCAGCCACGACCGCTGGTTCCTCGACCGGATCGCGACGCACATCCTCGCGTTCGAGGGCGACAGCCAGGTGCGCTTCTTCCCCGGCAACCTCAGCGAGTACGAGGCGTACCGGCACAAGGAGCTCGGCACGGCCGCCGACCAGCCGCACCGGATCCGCTACAAGAAGCTCGCGAGCTGACGCTGCGCGTACGGCGCGCCGTCGCCGACGACGCGCCGCCGTCCCGGGATCAGGCCTTGGCCGCCCCGGAGATGCAGGGATCGCCGGACGGCTTGGTGCGGTTCTGGTTCGACCACGGGAGGTCGCACCAGGTGCCGACGATCGGCTTGTTCGACCAGTAGATCGCCCCGGCGCGCGACTGTGCGATGTTCAGCGTGATGAAGGCGTCGCCGCTCATGGTCATCGAGCCCTCGAGGAAGATCGCGCCGCCGTAGCCCGCGAACCCGTAGGAGCTCTTCCAGGGCGACTTCGCGGTGCGGCCCGCCTTGTTGTAGAACAGCCGGCTGTCGTCGGCGATGGAGATCGAGCCTGCGACCCAGGCACCGGCACCGTTCCCGGCGACGTTCGCGCGCAGCTCGCTCCAGCCGGTCATCGTCACGCTGCCCGTGGAGGTCACGGCGAGCCCGCCGCCGAAATCGAGCCCGAGGTTCCGCGTGATCACGGTATCCACGAGCGTCAGCGGGCCGCTCGTGCGGATGCCGCCGCCGAAGACCGCGACGTTCCGCCGCACGGTGACGCGGTCGAGGGTGAGCGTCCCCGCGTTCGTGATGCCGCCGCCGAGGGACGTGTCGCGGACGTTGCCCCCGGAGATCCGCAGGAGCTCGAGCGTCACGGTGCGGCCCGCCGGGATGCGGAGGACGGAATCCCTTCCGGTCCCCGTGAGCACGCCGCGCAGGTAGCCGCCGGTCGCGACGCCCCGGATGGTGAGGTCCTTGTCGATCGTGACCGCGACGCCACGGCAGAAGCCCGAGACGAGCAAGGTGTCGCCGCCGGTCGCCCCGGCGACGGCGCTCGCCAGCGAGCTGACCGCGTTCGTCGTGCGCTGGTTGGTCACCGAGCAGGGCGGCTGCGGCGGGAGCGTCGCCGCGGACGCGCGCAGCGCCGCGGGGGCGAGCACCGCGAGTGCGAGCAGCGCGGCCGCGAGCGGGCGGCGAACGGAGCGGGCGACGGGCATGGGGTCCTCCGGCGGGGTCGCGCGCGGACCGGCGGGCGCCTGACGGCGGATTGTGCCACCGACGTCGGGGCCTCGCGTGAGTGGGCCCCGATCCGGGCGCGCTCGACACCGCGGCGCCGAGCGCATCCGCATCGCGGCACCGTTGCCGGCGGGATCGACCGTGGCACCGGCCTGCCACGGTTCCGTAGCGTCCGTCCAGGGTGCCGATCGGGCCGCTCGTCCAGCCGCGCCACACGATCGGGCCGCGCACCCCGGCCGGGGCCCGGCGGGCGACGATCGCCGGGCGGCGCGTGCCCTCCGTCGGCCGTCCGAGCGGAGCGTGCTGGTTCGCCGCGGCGCTCCCCGGCCGGACCCGTCAGCCCGCGACGATGACCGGCTGGGCGGTGAGCGTGCCGATCTTCTCCACCGTCATACCGCGGAGGCGCTCGGCGAGGCCGGGTCGGGCGACCTCCGACGGGACGACGCAGAGCGCGCCGCCGAAGCGCCGCGCCGCCTCGGCGAGGCCCTCGGCGCCCGCCCGCACGGGGAACCAGCCCGCCGCCTCGATGCCCGCCGCCGCGGCCGCCTCGAGGAAGAGGGCGAGGGCGTTCCGGCCCTCCCGTCGGGCGCTGCCGAGCGCCACGAGCCGGTCCGGGCTGGGGCGGTCGGCATCGTCGCCGCGGAGGTCCGTGTACGGGTTGGAGAAGCCTTCCGCGGTCCGGTCGACGAGGAGGAGCGTACGCCCGTCGCGCCGCGCGATCGCCGCGCCGACGAGGAATGCGCGTCGGTCGTCTCCGCGTCCGATGGCCACGACCACCGCACCCGGGCCGGCGGCATGGTCCGGAGCCGCGGTGCCGTCCAGGGAGGCCGCGAGGTCCCTGGCTGCGGGCGAGGCCGGCACCGTCGCGACGGGCGGTGCGGGCGGCGCCGGCCGCGCGACCGCGTCGAGCGCGTCGATGAGCAGGCGCACCACGCCCGGGTCGTCGCTCACGAAGCCGACGAAGCGCTTCCCGGCCGCCCCAGCCCCACCCACGCCGAAGCTCGCGGGGTCGCCGATCTCGTAGCTCACGAAGGCCAGCTGCTCCGGGTCATCGGTGGCGAGGACCCACTGGTTCGCGATGGCGCGCGGGTTCGGGGCGAGCGCGCGGTACTCGACGCCGTCGATCGTGGGGTCCGCGGGGCGTGCGCCGACGCCGAAGACGGTGATCCGCGTGCCCGACGCGTGCAGGGCCGCGTAGCGCTCCGATTCCTTCGCGAGCTTGTCCGCGGTCTGGAAGCCGGCGATCAGGCGCCCGCCGCGGGAGGCCTGCTCGATCTCGCGGGTCGCGCGGAGCATCTCCCGGGCATCGTAGGTGAATCGTGTGACGTCCGGTGCGCGGCCGAGCGCGTCGGCGAGGCGCTTGCCGATCTCGAAGATGCCGCCGTCGCTCGCGCCGGCAGGGTAGGTCCAGTCCATCAGCTCGTCCCTCGCTCTGCCATGTCGGCATGCACGGGCACCAGTGCCCGGACGCTAGGTGTTCGCGCCGGCACCTCGTGCGGATCGGTCGGCGGGTGCCCGCTGCGCCCGCAGGCGACGCGCCCTGGCGGGGCTGCAGACGGCATGCCGTGCGGGAGGCGCGCACACGTCCGCGCCCGACGCTCGCTCCCGACGGGGGTCCCGGCGGGGTTCGTGCCGCGCGCGCCCGGTCAGCGGCGGAGCAGCCACCCGACGAGGTAGCCCGGGATGAGCCCGATGCACGTCGCGCGGCCGCGCTGAGCCCCGCGACGGCAGCGGCGCTCAGGGCGCTGTCGAGCGGAGAGCAGCGGGTGCCGCCGGCCGCCACCAGATGGGCGATGCCACCGGACATCCCGAGGAGATATCCGATCCCTGCTGCGAGCGCCACGGCCCCGAGCAGGGTGGCGTACGCGCCGGGTGGCTCGCGCCGCCGTGCGAACAGCGCACCTGCCAGCAGTCCTGCGACGAGCCCGACCAGCGCGGGCCACAGGGCCAGGACGAAGGAAGCGCTCAGGCAGTCCGACCCCATGGCGTCCGACGTGTCCAGAACGACGCCCGGCAGCAGGGCGATGGCTGCGCTCACGCCGCTCGCCGGGAGCCAGCTTCGCGTCATCGTGGCGGGACACTACAACAGGGCCGGGGAGGAGACCTTCCGCCGCCCGGGGCGGCGCGGCCGGACGCGTCGGCTCCCCTGCCACGCGGGGTCGGCGCGCCCCGGCAGGCGTGCCGATCGGCGGTGGCGCCCCCGGACGGACGCGGGGGCGCACGAGGCGAAGCGGCCGACGCGCTCGGCTGGCACGCAAGGGCCTGACCGACGGGCAACGGGGACCCGAGGGCTTCCCGCGCAGATCACGACGTGCGACAATGTCGCACATGGAACGCGTAGGCATCAGAGAGCTCCGTCGCGGGGCAAGCGGACTCGTTCGCCGCGCCGCGCGCGGTGACGTCATCGAGGTGACCGATCGGGGGCGCGCGGTCGCCGTCCTCGTCCCGGCCATGCCGAGCGGGTTCGCCCGCCTCGAACGGGAAGGCCTTGTTCGACCCGCCGAGGGAAACCTTCTCGACATCGACGCCTTCACACTTCCCGTCGGCGCCGTCGCCCCGTCGCGCGTCGTCGAGGAAGGCCGCGCCGAGTGAGGGTCCTCTATCTCGACAGCTCGGCGTTCGTGAAGGTCGTCGTGGCCGAGGCGGAGTCCGCCGCCCTGCGCACCTACCTTGCCGCGGCGGGATCCCGGTTCGCTTCCTCTGCTCTCCTCCGAACGGAGGCGGTCAGGGCCGTCCGGCACCTCGGCCCGGATGCGCTTACCACCGTGCGCGACGCCCTTCGGCGCGTCGATCTCGTCTCCGTCGACGATCGGGTCCTCGACGCAGCTGGGATCCTGGAGCCGAAGATCCTGCGCACGCTCGACGCGATCCACGTCGCCACAGCTCTCGCGCTTGGCGACGACCTTGAGGCGATCATCACCTACGACGACCGAATGCTCACCGCCGCGCGCGCACTCGGCCTTCCCGCGGTCGCGCCTCACTGAACGCCGGCGACTCGCCATCCCTTGACGACCGGCCGGCAGCGCCGACCATCAGGGATCCGGGCTTGGCTGGCGCCCCCGGACGGGTCCGGGGCTCCTGTCACAACAGCGTTGGTCGGCCGCCTGCTCGCATACGCCTGACCTCCGAGTCCTGACTGTCGCCCCAAGCGGCTGATGGCCCTGCGGCGTGAATCCGGTCCGTCCCGGGTGCTTCGGGTGTGTCACCGGCGTCAAGCTAGCGTCGGACTACCAGAACCGAGGCTAGGGGCAGGGCGCCGTACGTGCGCGGAGTCGCTGACAATGGGCGG
>JBJTJV010000103.1:0-9457 GCA_046352645.1 Chloroflexota bacterium | reverse complement strand
CGCCGCCGCGGGCGCGGAGCGCGTCGTCGAGCGCCTGCATCCTCGCGCCGGCCTCCCTGGACCGATCGACCCCCGGGCGCCGTCGCGGGTACCGCGGCCGGGCCGGATCCGGCCGGCCGTTCCCGCAGGCGCGGCCCCGCGACGGGCTACCATCGGTGGATGCCGCTCGATGCCCTTCCCTTCACCGGCGATGCCGAGGCCGACGCGCTCCTCGCGCGCGACCCGCTCGCCCTCGTCATCGGCTTCATCCTCGACCAGCGGATCACCGTGCCCAAGGCGTTCTCCGCGGGTCGCGCGCTCGTCCTGCGCATGGGTCGCCTGGACGCGGCGCTCATCGCGGCGACGCCGCTCGCGGAGGTCGAGGCGGTCTTCTCCGCGAAGCCCGCGCTCCACCGGTTCCCGCGCGTGATGGCGAAGCGCGTCCACGGGACCTGCGCGATCGTCGTTCGCGATCACGCGGGCGACATCCGCGGCATCTGGGCGGACGGCGCGGATGCACGGACCGTGGAGCGGCGGCTCTGTGCGCTGCCCGGGATCTCGCCCTTCAAGGCGCGCTCGATCATCGGCATCCTCGCCCGCCGGCTCGACGTCCGACCCGCCGGCTGGGAGGACCACCTCCCCGACGAGCCCTCCATGGCCGACGTCGTCTCCGCCGAGACGCTCCGGGCATACCAGCTCGGGACGCTGGAGATGGAGCCCCGGGGCCAGACGGCGGCCGACGGCCGCACCTGACCATCCGCCGGGCGATCGCGGCCGGGTGGATGGCCCGGCACGTCCGCGATCAGGGGGGCTCGGGTCGTCCCTCGCCGCGCGGCGGCAGGAAGGCGACGAGGACGCGCGGTCGGGCGCCCGGGCCGCGGCGGGTGCCCACGGTGCACAGCCCCGGCCAGCTCCGCACGATCGCCGCCCGGAGCGCCGGGTAGGAGCGCTCGAAAAGCGCGAGATCGGCGATGCCGCGCGCCCATTCCTCGAGCTCGGCGCGCTCGCGGAAGCGCGCGAGGACGTGGATCGCCTCGAAGCCGTCCGCCTCCCACGCGATCCGGACCGAGCCGTCCGCCTCGATGAGCATCAGCGGACCCGCGCGGCGTGCGCGATCACGGCGCCCAGTCGGGGAAGGCGCCGTCGGCGACCACGCGGCGCTCCACCCCGGTGGCGAGGTGGCGGGCACGGATCTCCGTCGGGGCGTCCGGCGTGAACGGGTCCGTCGTGCGGGCGTAGGCGACCCAGCGTCCGTCCGGCGAGATCGCGGGCGAGATCGCCCACGCGTCGGTCTCCCCGGTGAGCGTCTCGACGGCGCCGGTCTCCAGATCGACGCGCAGGAGGTTCGCGGAATCGAGGAGCGGCCCGGCATCCGAGACGATGAACCCGCTGCCGTCGGGGAACCAGTCGATGCCCCAGGCGAGCGTCACGGGCAGGACCATACCGCCGGGTCCCGGGGTCCCGGTCCGGAGCAGGTCGATGCTCGCGGTCGGGCCGTCGAAGCGCTGGTAGAGGATCCGGTCGCCATCGGGGGACCAGGCGGGCGTGGTGGCCGCCGGGGGCGTCCCGCCCGCGGGGTCGATGAGCGGCGTCCCCTGCGCGACCGGCCCGGCATCGACGGCGATCCGCCGGAGCGTGTCCAGGCCGAGCTGGAAGCCGAGCTCGCGCCCGTCCGGCCCCCACGTGAGCGCCTGCGCCCCCAGCCCGACGACGCCCGTCTCGTCCAGCACGATCGTGCCCGCATCGATCCGCTCGCCGGGGAGGACGTCCGCGCCGACGCTCCCCATCCCCCAGGTCCGGTTCCCGTCGCTCGCGGCGACCAGCTGGCGGACGCCGGGTCCGAGATCGGCGACGCCCGGCAGCTCCACGGTCAGCTGCCAGCCCGCGTCGATGCGGGCCGCGCGCGGCTCCGCGAGCCCCTGCGCGTGCAGGATCACCTCGACAGGCGCATCCCGCCGGTTCTGCACGGTGACGAGGAACGTGGCCGTCGGGAGCCCGGTGAGCTCCCCGCAGGCCGGGCCGTTCGTGATCCGCCGCGCCGGGCCGCCGCCGTCGGCCGCGATCCGGTAGAGGTCCGCCTGCCACACCGAGCAGAGCGCCTCCTGCGCGCCGACGAAGCCGAGCGTCACGCCGTCGGACGCCCACGCGACCGCACCGATGCCCCCTGCATCCGGCGCGGCGAGCGCGAGGATCGTCCGGTCGTCGCCGCCGTCCGCCCGGATGACGCCGATCCGGCTCCCGCCCGCGACGTACGCGATCCGGCCCGTCGGCGGCGCCACGTCCTGGGCGATCGCGGCGCCCGCGAGGAGCGCGGCGAGGGCGCCGGAGCCCGCGAGGGCGCGCACGGCCGCGGAGCGGTGGCGGAAGGGCAGCAGGGGACGCACCGCTGCAGGATACCGGGCGGGGCGGCGGCGCCCCACGGGCGGCACCGCGATGGGACCTTCCGGCTACGGGGGGACTACCCCCGAACGGTAGGCCGCGGGGGCGCCCGAGCGGCACGATGCATCCGCTTCCCCCGTGCGGGCACGGTGCCCGCGGGCGGAGCGAGCACCGGAGGGACCGTACGCGATGACCGGCTCGAGCCGCCGCCACCTCGGCCTCCTCGGGGTGCCCCTCGCCCTCGCCGTCCTCGCGGGCTCCGTCGCGGCCTGGACGCCCGGGACTCACCCGGGGCCGTCGGCGCCCGGCGCCCGCGCCGGCCGTCCCCCCGTCACGACCGTACGTGCCGCGCGGGCCGCGGGCGCACGCACGACCGAGCGTGCGGTGGTCCGCCACGGGCTCGACGTCTCCCACTGGCAGGGACGCGTGGACTGGCGAGCGGTCGCCCGCGCCGGGATCGACTTCACCTGGCTCAAGGCGACCGAGGGGACGTCGCTCGTGGACCGGACGTGGGAGCGGAACCGGCGCGCGGCCCGGCGCTCCGGCGTGCTCGTCGGCGCGTACCACTTCGCGTCCCCATCCCGGCACCGCGCGGACGCGCACCGGGAGGCCGACCACTTCCTCCGCACCACCCGGCTGCGGCCGGGCGAGATGGTCCCCGCGCTCGACCTGGAGATCGACGGCGGCCTGTCGCGTACCGAGCTGACGCGCTGGACGCGGGCCTGGATCGCCCGTGTCCGCGCACGCCTCGGCGTCCGCCCCGTGCTCTACACGAGCCCGGGCTTCGTCGCCGGGGAGCTGCGCGGTGCGCGCCGGATCGCGCGCGACCTCGCGCCGCACCTGTGGGTCGCGCACTGGCGGACGGACGCCCCCGCGCTGCCGGCTGGCGACTGGGCGGGCCGCGGCTGGAGCTTCTGGCAGTGGACCGACCGTGGCACCGTCCCGGGCATCGCGGGCCCGGTGGACCGCAACGTCTACAGCGGGCCGCCGCTCCGGCGCCTCACCGTCGGCGCGCAGCGCGCGATCGCGGCGGAGCGTGCGGAGCGGGGCAGCGGGGCACGCGACGCGCGCGGCCGTGGTGGGCGCGACGACCGCGGGGCCGACGCGCGCGCCGGCCGGGACGGCCGCGGTCGGCGGCCCTGACGGACGCGGCCACGCGCCGGGCGCACGCACGCACGCCGAGCCCGCCGCCGACGCGCCATGCGCGCCGCCGACGCGCCGAGTCCGCTGCCGGCTCGGTCGCGCCGATCAGGACGGGTCGCCGCCCTCCGGCCCCGGTCCCTGCTCGCGGAGGAACCGCTCGATCTCGGCGATGAGATCGTCACCCGCGGCGAGGCGCGACTCGTCTGCCGCTCCCTCGAGGCGTTCCACGTAGTCGCGGGTCGTGGCATCCGCCGCGGTCGCCGCGTCGAGCCGGATCCGCAGCTCGGCCGCCTGGTCGGGCAGGTCGCCCGCGGGGAGCGCCTCGCCGATGTGCCGGCCGACGGCGGCAAGGAGCGCCACCGACGCCGCGGGGTACGCGCCGGACACGTAGTGCGGGATCTGGGCGTAGTAGCCGACCGCCGGGATCCCGGAGCGCGCGATCGCGTGGTCGATGATCGAGATGCAGGCCGCCGGGACCCGGAGCGTGCCGTCCGGCCCGGGACGTACGTCGCCGCGCAGCAGCCCGGGCGCGGAGCAGGTGCCGAGGAGCGGCACCGGCCGCGTGTGCGGGACCGCCGCGGGGATCGCCCCGATGCTCAGCCACTCGGTCGCCCCGACGGCGCGCGCGAGCGCCACCGCGTCCGTCGCGAGCTCCCGCCAGCGGTAGTCGGGCTCGCCGCCGGAGAGGACGAGGAGGTCCCGCGTCCGCCCCGCGTAGCGGCGCAGGGTCAGGTCCGGCCAGGTGAGCGTGTCCGGCCGTCCGTCCACGATCTCGAGCGTCGGCCGGCGCGAGCGGTAGTCGTAGAGCGCGTCGGCGTCGGCCACGGCCACGACGGGTGCGCCGCGGGCGATCTGCTCGGCGGCCGTCATCGACGCCGTGCCCGCATCGACCCACGAATCGAACGCGACGCAGACGACGGGGTCGCGGAAGGGTCCGGGGTCGAGCAGACGGAAGAGGCGCACGGCGGACAGGATACGGGACCGACGCGCGACGGGAAGAGAAGACCCCCGCTCCGACGGCTGGAGGAGGGGAGAGCCGTCAGGCGGGGGTCGTATCTGGTCTGCCCCGTTGCAATCGAAACGGAACGCTGCGTATCATAACGCGCAGCCCATGACGATGCACGCCATTCCCGCAGGCCCGGCCGTGGCCGAGGAGCCCGCCCCCACGCGCCGCGGCCGGCCCCGGAGCGATATCGCCCACCAGGCGATCCTCGATGCCTTCCGTGACCAGCTCGTCACCGTCGGGTTCACGCGCCTGAAGCTCGAGCACGTCGCGGCGCAGGCGGGCGTCGGGAAGGCGACGATCTACCGGCGCTGGGCCTCCAAGGAGGCGCTCGCGCTCGCCGTGCTCCTCGAGCTGACCTCCCCGTACATCGCCGTGCCCGAGCTCGGCAGCACGCGGGCGGAGATGGAGATGCTCGTGGGCAGCGTGATCCGCGCGCTCACCCAGACGACCGCGGGCCCGGTCATCCGGGCACTCCTCTCGCAGTTCGCGGCGAACCCCGCCCTCGGTGACCCGTTCCGCGCCACGGTGGTGCGTGCCCGCCGCGAGGAGGTGGCGCGGGTCATCGCGCGGGGCATCGCGCGCGGCGACCTGCGCCCGGAGACGGACGCCGGGATCGCGACCGAGCTGCTCGTCGGGCCGGTCTACTTCCGCCTGATGTTCGGCGGCGAGCTCTCGCAGGCGCTGGGGCCGCAGGTGGTCGACGCGCTCCTCGCCGGCTGGGGACAGGCGCCCGTCCCGGCGGACCGCTAGCGCAGGGCGGACCGGGGTCGGGCGTCAGCCGGGCCCGGCGGCGCGTCGGGCGGCACGCTCGGCGGCCCCGGCCCAGCCCGCGTCGATGGGCACGCCCGGCGCGTCGAGGTCCACGATGACCGGGGCGTGGTCGGACGGCGTCGGCGGGCCCTTGCGCGCGGTCCGGTCGATCTCCGTCCACGCGACGCGGGCCGCGACGGGGGCCGTGCCGTAGAGGAGGTCGATGCGCATCCCCTGGTTCCGCGGGAACGCGCCCGCGCGGTAGTCCCACCAGCTGAAGCGGCCGGGCTCGGGGTGCGCCGCGCGCCAGAGGTCCGTCAGCCCCCACGTCCGCAGGCGGCCGAGCGCATCCCGCTCCTCCGGCGTGACGTGCGTGCTCCCCGCGAGGGCAGCCGGGTCCCAGACGTCCGCGTCCGCCGGCGCCACGTTCCAGTCGCCGCCGAGGACGAGAGCGTCCTCCGGCGTGCACGTCGCCGCGAGCCAGCGCTCCAGGCGCGCGAGCCAGGCCAGCTTGCCCGCGTACCACGCGGAATCGACCTCGCGGCCGTTCGGCACGTAGAGGCTCGCGACCCGGACGCCGGCGCAGGTCGCGGCGACGAAGCGCGCCTCGCGCAGCGGGTCGAAGGCATCCGCGTCCGTCGCATGGTCGGCACCTGCCCGTGAATCCCGGACCGGACCGTCACCGAAGTTCAGCACCGGGTCCGCGATCCCCACGCGACTGGCGATCGCGACCCCGTTCCAGCGGCCCTCGCCGTGGTGGAGCAGGGCGTACCCGCGCTCGGCGAAGAGCATCTCCGGCACGTCCGCATCCGCGAGCTTCGTCTCCTGGAGGAGGACGACGTCCGGCGCGGCCCGGTCGAGCCAGATCGCGACCGCCTCTGCGCGGGCCCTCAGCGAGTTGACGTTCCAGGTCGCGATCCGCATCTGGGCTTCCTCCGGCGGGCGGCCCAGGGAACGCCGACGGCCCTGCGGGGCAGGGCCGTCGTCGGATGATCTCCGGGGGTGTGCACCGCGCCGCGCGCCGTGCGATCCGGTCTCAGCTGCAGCCGCTCGTGGCGCCGCAGTTCAGGCACTTGTAGCAGCTCCCGTTGCGGACCATGATGCTGCCGCACTCCGAGCAGCTCGGCGAGTCCGCGCTGACGCTGAACGCGACCTTGGACGTCACGCCGAGCGATGCGAGCACCGCGGACGTGCCGTTGCCGTTCGCGTGGCCGTTGCCGTTGCCATGCGTCTCCGCGACCGGGAGGGCGACCCGAGCGACGACCGGGTTCGCGACGACGGAGGCCGCCGTCGCCTCCGGCCGCTCGTGGCCCGCCCCGGGCTGGTCGCCGGCCGGGGCGGTCTCCGCGACCGCGTCCGCCGCGGCGGCGCTCACGATGCCGAGGGCATCGCGGTCGTCCCGCGGAAGGAAGCGCGACCCCATCCAGCGGAAGATGTAGTCCACGATCGACTTGGCGATCGGGATCTCCGCGTTCCCGGTGAAGCCGGCAGGCTCGAAGCGGACGTGGGCGAACTTGTTCACGAGGTCGCGCAGCGGCACGCCGTACTGCAGCGCGAGCGAGGCCATCGTCGCGAGCGAGTCCATCAGGCCGCTGATCGTGGAGCCTTCCTTGGCCATCTTGAGGAAGAGCTCACCGGGCTGGCCGTCCGGGTAGAGCCCGACGGTGATGTAGCCCTCGTGGCCCGCGACCTGGAACTTGTGCGTGACCGCGCGGCGCTCGTCCGGCAGCCGGCGCCGGTAGGGACGGGGCTCGGCGGCGGGGGCCTGCTCGGCCACCGCATCCGTGTCCTTCTTCTTGCCGGTCATCAGCGGCTGGGAGCGCTTGGAGCCGTCGCGGTAGATCGCGATCGCCTTGAGGCCCATCTTCCAGCCCTGGAGGTAGACGTCCTCGATGTCCTCGGCGGTCGCAGCCTCCGGCATGTTCACCGTCTTGCTGATCGCGCCGGAGAGGAACGGCTGGGTCGCGGCCATCATCCGGACGTGGCCGAGGTAGTGGATGGAGCGCTCGCCGTTCACGGGCTTGAACGCGCAGTCGAAGACGGAGAGGTGCTCGGGCCGGAGCGCCGGCGCGCCCTCGATCGTCTCCCGCTCGTCGATGTAGCGGACGATCTCCTCGGTCTGCGCGGCGGAGTAGCCGAGCTTGCGGAGCGCGACCGGGACGGTCTGGTTGACGATCTTGAGGAAGCCCTCGCCCACGAGCTTCTTGTACTTGACGAGCGCGATGTCCGGCTCGATGCCGGTCGTGTCGCAGTCCATCATGAACGCGATCGTGCCGGTCGGGGCGAGGACGCTCACCTGGGCGTTGCGGTAGCCGTGCTCGCGGCCGAGGGCGAGCGCCTCGTCCCACGTGCTCCGCGCGGCCGCCACGAGATCCGCGGGCGCCTCGTCCGCCGGGATCCGCCATGCGGCGTCCCGGTGCTTGCCGATGACGCGCAGGAACGAGCTCTCGTTCTGCGCGTAGTCGCTGAAGGCGCCGCCGTGGTCGCGCGCGACGACCGCCGACTGGCGGTACGCCTCACCGGTCATCACGGCCGTGATCGCCGCCGCATACGCACGCCCCTCGTCCGAGTCGTAGGCGAGGCCGCGGCTCATGAGGAGTGCCCCGAGGTTCGCGTAGCCGATGCCCAGGGGGCGGAACCGGTGCGAGTTCTCCTCGATCTGCGGCGTCGGATAGCTCGCGTTGTCCACGAGGATCTCCTGCGCCGTGATCGTCACGCGCACCGCGAAGCGGTAGGCGTCCACGTCGAACTCGCCGTCCGCGCCCACGAAGCGCATGAGGTTGAGCGAGGCGAGGTTGCACGCGGTGTCGTTGAGGAACATGTACTCCGAGCACGGGTTGCTCGCATAGATGCGGTCCGTGTTCGCGCACGTGTGCCAGTCGTTGATCGTGGAGTCGTACTGGATCCCGGGGTCGCCGCAGAGCCAGGCCGCATCCGCCATCCGGCGGAAGACGTCCCGCGCGCGGTGCGTGCCGGCGACGGCGCCGGTCGCGACCTCGTGGGTCTGCCACTCCGCGTCCGCCTCGACGGCGGCCATGAAGTCGTCCGTGACGCGCACGCTGTGGTTCGCGTTCTGGAAGAAGACCGAGCCGTAGGCCTCACCGGTGAACGAGCCGTCGTAGCCCGCCTCGATGAGCGCCCACGCCTTGCGCTCCTCGCTCGCCTTGGAATCGATGAAGTCGAGGACGTCCGGATGGTCCGCGTCGAGGATGACCATCTTCGCCGCGCGGCGCGTCTTGCCGCCCGACTTCACGACGCCGGCGAACGCGTCGAAGCCCTTCATGAAGCTGACCGGGCCGCTCGCGATGCCGCCGCCCGACATCTTCTCCCGCGAGCCGCGGATCGGCGAGAGGTTCACGCCCGCGCCGGAGCCGTACTTGAAGAGCATCGCCTCCGTCTTGGCGAGGTCCATGATGCTCGACATGCTGTCGCGGACGGAGTTGATGAAGCAGGCCGAGCACTGCGGCCGCTCCTCCACGCCGACGTTGAACCAGACCGGGCTGTTGAAGGCCATCTTCTGGTGGACGAGGAGGTAGGTGAGCTCGGCGCGGAAGGCCTGGAGGTCCGTGTCCGCGGCGAAGTAGCGCTGCGTCGCCGCCCAGCCTGCGATCGTGTTCACGACCCGGTCGATGAGCTGGCGGACGCTCCGCTCGCGCTGCGGCGTGCCGATGTGGCCGCGGAAATACTTGCTCACGACGACGTTCGTGGCGAGCTGGCTCCAGGCCGCGGGGACCTCGACATCCTTCTGCTCGAAGACGGTCTTGCCCGACTCGTTGGAGATGTTCGCGGTGCGCATCTCCCAGGCGATCTCTTCGTAGGGGTGCACCCCGGGGGTGGTCCAGCGGCGCTCGAAGGTGATGCCCCGGACGCCCGCGCCGGTGAAGCGGTGCTCGGCATCCACGATCGGGGCGGGCAGGTGCCCGGCGGCCCGCTTGACGGCTCGCGCGGGCTTGCGCGCCGTGCCGCTCCGAGCGGCGGTCGCCTGGGTCATGTGCGGATCCCTCCCGATGGGGGACGTCTGTGCGCGTCCCGGGTGCTCTGTCGTCTGTCTGCAGCTGGTGCGGCGGGCCGGTCGGGCGCGCCGTCCGGGACGCGAGGGCACCGCCTCCCGGGCGCTGGATAGTGGACCTCCGGTCGGTCCCTGTCAAGTGCCCGACCACAACATCTTGGGGCATGGGGGGCGGGCGCACCACCACATC
This sequence comes from Chloroflexota bacterium, assembly GCA_046352645.1. GTDB lineage: Bacteria > Chloroflexota > Limnocylindria > Limnocylindrales > CSP1-4 > JAFMJV01. The sequence goes on along the minus strand of JBJTJV010000103.1, from coordinate 1 downwards.
T
>JBJTJV010000006.1:0-5945 GCA_046352645.1 Chloroflexota bacterium | reverse complement strand
GCCCCCGGCCGTGCCGCCGGCCCCCGGCCGTGCCGCCGGCCCCCGGCCGTGCCGCCGGCCCCCGGCCGCTACGCGCAGCCGGGCGTGCCCGCGACGACGAGGTCGTCCGGCGTGTTGCCGCGCACGTGCGTGGCGCACCCGTCGGCGAACAGCGGGGCGGCCGTCGCGGACCAGATCCCGCCGCCGGACGGCGTGGCCGTGGTCACGGTGGTCCGCAGCACGCGCGACGCGCCGGAGATGCGGAGGCCGCTGCCGGTGAGGGCGATGCCGCCGCCCGCGGTCGCGGCCACGTTGTCGCCGACCGTCACGAGGCCGCGGAGGAGCACGCCGCCGGGCACATCGACGATGCGCACGCCGCCGCCCGCGCCGGACGCCACGTTCTCGAAGATCGTCGCCCGCTCGGCGATCCGCACCAGCCCGAGCGTGCCCGTGACGTGGAGGCCGCCGCCGTCCCCGGCGCTCCGGTTCTCCGCGATGCGGATGTCCCCATCGATCCGCACCGCCGTGTCGCCGACGGACGCGATGCCGCCACCGTGGGTCCCCGCCTCGTTCCGCCGGACCGTCGCGTCCGTGGTGACGACGAGCGTCCCGAGGCTGCTCGCGACCCCGCCGCCCGCGCCGTCCGCCTCGTTCCGGGACACGAGGACGAAGCCGTCCAGGCGGAGCGTGCCGCCCTGCATGGCGATGCCGCCACCGTCGCCCGTCGCGCTGTTCGCGCGCACCTCGGTCCTTCCGCGGAAGACGATCGTGGCCCCGAGCCGGCCCACCACCCCACCGCCGTTCTGCGCGTCGTTGCCCACGACCTCCGCGGTGTCGCGCACGATCACCGTCCCCCCGTCCGCGCGGATGCCGCCACCGTCGCCCGTCGCGATGTTCCCGGAGATCCGCGTCGCGCCCCGGACGATGAGCGTGCCCGCGCTCTGGATGCCGCCTGCCACGCCCGTGTTGCCGAAGACCCGCACGGAGCGGAGCTCCAGTCGGCTGCCCGTCCCGGTGACGATGCCGCCCGCGCCGATCGTGCTCACACCGTCGTCCACGGTGAGGTCGGCAAGGACGAGGCGACGGCCCTGCGCGAGCGTGAGCGTCGTGCCGTCGCCGTCGCCGCTGATCCGGGCGTTCCGACCATCGACGTCGCGGCCGCGGATCGTGACCGCCCGCAGGACGGTGACATCCCCGCGGCAGACGCCGGTCATGACGAGCGTGTCCCACCGGCGCGCGGCGAGCAGGGCGGCCGCGAGCGTGCGGTGGCCCGTCCCGCGGTCGAGGTTCCGGACGCGGCAGGGCGGCTCCGGCGGGGTGCCCGCGTGGACCACGGGGCTGCTCGTCAGGGCGAGCACGAGGATCGTCCCGATCGCAGCCGCGATCCCGCGCACCCGCAGAGCACCCAGCCGCATCGCCGACCTCCATCCCGCGTGTCCGCCGCCGCACGGCCGGGGGCGGGACGCGATGGAGTATCGGGCACCGGCCGCCGGGGCGGCAACGCCTGCGGCCACGTCGCCCCTGCCACGCCCCGCGTACCATCGCGCCGATGGACGAGACGCATCCCCTCCCGGCGCGCGGCCGGCACATCCTCCTGACCGGCGGCCTCGGCGACATCGGCCGGGGGACCGCGCTCCGGCTCGCCCGCGACGGCCACCATGTCACGCTGCTGGACCTCGCGGACACGTGGGCCGGGACGCGCGCGCTCGAGGCGCTTGCCGCGGACGACGCGGACGCCTTCGGCCGGCTCGCCTACGTGCAGGCGGACGTCACGGACGCCGGTGGCGTCGCGGCGGTCATCGAGGCGCTGCCGCGGCTGGACGTCGCGATCGCGAACGCGGGGATCGTCCGGTCCGCGCCCTTCCTGGAGATCGCCGCGGACCAGTGGCGGGCGCACCTGGACGTCAACCTCACGGGTGCGTTCCACACCGCGCAGGCGGCCGCCCGGCGCTTCGTCCGCGAGCGGACCCCCGGCCTCCTCCTCTTCACGAGCAGCTGGGTCGCGGAGGTCCCGTGGCCGGAGATCACCGCCTACACGGTGACGAAGTCCGGGCTCGAGATGCTCGCCCGCCAGGCGGCCCGGGAGCTCGCGCCGCACGGCATCCGCGCGAACCTCGTGGCCCCGGGGATCGTGGCGGCCGGGATGGCGAAGGTCCAGTACGACACCGAGCCGCAGTACCGGGCGCGGGTCGGCGGGATCATCCCGCTGCGGGCGCTCCAGTCGGTCGAATCGGTGGCGGGCGCGTTCAGCTACCTGTGCTCCGCGGACGCGGACTACCTGACCGGGACCACGCTCCTCGCGGACGGCGGCGCGAGCCTCCACGCGTTCGACTGACCGGCACGCGGGGCGCGCTCCCGGCGGAGCGCCCCGCGCCACGCTACTGGAAGATCCAGCTCGCGATCATGGGGACCGCACGCGTGCGGGTGATCTTCGTGCCGTCGCCGAGAGCGCCGAGGTCGTTGTATCCCGAGCAGCGGTTGTACAGGTCCGTGCCGGTCACGCAGACGTGGCTCTCACCCGCGCTGAGCGAGATCACGCCCGCGAGCGGGGTCGCGCCCGTCTTCTGCGCGACCACCGCGTAGTCGGCCTGGGTCTTCGTGCCGTTCGCGACCTGGCCGTAGTCGTTCCGACCCCAGCAGCGCACCCCGGCGTCCGACCCCAGCGCGCACGCGAAATCATAGCCGGCGCTCACGGCGACCCTCCCGGAGAGCGTCGCCTGCGCGCTCGTCCGGACCGCGGTCGCACGACGGATGAAGGTCACGTTGTCGGAGGGGCCCGTCCCGGTCCCGCGCCCATAACCCCAGCAGTAGGCGCCACCGCCGACCACCACCGCGCAGGAGATCCCGCCGCCCGCGGAGATCGAGACCACGTCCTCCAGGAACCCACCGCCGGCCTTCTCCACGCGGGTGAAGCGGGAGCGGTTCTGGCTCGTCCCGTCACCGATCGCGCCCGAGGAGTTGGAGCCCATGCACCAGGCAGCCCCGTCCGTGGTGCGCGCGCAGATGTGGTACGCGCCACCGTCCATCTCCGCGACGCCGGTGAGGTACGTGTCGCCCGTCTTCTTCACGCGGACGGCACGGGAGCGCGCCTCGCCGGTGCCGTCGCCCACGCCGGCGGCGTTCGTGTCGCCCCAGCACCAGCCGGCGCCGCCGCTCGTCACCGCGCAGCTGCTGATCGCCCCGGCCCCGATGGCCACGACGTTCAGGAGGGGATCGCCGTTCATCTTCCGCACCTGGATGGCCGTCGTCCGCCGCATGGTGGTCCCGTCGCCGAGCGAGCCGAAGTAGTTGCGGCCCCAGCACCAGACGGACGTGTCCTCGCGGATCGCGCAGTTGTGCTCGACCCCGGACGCGACCGCGGTCACCTTCGTGAGCGGCACGGGGGGCTTCAACCCGCTGGTCCGCCGCTTCACCTGGACGGGCACCGCGCTGTCCGTGGTGTTCCCGCGGCCGAGCTGGCCACCATTGTTCTCGCCGGTGCACCAGACGGTCCCGTCCGAGATGATCGCGCAGCTGAACGACCGACCGGCGGAGATCCCGACCGGGTGCGGCAGGTCCGCCCCCGCGGGTGTCGCACCCCCGACGGGTTCGCGCGCGGCGACCGCGCCGGTCCCTGCGAGGACGAGGAGCACGGCAAGCGCCGCCGCCGCAGGACCACCGATCGAACGGCCGGTCGGCCGGTGCACTCTCATCCGATCTCCTCCGCGCGTGCGCCGGGCACGGACGCCGACGCAGGACGCCGCGAGGATACGGGAGCTTGGCGTGCCGCGGCCGGGGTCATCCGCGTTCCGCTTCCCCCACGCCTCAGCCGCGCAGCGTGAACGTGTGCACGATCGTCCCGTCCGCGCCGTGCCCGGTGGTCATCTCGCCCGAGACGCCCGCGTACGCGCCCGTCCCGCCGATGACCGCACCTGCCCCGGCATGTCCGCCGGTCATGCCTGCCGCCGGGTCCTCGTGCGCGAAGCGCGCCACCACGATCGTGCTGCCGTCCGGGAGCGAGAAGACGGTCACGCCCGCCGCCTCGCGCGTCGTGTCGTCCCCCTCGGCGATGTCCAGGGTGGTGGCGTAGCCGCGCGCGACGCCGGCCTCGCCGGTCTCCGTGGTGAAGCCGTGCTCCCAGGTGCGGCGGTCGCCCCGCGATCCCGCGGCCGGGCCGTGGTCGTGGAGGACGGGCGGCTGCGGCGCCATGGCGAGGACGAGCGTGCGCTCGGGAGCGTCCGCGGGGTCCGTGCGCAGCTCTGTGACGAGCTCGAGCGATCCGTCCGCACCACGCTCGAGGTGCTGGGTGCCGCGCGCCCCGGCGAAGCGCCCGGTCCCGCCGACGATCGCCCGGTCGATCGGCGCGACCGCGAGCGCGCGACCGCCGTCGATGGCCACGGGGAAGGCGGTGACGCCCACGAGGAGGTCGCCGTTCCCGAAGTCGAAGAACGCGTAGCCGAAGGCCTCGGCGGACGTGCCGTCCTCCGCGAGCATCCGCACCAGGTGCTGGACCCCGTAGGCCCCGACCGGCGCACCAGCCGCCGTCTGCGCGTCCGCGTGCCACGTCCACAGGTCGCCGACCCCGATGCCGTCCTCCGCGGTGATGTCCGTCAGCGTCGTGTCCGAGACCGGGACGTGGATCGTCACCGTCTCGCGTGCCGCGTCCGCGTCAGCCGGGGTGAACACCAGCGCGTGGTCCAGCGACCCGTCCTCCGCGCGCACCGTGCGGATCTCGCCGCGGGCCCCGGGATAGGCACCCGTCCCGCCCACGATGGCGCGCGTGAGCTCCAACCCGGGCACGATCATCTCCGACGCGCGGGCGATCGGGTTCGTGCCGACGAAGACGACGGACTCGCCGCCCCCGAGGTCCCAGATCGCCGAGCTGATCCGATGCTCGGCGTGCGGCCCTTACGCGGGCAGGACGACGGACTGATGATCGCCGACGAGCGTGACCGACCGACCGTCACCGGCCGTCGCGACAGCGTGGAAGGTGAAGAGGTCGCCCGCACCCCAGCCGTCCCCGGCAAGGTCGTGGAGCGTGATCTCCGGGGGCTGCTGGGCGATGGTCAGCTGCACCGGCTCGGCGCCAGCGACCGTGGCGGGCAGCGCGAGCGCGAGCACGACGGCGACGGCCGCGATCGCATGGCGACGGGACGTGGTGTGCATCCTGCGTGGACTCCCGCATTCGGAGCGCCGCGGTCCGGGCAGGCGGCGCGTTGCAGCCGCGAGCGTAGCAGCGCCTCCGTGCGCCCTCACAGGTCGCGTTCCCAGCCCGGGTGGCGCGGGAACCGCGGCGGGACCGGCGTGGACGGGTCGTCCGGTGCGGGTGTCGGGGCCCAGCGGAGCGCGATCTCGCCGGGACCGAGCACGCGCACCTCCAGCACGTCGCCCACCCAGAGGCCCGCGACGTAGCGCGCCCATTCGGGGATGTGGACCCGATGGTCCATCGGCATGACGGTGCGCTCCTCGCGCGGGCCGTTCCATTCAGGTTCCGGTAGTGGAAATCCGCGTACACCCATGCCCCGCAGGATGGCGAGGCGGACTTGCCTGCGACTTATCCGGGTGTGGAAAGGAGCTCCCCGGGAGCGCCGGGGGACGCCGATGACCTCGCCCGGCTCGAGGCCCGAGCGCGCTCCGGCAGCCGCTCAGCGGCGCGTGAGCACGACCTCCGCGACGCCGTGGTCGGAGCCGCCGTTGCTGAACGTGAGGAGCGCATGGAGGGCACCGTCCTCCACGGTCCCGGACCAGGTCGCGGTCTCCTGCGTGAGCAGGAACGAGCGGCGGTCGCCCCGGATGATCCCGAGGAGCCCGCTCTCCATCGGCTCGCCCGCGTCGTTCGTCCAGACGACCTTGCCCCACACGAGCTCGTCCTCCTGGCGCTCGATGACGATCGTCTCCGTGTACGTCGCGATCCCGCCGTCGGCGACCGCGAAGCGCGCCTCGCCCTGCCACGTCCCGACGACGTCCGGCCAGGGCGCGGCTGCCCC
>JBJTJV010000005.1:0-15924 GCA_046352645.1 Chloroflexota bacterium | reverse complement strand
CCGGTGCACATGTCGCACGGCGAGAGCGTCGTGTACATCGTGGCCCGGGCGTAGACCGACGCGGCCTGGCGGCCCGCGTTCTCGAGCGCGTCCGTCTCGCCGTGGCGGATCGAGGATCCCTGCTGGACCCGCCGGTTGTGGCCCGCCGCGAGGAGCTTCCCGTCCACGGCGATCGCCGCGCCGACCGGGACGCCGCCCTCGGACAGGCTCTTCGCCCCCTGCTCGATCGCGATGCGCATGAAGTCGCGGTCATCCATCCGTCAACGGTCCTCCCTGGGGCCGGGCGCGCTTACGACCGGCGGTACGGCTTGAGGTAGGCGCCCGGATAGGGGGCGTTGCGGCCGCTCAGCGCGAGCGCCGCGATGACCGCGAGGTACGGGAGCGCGAGCATCAGCTCGCGCGGCACGCCCTCGAAGCCCTGCATGATCTGGAGCCGCAGCCCGAGCGAGTAGACGAAGGCGAAGATCAGCGCGCCAAGGACGCCGCGCCAGATCCCCCAGCGGCCGAAGATGACGAGCGCAAGGCAGACCCAGCCCCGCCCCGCGATGATGTCCAGGGTGAACGCGCCGAGGACCGCGAGGGTGAGGAACGCGCCGCCCGCGGCCATCAGCCCGCCGCCGATCATCAGCGCGATGTAGCGCGTCCGGGCGACGGAGATCCCCGCCGCGTCCGCGGCCTCCGGGTTCTCGCCCACCGCGCGGATCGAGAGGCCGAGCGGCGTGTGTCCGATGAGCCACCACGCGGCCGGTGCGACGAGCAGGAAGGCGACGTACGTCAGCCCGTACTGCTGGAAGACGACGCCGATCTCCCCGAGCCCCGCGAGCGGGTCCCACTGCGGGAAGGGCGTGATCTTCTGGAGCTCCGCGCCGCTCAGCAGGAGCCGGTTGCCGAGCTCGGAAAGCCCGATGAGGCCGATCGTCAGGCCGAGCCCGGCGACGTGCTGGTTGGCGCCGAGCGTCACGGTGAGGAGGCCCATCACCGCGCCCGCGAGGATCCCCGCGACGATCGCCGCGAGGAGGCCGACGAGCGGGTCGCCGACCCACCACGCGACGGCGAAGCCCGTGAAGGCGCCCGCGTACATCGTCCCCTCGATGCCGAGGTTGAGGATCCCCGAGCGCTCCGTCACCGTCTCGCCCGTCGTCCCGTAGACGAGCGGCGTCGCGTTCCGGAAGGTGGCCCCGACCAGGTCGCCGATGAAGCCGCCGTCGATCATCCGGGCGCTCCTTCGAGGTGCTGCGCATCCGCCGGTTGGGGCTCGCCCTCGTCCGCGGGGCGGTCCGTGCGCGAGATCCGCCGGCGCCGGATCGCGAGGAGCCCGACGACGCACAGGAGGATCACGCCCTGGACGACCGCGCCGATCTGCGACGGGATGTCCAGCGCGCTCTCCGCCTTGTTCGTGCCCACCCGCAGGTCGCCGAGGAAGAGCGCGGAGAGAAGGACGCCCGGCATGGAGAGCCCGCCGAGCATCGCGACGACGATCCCGGTGTACCCGTGCCCTGCGGCGACGCCCGTGGTCAGCCGGAACTGGATGCCGGCGACCTCGCCCACGCCCGCGATCCCGGCGATCGCGCCGGAGACGAGGGCGACCCCGAGGAGCGTCCGCTCCACTCGGATCCCCGCGAAGCGCGCCGCGTGCGGCGAGAGGCCGACGGCACGGATCCGCAGCCCGATCGCCGTCCGCGACAGCACCCACCAGGCGATCGCGAGGAGGACGAGCGCGAGCAGGAAGCCGAGGTGCAGCCGGGACTTCTCCATCAGCTGCGGCAGGTGGCCCGCGTCCACGATCGGCGGCGATTCCGTGATCCCCATCGGGTCGCGCCAGGGACCCTGGACGAGCGCCTTCACGAAGAGGAGCGCGACCGGGTTGAGGAGGAGCGTGGTGACGACCTCGTCGATGCCCAGCCGCGTCCGGAGGAGCGCCGGCGCGAGCGCCCAGCCGGCGCCCGCGAGCGCACCCGCCCCGATCATCAGCGGGATGACGACGAGCGACGGCCACTCGGGCGGCACGGAGATGCCCACCCCGGTCGCTGCGATCGCGCCGAGGATGAGCTGACCCTCCGCGCCGATGTTCCAGTAGCCGCCCCGGAACGCGACCGCGACCGCGATCCCCGTGAGGATGAGCGGGGTCGCCGCGACGAGCACCTCGAGCAGGCGGAACTGGCTGGACAGCGGGACGAGGAAGAAGTTCGCGTACGCATCGATCGGGGACGCGCCCGCGACGAGGATGACCGGCGCGGTGATGACGAGCGCGACGATGATCGCGAGCAGCCCGAGGCCGAGCGTGCTCCCGGACGCCGCGAGCGCAGACCGGAGCCGGGCGCCGGTCATGCCGCGCGCTCCCGGCCGGCCATGAGGAGCCCGAGGTGCTCGGCGTCCGCCGCCTCGGCGGGCATCTCGCCCACGATCCGGCCCTCGTAGAGCACGATCACCCGGTCGGACAGCGTGAGCAGCTCGTCGAGGTCCTCCGAGACGAGGAGGATCGCCGCGCCGGCCGCGCGCCTGGCCAGGATCTCGCCGCGCACGTACTCCGACGCGCCGACGTCGAGGCCGCGCGTGGGCTGCGCGATGACGATCGCCTGCGGGTCGCGCGAGAGGACGCGGGCGAGCAGCACCTTCTGGATGTTGCCGCCCGACAGCGTGCCGACACGGTCCTCCGGGCGGGCCTTGATGCGGTAGCGGGCGATGAGGTCCTGCGCGTGGCGCCGGATCGCCGCGTGGTCGAGGCCGCCGCGCCCCGTGAAGTCCGCGATCCGCTCCATGACGAGGTTCAGCTCGACCGAGAGGTCCAGCACAAGGCTCGCGTGGCGGTCCTCCGGGATCCTGCCCAGGCCCGCGGCCATCACCGCGGCGGGCGCGGCGCCGGCGACCGGCGTGCCGTGCACGGTGGCCGTGCCCGCCGTGGGTCGGCGCATCCCCGAGAGGACCTCCACGAGCTCCGTCTGCCCGTTGCCCGAGACACCCGCGATGCCCACGATCTCGCCCGCACGGACCCCGATGGAAACGTCGCGGACGGCGGGCAGCCCGTGCGTGCCCGCGGCGGAGAGGCCGTCGATCCGCAGCACCGCCGGGGCAGCCGCGGCGTTGGCGACCGGCGCCGGGCGCGTGCCGCCGCAGGTGGGCCGTCCCCCCCGCCTCCGGGCGAGCTCCTTCTCGTCCGTGCTGCCCGGGACCGTGCCCACGAGCACGCCGCGGCGCAGCACGCTGACGCGGTGGGAGATCGCCCGGACCTCGCCCAGCTTGTGGCTGATGAAGACGACCGCGAGCCCGTCGTCGATGAGCCGCCGGAGGGTGGCGAAGAGCGCCTCGACCTCCTGGGGCACGAGGACCGCGGTCGGCTCATCGAGGATGAGGCCGCGGCAGTCGCGCGCGAGCGCCTTGAGGATCTCCACGCGCTGCTGCTCGCCGACCGACAGGTCGCCGACGCGCGCCGCTGGATCCACAGCGATGCCATAGCGCTCGGACGCCTCGCGCGCGTGGCGGCTCGCGGCGTCGAGGTCGAGGCGGGCGCCGCGGGCACGGCCGAGGGCAAGGTTCTCCGCCACGCTCATCGGGCGGACGAGGGAGAAGTGCTGGGTGACCATCCCGATCCCCGCGGCGATCGCGTCCCGGGGCGAACGGATCGTGACGGGCCGACCGTCGACCTCCACCGTGCCCGCGTCCGCCGACGTGAGGCCGTAGAGGATGCGCATCAGGGTCGTCTTGCCGGCCCCGTTCTCGCCGAGCAGGGCGTGGACCTCGCCGCGTCCGACGTCCAGAACGACGGCGTCGTTCGCGACGAGGTCCCCGAAGCGCTTCGTGATGCCGGAAAGGCGGACGGCCGCCGGGCCGCCCGCCTCCGTGCGCACCGATCCCACCAGGAGCGGTGGATCCGGCGTGTGCTTGCCGGACCTACTGGCCGACCATCTCCGAGCCGGACGGGGTCGCCTCGTTGATCGAGACGCGCAGGATGCCGGAGCGGATCTGCGCCTCGGCCGCGAGCGCCTCGTCGATGATCTCCTGCGGGACGAGCGCCGGGTCGATCGGCGCGAGCGCCGCGCCACCCTTGGCCATCATGGAGAAGTCCTTGAGGTCCTGCGAGGTGTACGACCCGGCGAGGACCTGGTCGATGACGTACTCCACGGTGGGGGTCATGTTCCAGGTGACGCTCGTCATCACGTTGTCCGGGCCGAGCGACGACTGGTCGGACATGTTGCCCACGACGAGGAGCCCGTTCTCCACGGCCGCCTCGATGACACCCGCGCGCTCCGCGTAGAGGACGTCCGCGCCGGCACCGATCTGGGCGAGCGCGGCTTCCTTCGCGGTCGTCGGGTCGAACCAGCTGTTGATGAACGTGACCTTCACCTCGACGTCCGGGTTCTTCGCCTGGGCGCCCGCGATGAACGCGTTCGTGATCCGGTTGACCTCCGGCACCGGGTAGCCCGCGACGACGCCGATGATGTTCGACTCGGTCATGGCGCCCGCGACCCAGCCCGCGAGGAAGGCAGGCTCGTGGATCCAGTTGTCGAAGACGGAGAAGTTCGGCTCCGCGGGGCCGCCGCCCGAGCCGAAGATGAAGGGGATCTCCGGGTAGTCCGCGGCGACGCGTCGGACCGCCTCCTCGTTGCCGAAGGAATCGCCGAAGATGATGTCCGGCGACTCCGATTCCGCGATCTCGCGGAGGGCGAGCTCCATCCCGCCGTCGTAGCCGATCCCGTCCTGCCAGGTGTGGACGATCCGGCCGGCTGCCGCCTCCGCCTCCAGGGCGGTGTGGATGACGCCGTCCCAGGGCTCCTCGATGACCGAGGAGTAGGCCGCGTTCACCTTGAGCGGCTCCTGTGCGACGACGCCCGGCACGGCGGCCGCGACGAGGGTCAGGGCGGTCGCGCCCGCGACCAGCAGATGGCGTGAGGACATGGGGGCACTCTCCTCCGTCCGGCGCGTGGGTCGCTCGACCCGCGTGCGCCGCCGGCGCATCGTGCGGTCCGGCCGGGAGGGTGTCAAGTCGGGGCGGGTACGCGCGGGAGCCGCTTCGGTGACGCCGTCGGTGGCAGGTGTATCGTGCCGTGCATGTCCACCGCAGCGTCGCCCGAGGCCCTCATCGCCTCGCTCTCCGTGGAGGGCGATTCGCTCATCGTCCGCGGGGGTCCCGCGATCCGCGACCTGCTCGCGGACGACCTGCGCATCGACTACCCCGCGGGGACCGGCATCGCCGACCTGCCGCGCTCGAGCCTCCTCCTCCCGGCGATCTGGCTGATGGCGCCGATCGCCTGGGCCTTCGATCGCCACGCGGTCGTGGAGGGTGCGGACGTCGCGGTGGCCGCCGCGCTGCCCCGGGTCCACGAGCACCTGCGCGAGCTCCATCCCGGCCTTGCGTGGGCAGGCTCGGTGCGCGTCGTGGACCCGGTGCCCGTGCCCGCGCCGCGTCCGGCCGTCAGCGACGTCGTCGTCTGCTACAGCGGCGGCGTGGACGCGCTCGCCGCGACGCTCGCCCTCGCCGAGTCCCACCCGCCGGATCGGATCCTCCTCTTCACCGTCCTCTTCGACGACCAGCGCGGGCCGGCGGGTCGGGCGGACCTGCTCGCAGAAGCGCCGGAGGCGTTCGCCCGCGCGCGCGGGATGCGCTCGGCCCGCGTCCCGGCGAACTGCCGGACCTTCTTCCACCGCGACGCGCGCCGCAGCCTGAAGCCCGCGATCCGCGACTGGTGGCCGGTCGTCGCCCACGGGATGGGGCTCGCCGGGCTGGCGGCGCCGCTCGTCCACCGCTCCGGCGCAGCGGCGCTCCACATCGGGTCCACGCACGGCGAGGGGACCCGGGTCGCGTGGGGGTCCACGGACGTCGGCGACGCGCTCGTCGCGATCGCACCCGCGCACGTCGTCCACGACCGCTCCGACCCGGACCGCTGGTCCAAGATCCGGCGCATCGTCGCCGACGCGGCGATCCATGGGCCGACCTTCCTGCGCGTCTGCTACAAGCGCGACGCCGAGACGGACGTGAACTGCTGCAGCTGCGAGAAGTGCTTCCGGACCGTGGCCGCCCTCATCCTCGCCGGGGCGGACCCCCGCGCCTTCGGCTTCCCCGGCGCGGACCGGCTGCTCGCCCGCGGGCCGGCCGGCTGGGATGCGCTCATCGAATCCACGCGCAGCTCGCCGGCGGGGCACCACTTCCATCCCATGGCACGCCACGCCCGCACGGTGGACCCCACGGCGTGGCCCGCCCCGGAGGCCGCGCTCGTGCGCTGGATCGCCGCGATCCCGCCGGAAACGCAGGAGTCGGCGGGCTGGACCCAGCATCGCCGCGGGGGCGCGGCGCCGGGAACGGCACGGGCCGGGATCGCGCCCGGCCCGAAGGGTGATCGCCCGCGGCCCCGTGGCCGCCCGTCCGTGCCCGGACGTCAGCGTCCGCGGCCCTTCTCGTTGATCTGGCGCTCGACCTCGGACTGGATCCGGGCCTCCTGGCGCTCGCGGGCCCGGCGCACCATCACGAAGCCGATGATGACCGGCCAGAAGAACGCCCCGACCGCGCCGATGACGATCGGCACGACGTACGCGTCGCCGGCCGCCGCCTTCGTGAGCACGAGCGCGAGCCAGGTGATCGCGCCACCGATGGCGAGCGAGATGATCCGGGTGATCACGCGGGACCTCCTCCGTCCGCGGACGCATCGTGCGCCCGTCCGTCGCCACGCATCCTACGCCAGCGGGGAGCCCGCCTCGCGGGCACGGACCGCGGCAGCGAATGTGCCGTCCGTGGGCGTTGGACCGAGCCCGAGCCGCGCGCCGAGCAGCGCGACCGGCGGTGGCGCGAGCCCGGCGTCCGCGAGGGCCCCCGCTGCCGCCGCCACGGGCAGCCCGGCCGGCGCCCCGTCCCACGCGACCCTGCCCCCCGCAAGGACGACGATCCGTTCCGTGCGCTCGGCCGCGAAGCGCACGTCGTGCGTCGCCACGAGGAGGGTCCGGCCCTCCGCGACGCTCGACGCCGCGATCCCCCCGACACGCTCCCGCTCGCGATCGTCCAGCCCGGCCGTCGGCTCGTCGAGGACGACGATCGGGGTGCGCATGGCGAGGACCGAGGCGAGCGCGAGGAGCCGTCGCTCCGCCGGGCCGAGGTCCCACGGGTTCTCCGCCGCCCGCTCGGCCAGCCCGGTCGCGGCGAGGGCCGCGGCGACCGACGCCGCGCAGGCATCGGCCTGCATGCCGAGCATCCGCGGCCCGAAGGCGACCTCGTCCGCGACCCGGCGCGCCACGATCTGCCGCGCCGGGTCCTGGCCTGCCACGCCGACGATCCGGGCGAGCTCCGCGACGCGCAGGCCCGCGGTGTCACGGCCGCCGACGGCCACCCGGCCCGCGTCCGGCCGGAGGATGCCCACGAGGTGCGCCAGGAGCGTGGACTTGCCGCTCCCGTTCCGGCCCATGAGGGCCACCGAGGTGCCTGTCGCGATCGCGAGGTCCAGCCCGTCGAGCGCGGGGGCGTCGGCGCCCGGATAGCGGTGGACGACCCCCGCGAGCTCGATCGCGTTCACGCGGCCGGCCCGCCGGGCAGGGGCGACCGCAGCCCGTCGGCCGCGAGCACGCGCGCGAGACGTGTCTCCCAGCGCTCCTCCACGCCGTGGGCATGGAGGAGCGGGCCCGGCAGGAGCGTCGCGGCCGGGCCCGCCGCCACGAGGGCGCCGGCGTCGAGGAGGACGGCGTCCGTCGCGATCGCCGCGAGCGCGTCCGTGCGGTGCTCCGCGATCACGATCGTCGTGCCGTCCCCCGCGAGCGCCGCGAGAGCGTCGAGGACGCGCGTCGTCCCGGGCAGGTCGAGCTGCGCGGTCGGCTCGTCGAGGACGAGGTGGCGCGGGCGCATCGCGAGGAGGCCCGCGATCGCCACGAGCTGCTGCTCGCCCCCGGAGAGGCGCGCCGGGTCACGCTCCGCGAGCGCGCCGATGCCGAGCCGGTCGAGCGCGTCGGCGACCCGGTCGATCACCTCCGCCCGGGGCAGGCCGAGGTTCGCCGCGCCCATCGCCGCCTCCTCCCACGCCGTCCGATGGATGCCGCTCCGCTGGGCGGCCGGGTCCGCGAGGCAGATCCCCACGCTGCCCGCGTGCCGGCCCGCATCCGTCCCGGTCATCGTGCTGCCGTCGATCTCCAGCGTCCCGGTGCGCTCGCCCGGGACCACCCCCGGCGCGAGCCCGGCAAGCAGGAGGGCGAGCGTGGTCTTGCCGGCGCCGTTCGGCCCCACGAGCGCGGTGACGCTCCCGTCCGCGATCGCCAGGTCGAGGCCGCGCAGGCTCGGCCGCGGCGCGCCCGCGTACCGGAAGGAGAGGCCCGACAGGCGGATCACGGGATCCGGACCCCCGCCGCCGGCAGGAGCACGACGGCGATGACGAGCGCCACCAGCGCCACCCGGAGCGCGCGCTCGCCGCGTGCCTCGGCCGGGGCCCGCAGGACCGTCCGCGGACCGGGCCGCGCGAAGGCCCGCGATTCCAGCGCGAGCGTCCGCGACTCCGCCTCCTCGAGCGTGCCGAGGAGCGCGGGGATGATCACGGGGACGACGCCGCGGAGGCGTCGGCGCACGCTGCCCTCCGTGTCCAGGCCGCGCATCCGCTGGGCGTCCGCGATCGCGCGCACCCGCGCCGCCGCCGCGGGCAGCGCCGCCGCCGCGGCCGCGACCGGGAAGGTGGCGCGCGGCGGCAGGCCGCGGCGCGTGAGATCCGCGACGAGCAGGTCCGGCGGCGTCGTCCGCGCGAAGGCCGCCACGACCGCTGCCACCGCCGCGATCCGGGCGAGGGTGAGCGCCGCGAACCGGGCGCCCTCCGCCGTCACCCGGAAGGGGCCCACGACCGCGAGGGTGGTGACGCCCTCGGGGTGGATGAGGAGGTTGAGCGCCGCGCTCGCGACGCCGATCGGGAGCGCGAGCAGGAGCGCGTCGCGGGCCACGCCGCGGAGCCGTCCCGCGGCGGCCGCCGCCGCGAGCGCCACGGCGAGGACGAGGAGCGGCAGGGCGAGCCCGCCGGCGACGATCGCGATGCTCGTGCCGGCGAGCGCGGCGACGAGGCGGGTGAGCGGGCTCGGCGGGCGCGACCGGGGACCCCCTGCGGGTCCCGTCCAGGGGCGCGGGGGCTGCCCCGGCGCCGTCGTCCCGTCGGTCAGCGCCACGCCCCGAGCGAGACGCCCGCCGGATCGAGCCGGGCGGAATCCTCGATGAGGTCGTCGCCGCGCGGGAAGCGCGCCTTCATCCGTGCCGACATCGCGGCGAGGGCGAGGTAGACGACGAGGAAGGTGACCGCCTTGTCCACCGTGTCGGAGACGAGCGACTGGCCGAGGACGGCCTCCTGGAGCCCGGCACCGCCCTGGCGGAGCGCTGCCACGACGAGGTCCGTGCCGCCGCCGGTGACCCCGCCGAAGACCGTCGCGACGATCGGCGCGGACATGACCGCCGCGACGATCCCCGTGGCGATCCCCGCGAGGACCACGTAGGCCACGCTCACGTCGCGCCGCAGGATGAGGAAGCCGAGCAGCCCGACGCCCGCCGCGACCACGAGCAGCAGGCCGATCCAGCCGAAGACGAGAAGGATCCGGTCATCCGATGCGGGTGCGATCGAATCGCCGCTCGTCGCCCACGTCACGAACGGGGAGCCGAGCGCCATCAGCCCGAGCAGCCCGATCGACAGGAGGGCGGGCACCGCCAGCCCGATGCCCGAGCTGCGCGGCCGCGGCCGGAAGACGCCCGCGACGGAGAAGCTCCCCGCGAGGAGGCCCACGACCATCGCGGTCGCGCTGAAGGCAGCCGCGGTCGGGCTCTGGAAGGGCGGCGGGAAGAGATAGGACCAGGAGAGCAGGGTGAGGATCCCGGTGACGGCACCGGCGAAGGGTCCCGCGAGGACCGCCACGAAGACGGTCCCGACCATGTCCAGGTAGAGGGGGATCCGGAGCGACTGGCCGATCGTCGCGCCGAGGACCACGTTGAATGCGATCGCGAGAGGGATGAGCACGAGCGTCCGCGTCGTCAGCTGGCGGGCGAGCGACGCGACCGCGCCCGTCTGCGCCTTCTCGATGAGCGCGTAGACGAGCGTGGCGGCGATCGCCGCGAGGGTGATCGCGACCGGCCATGCGCCCGCCGCCGCGGCGTTGTACCAGGAATCCGCGGCCGGCGGCCCCACGACGGCCGTGGCCGCGATGACCCCCGCGACGACGACGAGGAAGACGGCGATCGCCGCGATCACCCGTGTCCGTCCCTGGCGTGCCGATCGATCCATCTTCTCTCCCGCTCCGGTGGGCGCCGATGATGCCCTACGCGGCGCCCGTCTGCCGTGCCCGCGCCAGCGCGGCCAGCCGCTGCAGGAAGCGCGCATGGAAGGCCGCGCCATCCGCCCACGTCACGACGTCCGCGTTCGGCGGCCGACCCCAGCGGTGCCGCCGGTCCGCGATCGTCTCGCCCGCCGTGAGCCGGCCCGCCGTCTCCACGTCCACGGTGAGCGGCTGCGTGCGCGCGAGGCGCGGATCGAGGGCGATCGCCGCCGCGAACGCGTCGTGGATGTACGCGCCGTGGACCGCGTCGTACTCCGCGTGGAACGCGAAGTAGAAGCGCAGCGCGTCCGCCACGAAGCGCACGACCGCGTCCTCGCGGTCGCCGGGTCGGAGCGGTCGCCCGCCGGGGCCGCAGCCTGCGTACGCGGCGAGCGCGTCGAGGTCCGCGGGCACGATCCGGTGGCGCTCGGTCACGTCGAGGGGCACGATCGTGGGGCGCGGCGGGGCCGGGCTGCCCGCGGGCGCGGCCTCCGGGCGGAACGCGTCGAGGACCGCCGCAAGCGCCTCCGGGTCCACCGTCGCGTTCCACTCCGTCGTGGGCTGCGTGTTCCCGTCGCCGCCGAACGCGCCGGCCATGATCACGACGCGCCGGAGGAGCCACGGCAGGCGCGGCTCCTGCGCGAGCGCGACCGCCAGGTCCGTGAGGGGCGCGAGCGTGAGGAGCGTGAGCGCGCCCGGCCGGCGGCGCGCCTCCGCGACGATCCGGTCGGGGCCGGACTCGGGCGCGAGCGGCTGCGCGGGCGGCGGCAGGACCGCGTCGCCGATCCCCTGCGGGCCGTGCGTCTCCGGCGTCGTCACGAGGGGGCGGACGAGCGGCGCCTCCCGGCCGAGCGCGACGGGTACGTCCGCGCGCCCGGCGAGCGCGAGGACCGCCCGCGTGTTCGCCGCGACCTGCCGCGCGTCCACGTTGCCGCCCGTGCAGGTCACCACGCACAGGTCCGCGTCCGGCGAGGCCGCGAGATAGAGGAGCGCGAGCGCGTCGTCGATCCCCGTATCGCAGTCCACGAGGAGCGCGATCCGGTCGCTCACGTCGGCGTCGTGCCGCGCGCCGTCCGGAGCCGCCACGGGCCGCGCGGTCCGTGCTCGCTCAGATGAGCGCCGTCTGGTCGCCGCACACGGAGATCGCCTGGCCGCTCACCCCGTGGCCCTCGTCCGAGCACAGGTAGAGCGCCATGTCCGAGATCTCCCTGGGGGTGACGAAGCGGCCCATGGAGACGTGCCGGAGGAGCTCGGCACGCTGCTGCTCCGGGTCGATGCCGCGCGCGGCCGCCTTCGCCGCGATCACCCGCTCCTGGCGGTCGCCCGCGACGAGGCCGGGCTGGATCGCGTTCACGTTGATGTCGAACCTCCCGAGCTCGATGGAGACGCTCTTCGTGAAGCCGATCACCGCGAACTTGGCGGCGGCATACGGCGTGCGCATCGCGAAGCCGTAGCGGCCCGCGGCGGACGAGATGTTCACGATCGACCCGCGGCCCGCCTCCTTGAGCATCGGCACGGCCTCGCGGGTGCACAGGAACTGCGAGGTCATGCAGATCGCCATGCAGCGGTCCCAGTCCTCCAGGCGGACGTCCTCCACCGGGGCCGTCGGTCCCGCGCTCCCCGCGTTGTTGATGAGGCAGTCGAGCCCGCCGAGCTGCGTGCGCACGTCCGCGAAGAGCCGCTCCACGTCGCCCTCGGAGGAGACATCCGCCCGGGACGCGGTCAGGCCGGGCGTGGACGCGACGGCCGCCGCGATCGCCCCCTCGTCGATATCGCAGACGTGGACGCGCGCGCCTGCCGCGATGAACGTCCGGGCCATCACGAGGCCGATCCCCGCAGCCGCTCCCGTGATGAGCACTCGCTTGCCGTCGACGCGGATCGCCATCGCACACCTCGCTCCCGCCCGGACCGGCCCAGGCGCACGGGCGGAGGATACGCCGCGCGGCGGCGACCGGGACGGTCGGGCATCCACACCCGGTGGAGCCGCCGTGCAGCGGCACGGGCGAGGATGGCGGGCAGCAGGACCCGGTGCCCGGGCGACCTGGTCAGGTACGTTGACCAACCCGGGCGCGACCGCCTATCGTGCGGGTGTGGAGACCGTGAACATCTACGACGCCAAGACGCACCTGAGCCGGCTGCTCGAGCGTGTCGAGCGCGGGGAGCGCATCGTCATCGCCAGGGCAGGTACGCCGGTCGCGATGCTCGTGCCGTTCGCCCCGGGCCCCCCGGAGCCGCGGCGGATCGGCCTGTGGCATGGGCAGGTACGGATGTCGGATGACTTCGACGCCCCGCTGCCCGAGCTCGAGGACGCACCGTGACCTGGCTCCTGGACACGCACTGCCTCATCTGGACGCTGACCGGGGACGAGCGGCTCTCGCCGCGTGCCCGGTCGGTCGTCGCGGACCCCGCGAACCGGATCCTCGTGAGCGCCGCGACCGCCTGGGAGGTGGCGCTGAAGGTCGCGATCGGACGGCTCACCATCCCGGTCGCCCCGGAGCGCCTGCTCGACATCGTCACCGGGCCCATGCGCATGGAGACCGTGCCCATCGAGTTCGTCCATGCGCTCGCCGCGGCGTCGCTGCCTCCGATCCATCGCGACCCCTTCGACCGCCTGCTCGTCGCCCAGGCGCAGGCGCTCGGCGTGCCGATCCTCACCGCGGACACGCGGGTCGCGGCGTACGGGGTCGCCACGGCATGGTGAGCGCCCCACGCCCGTGCCGCGGATGCGCCACGATGCGTCCGTGCGCACGGACCCGCTGACCGACCCGATCCTCCCGCCCGCCACGATCGGCATCCTCGGCGGCGGCCAGCTCGGCCGGATGCTCGGCCTGGCCGCCCGCGCCATGGGCTACCGGATCCGCGTCCTGGACCCCGATCCGGCCTGCCCGGCGGCCGCCATCGCGGACCACGTGGAGGTCGGCGGCTACGGGGACGTCGCGGCCGCGCTCCGGATGGCGGAGGGCTGCGGGGTCGTCACGTACGAGCTCGAGCACATCGATGCCGCGCTCGTGGACGCCCTCCTGCCGATCCTGCCGGTGCGGCCGGGGCCGCTGCCTCTGCGCGTGACCCAGGACCGGCTCGCGGAGCGCCGGTTCGTGGCGGGGGAGGGGGTCGCCGTCGCACCCTGGCGCGAGGTGCCGGCCGGGGACGACGCGGCGCTCGCGGCGGCCGCCACGGCGCTCGGGCTGCCGCTCCGCGTGAAGGCCGCCTTCGGCGGGTACGACGGCCGGAGCCAGGTACGCGTCGCGTCGGCGGCGGACCTCGCCGGTGCCTGGGCCGCGCTCGGCATCCCGGCGGGCACGCCGGCCCTCGCCGAGGCCGAGCTCGCGTTCGCCGCGGAGCTCTCCGTCGTCTGCGCCCGCTCCGCCGCCGGGATCGTCGCGCCGTATCCGCCCGCCGGCAACCGGCATGCGGACGGTGTCCTCGCCGCGACCGTCTTCCCCGCGCCCGTGCCGCCGGCGATCGCGGATGCCGCGCAGGCGATCGCGGTCCGGCTCGCGGACGCGATGGGCTGCGTCGGGTTGCTCACGGTGGAGCTCTTCCTCCTGCCGGACGGACGGCTCGTCGTGAACGAGCTCGCGCCGCGCGTCCACAACAGCGGCCACGCCACGATCGAGGCGAGCGCCACGAGCCAGTTCACCCAGCAGGTGCGGATGATCTGCGGCCTCGCGCCCGGCGCCGCCGACACGCTCCGCCCTGCGGCCATGGTGAACCTCCTGGGCGCCGGCGCCCGTCGGCCCGCGCGCCTCCTCGGCGTCGCGGATGCGCTCGCGGACCCCGCCGTCCACCTCCACCTCTCCGACAAGCGGCAGGTCTTCGCGGGCCGGAAGATGGGCCATCTCACCGCCCTCGGGGAGACCCCGGACGCGGCGCTCGCGCGGGCCATGGCGGCCCACGCGCGGCTCCGCTGGGCGCCCGCCGCCGGGGACGATCCGGGGGTGGCGGGGGCGCGCTCGTGACCCGCGCCGCCCGGGCATCGGCGACAGTCCCGGCGGGAGCGGGCCAGCCCAGCCCGCGCCGCTCGTCGGCGTCGTCGGCGGCAGCCGATCGGACTTCCCCGTGCTCGAGGCGGCGGTCGCCGTCCTCGCCGAGCTCGGCGTCCCGGCCGAGCTCCGGGTCGTCAGCGCCCACCGGACGCCGGACGCCCTCTTCCGCTATGCCGAGGAGGCGCGCGGCCGGGGGATCCGGGTGATCGTCGCGGGGGCCGGCGGCGCAGCCCACCTGCCGGGGATGCTCGCGTCCAAGACGACCCTCCCGGTCGTCGGCGTCCCGATCCCCACCCAGCACCTCGGGGGGCTCGATTCCCTCCTCTCGATCGTCCAGATGCCGCGCGGGATCCCCGTCGCGACCGTGGCGATCGGGAACGGGCAGAACGGCGGGCTCCTCGCGGCCCGCATCCTCGCTCTCGCCGATCCCGCCCTCGCCGTCCGCCTGGACGCGTGGGCCGAGCGTCAGACCCAGGCGATCCTCGCCGATCCCTCGAACCAGGAGGTCCCATGAGCCACAAGGTCACCCTCATCCCCGGCGACGGGGTCGGCCCGGAGGTCGCGGAGGCGACCCGAAGGGTGATCGACGCCTCCGGCGTGCGGATCGACTGGGAGGTGGCCGAGGCGGGCGCCGAGGTCTTCAAGCGCGGCGACACGAGCGGTGTGCCGCGCGAGACCCGCGATTCGATCGAGCGGACCCGGGTCGCCCTCAAGGGCCCCCTCGAGACCCCGGTCGGCTTCGGCGAGAAGAGCGCGAACGTCACCCTGCGCAAGCTCTTCGAGACGTACGCGAACATCCGCCCCGCGCGCCAGATCCCCGGCGTCCCCACCCGCTACGACGGCGAGGGGATCGACTTCATCGTCGTGCGCGAGAACATCGAGGATCTCTACGCGGGCGTCGAGTACGAGAACACCCGCGACGTCGCGGTCGGCCTGAAGATCATCACCCGGCGCGGCTCGGAGAAGATCATCCGCTACGCCTTCGAGCTCGCCGAGCGCGAGGGCCGCTCCAAGGTCTCCGTCGCCCACAAGGCGAACATCCTCAAGCACACCGAGGGGCTCTTCAAGGCGGTCGGCGAGGAGCTCGCGCCGGAGTACCCGGGGATCGCCTTCGAGCACCTGATCATCGACAACGTCGCCCACCAGATGGTGAAGAACCCCGCCCAGTTCGACATCATCGTGGCCACGAACCTCCACGGGGACATCATCAGCGACCTCGCCTCCGGCCTCGTCGGCGGGCTCGGCTTCGCGGCCTCCGGGAACTACGGCGACGAGGTCGCGATCTTCGAGGCGGTCCACGGCTCCGCGCCCAAGTACGCGGGGAAGAACGTCATCAACCCCACGGCGCTCATCCTCAGCGCGGTGATGATGCTCGACCACCTCGGCGAGAGCGCCGCCGCCCGGCGCGTGGAGGACGCGGTCTTCGCCACCCTGGAGGCCGGCGCGGTGACCCTCGACGTCGCCCGGCCGACCGGCGCCGTTGAGGGCGCGACGGCCCCCGCGGGCTGCGCGGACCAGGTGTGCGAGCGCTGCGGCCGGGCGCGCTCGGGCGGCGAGCGCTCGAGGGGATGGATTCGTTCCTCACGATGGTGATGCGCAACGCGGGCGGCGCGAACGAGACCGAGCAGACCCCCGAATCGATCCGCAACAACTACCAGGTGAACGTCTCCGGCCTCCATCTCCTCCTCTCGAC
>JBJTJV010000102.1:0-2339 GCA_046352645.1 Chloroflexota bacterium | reverse complement strand
GAGCAGGAAGATCGTGATGATGAAGAGGGTGAGGAGCGAATCCGTGATGCTCACGTCCGCGATGAGCAGGCCGGTCGCGCCCTCGCTGCCGTCCGGCGTCCACACGACGTGGGGGGCCGGCAGGTGGAGGTTGCCGTCGATGAAGCAGACGGGGTAGGCGCAGTCCGTGGACCCGGTCTTCTTGTCCAGCGGCGAGCACAGCTCCGGCCTGCTCATCGCCGAGGTGAGCATCACGGACTCGCTCCTGACGCTCTTCATCATCACCGCCTTCCTGCTCGTGATGATGCTCATCCTCGGCCGCGGCCGGGCGGAGCGTCCGGGCCGGGTGCAGAACGCCGTGGAGTGGGCGTACGAGTCGCTGGAAGGCTTCGCGAGCTCCATGGGCGGCGCCGCGGCGAAGCCGTACGTCCCGATCTTCGCCGCCTTCTTCATCCTCATCCTCGCCTGCAACTGGAGCGGCTTCATCCCGATCGTCGGCCGGGTCGACAGCCTGCGCGCGCCCACCAGCGACCTGAACGTCACCGTCGGCCTTGCGCTCGTCGCCTTCTTCACCTTCCACATCGAGGGTGTCCGGCGGCTCGGCCTCGGCGGCTACCTGTCCAAGTTCTTCCCGCTCTACGAGTTCCGTCAGGGCTTCGGCGCCGGCCTCATCGCGATGTTCGTCGGCATCATGGAGCTCTTCCTGGAGTTCGTGAAGCCGCTGACGCTCTCCATGCGGCTCTTCGGCAACATCTACGGCGGCGAGACCGCGCTCGCGGTCATCACCGCACTCACCATCACCGTCCTCCCCGTGGGCCTCTTCGGCCTGGAGGCGATGCTCACCACGGTCCAGGCGCTGATCTTCAGCACCCTGACGCTCATGTTCCTCATCGCGGCGGTGGAGAGCCACCACCACGAGGAGGGGGAGCTCGGCCACGACGGGGCGGAGGCCCTGCACGACGCCGCGCACGCACCGCGGGCGGCTGCGGCCCACTAGGGCCGGCAGGTCACCGCATCCACATCGGCCCAGAAGGTCCGGACACCCGTCCGGACGATAGGAGGTAGGCAACTCATGGAGAACATCGGCGCTGGTCTCGCCGCCCTCGGCGTCCTCGGCCCCGGTCTCGCGATCGGCATCCTCGGTGGCATGTCCGCCGCCGCGATCGGCCGCAACCCCGACGCCGTCGCGCAGATCCGCGGCCTCGCCATCATCCTCGCGGCGTTCGCCGAGGGCCTCGGCGTGCTCGCGGTCGTCGTCGGCCTCCTGACCCTCTTCCTCTAGTCGCCGCCGGCCCGACAGGAGCTCGTCGTGGACATCCTCGCCACCGCCGGAGGGCTGGGGCAGCAGCTCCTTGCCTTCGCGGCGGAAGCCGGCGCGGAGGGGGAAGGCGGCGGCCTGACGATCAACGTCTTCTGGATCGTCGTCAGTGCCGCCAACTTCATCCTCTTCTTCGCGCTCGCCTATCTCATCGTCCTCAAGCCCGTCGGACGCACGATCGGCGCACGCCGCGACCGCATCGAGCAGGGCCTCAAGGACGCGGATGCCGCGCGACGCGATCGCGAGGCGGCCGCGGACCAGCGGCAGGCGATCCTCGCCGAGGCCCGGCGCGAGGCGAACGAGATCCTCGCGCGCGCCCAGCGGCTCGCGGACGAGGCGCGTGACCAGGGCGTCGCCGCGACCCAGGCAGAGATCGAGCGCCGCAAGGCGCAGGCCGACGCCGAGATCGAGGCGGAGCGCCAGCGCGCCCTCAACGAGGTGCGTGCCCAGGTCGCCGACCTCGCGCTCATGGCGGCCGGCACGGCCGTCGGCGAGACGCTCACGGACCAGCGCGAGCGCCGGCTCGAGGACGAGTTCCTCACCCAGGTCACGGCTCCCGCCCCGGGCGCCGCGGACCGGAACTAGGAGACGCGGATGGCAGGCGTGCGCAGCACCGCCCGGCGATACGCGGAGGCGGCCTTCGAGATCGCCGAGCGCGACGGGACCGTCGCCGAATGGCTCGACGCGAAGACGCAGGCAGAGGCCCTCCTCGCGGACCCGGAGCTCGCGCGCCTGCTCGCCAACCCCGCCATCCCCACCGCCGCCCGGCACGAGGTCCTCGACCAGGTGGCGGCGGGCCGGATCTCCGGGGCTCCGCTCCGGCTGCTCGGGCTGATGCTCGAGCGCGGCCGGATCGAGCGCGTCCCGGAGGTGGCCCGTGAGCTCCGCAGGCTCCACGCGCTCCGCATGGGCGTCGTCTCCGCGCAGGTGACGAGCGCCGCTCCGCTCACGGCCGCGGAGGAGGATGCGATCCGCGCACGCCTCTCCGCGATGACCGGCGGCTCGGTCGAGATGACCGTCGCCGTCGATCCCGCCCTTCTCG
>JBJTJV010000101.1:0-16603 GCA_046352645.1 Chloroflexota bacterium | reverse complement strand
ACGCCTGGCCCTTCGCGGCGAGCAAGGTGCGCCCTTCCGCGGGGTCCCACTCCCGCCGCACGAAGGCGTCAACGGCGGAGATCGATCCGCGCATCCGCTCCTCCATCTACACGAGGTCGTCCGGCGTCAGCGGGCGGGGCACCTCGAAGTCGTAGTAGAAGCCGCCGGCGATCGCCGGGCCGATGCCGAGCTTCGTTCCGGGGAAGAGCTCGAGGACCGCCTCCGCCATGACGTGCGCGGCGGAGTGACGCATGGGATCGAGCGGGTCGTCATGCGCGTTCGCGTCGAGGAGCTCGTCCGCGGAGCCCTTGGCGGGCGCCAGATGCCCGAGGTCGTCCGCGTGGTCGTCGTCGCCTTCGTGCGCCGGGTGGTTCATCTGCTGCCTCGCCGAAACACGAGCGCCCCCCGTCCGTATCCGGGACGAGAGGCGCGCCTCCCGCTGAACCCCTGCCGACGGGACCCGCGGAGGGGGATGGTGGGCGACACTGGACTCGAACCAGTGACCTCTTGCATGTCAAGCAAGTGCTCTAACCAGCTGAGCTAGCCGCCCGAGCGGGCTGCATCATAGCGCGCCGCGCGCGGAAGGGTGCGACGGGACGCGCTAGCATCGCTCCCACGACCGGGCCACCCGGCCCTGTCGGAACCCGGAGGTCCCCCGATGCCGCCCGTCCCCGCGCGTCCCGCGCTCGCGAACCTCTCGTCGGAGGAGCTCGCCTGGGTCGGTGCGGTCGCCGATCACTACGACGCGCTCGTCTTCCACTGGGTCGGGCCGCTCACGGGCTCGTACTTCTTCCTCCTGCCGCGGAGCCTCTGGCGGCGTGGCCCGACCGGGACCGGCAGGCGGCCGCGCGTCCGCGCCGCCCGTCGGCCTGCCCGCCGACCGGACGAGCCGGCCGCGTGAGGACGGCACCGCCCGACCCCGCGCGCCTGCGGGCGTGGCTCGCCGCGGCCTGGCCCGGGACCGCCGCCGACCCCGCCGCGGTGCGGGTCGTCCGGGCGCCCGGCCGTGTCAACCTCATCGGCGAGCACACCGACTACAACGACGGCTACGTGCTGCCCGCCGCGATCGACCTCGAGGTGCGCATGGCGTACCTACCGACGGACGACGGTCGCGTCCACCTCGCGAGCGACGGCCACGCGGACGCGGCGGCGTTCCCGCTCGACCCGGTCCCGCCCGCGAGCGGCACCTGGGGTGACTATGTCGCGGGGACCGCGTGGGCGATGCGCGGCGCCGGGCTGCCGGTGCGCGGCTTCCGCGGCGTGCTCGAGAGCACGGTGCCGGTCGGCGCGGGGCTCTCCTCGTCTGCCGCGCTCGAGCTCGCGAGCGCCTGGGCGCTCTCCGGGGACGTGGCGCCGCCGACGGACCCGGTCACGCTCGCCCGGGTCGCCCAGCGCGCGGAGAACGCGCACGTCGGGGTGCGCTGCGGGCTCATGGACCAGTTCGCGTCCGCGAACGGCCGGGCCGACGCCGCGGTCCTGCTCGACTGCCGCACGCTCGCGACGCGGCCGGTCCCGCTGCCCCCGGGCGTCGCGCTCGTGGTCGCGCACACGGGGGTGCCGCGCGCGCTGAGCGCCTCTGCCTACAACGAGCGCCGCGCCGAGTGCGAGGCCGCGGTCGCCGCGATCGCGCGCCACGCACCGGAGGTCCGCGCCCTGCGCGACGTGGACGCGGCCCTGCTGGCGCGCTACCGGGCCGAGATGCCCGAGGTCGTCGGGGCCCGGGCGGCGCACGTCGTCGACGAGAACGCCCGTGTCCTCGCCGCCGAGGCCGCGCTCGCGGGCGGGGACCTCGACGCCGTCGGCCGGCTCTTCGCGGAGAGCCATGCATCCCTGCGCGACCTGTACGCGGTGAGCTGCCCCGAGCTGGACCTCCTCGTCGCGGTCGCCGGGGCCACGCCGGGCGTCCACGCGACGCGGATGACCGGCGCGGGCTTCGGCGGGTGCACCGTCTCGCTCGTGGCGGAGGACGCGGTCGCGCCGCTCGTCGCGCGGATCGAGGGCGAGTACGCCCGGCGTTCGGGACGGGAGCCGCGTGCGTGGGCCGTGCGCGCGGTGGACGGCGCGGGCGTGGTCGGATGATCCCGCCACCCGCGATCGGCGCTGCCCCGCATCGCCGCTACGACCCGCTCCGGGACGCCTGGGTGCTCGTCTCCGCGGGGCGGACGGGCCGTCCGTGGCAGGGCGGCCGGGAGCCCGAGCCTGCGCCGCCGCCGCCCGCCCATGACCCTGCCTGCTACCTCTGCCCGGGGAACGAGCGCGCGAACGGCGCCCGCAACCCCGACTACGCGGGGACCTGGGCGTTCACGAACGACTTCGCGGCGCTCCGCCCGGAGACCACGACGGACGGGTGGGCGCAGGGGCTCCTGCGTGCCGAGGGCGCCGCGGGGACGAGCCGCGTGCTCGTCTTCTCCCCGCGCCACGACCGTACGCTCGCGAGCCTGGCTGAGCGCGCCGTCGCGGACGTGGTGGGGCTCTGGGCGGACGAGAGCGCGACGCTCGGGGCGCGCTGGCCCTGGGTCCAGGTGTTCGAGAACCGGGGCGCGGAGATGGGCGCCTCGAACCCGCATCCGCATGGGCAGGTGTGGGCGGGCAGCGCGATCCCGGGCGAGGCGGCGCGGGAGGACGCGAGCCAGCGGGCGCACCATGCGCGCGCCGGGCGGACGCTCCTCCTCGACCTGCTCGCGGAGGAGGCCGGTGGCCCGCGGATCGTCGACGCGGACGAGGACTGGGTGCTCCTCGTCCCCTTCTGGGCGGTCTGGCCGTTCGAGACGCTGCTCGTGCCGCGCCGGCCGGTGGCGCGCCTGCCCGAGCTCGATGCCCCGGCGCGCGCACGGCTCGCCGCCTTCCTCGGGCGCACCTATCGGCGCTACGACGCGCTCTTCGCGCGGCCCTGCCCGTTCTCCATGGGCTGGCACCAGGCGCCCTTCGGCGCGGACGGCGACCACTGGCAGCTCCACGCGCACATCTACCCGCCGCTCCTGCGGCCCCTTGTGCGCAAGTTCATGGTCGGCTACGAGCTCCTCTCGGAAGCACAGCGCGACCTGACGGCCGAGGAGGCGGCGGAGCGGCTGCGGGCGGCGTCCCCCGCTGCGGACCCGGCACCAGGCGCGGTCGCGCGATGACGACCGCGGGGGAGGCACGCGCGGCGACGCTGCGTGCGCTCGCCGACCGGACGCACCCGCTCCTCGTCATCGGCGGGGGCGTGGTCGGGACCGGCGCGCTCCTCGACGCCGCCTCGCGCGGGATCGGCGCTGCGCTCATCGAGCAGGACGACCTCGCCGCCGGTACCTCCTCGCGCTCGTCGCGGCTCATCCACGGCGGCCTGCGCTACCTCGAGCGGCTGGAGATCCGGCTCGTCCGCGAGGCGCTCGCCGAGCGGTCACGCCTTCTCCGGCTCGCGCCGCACCTCGTGCGCCTTGAGCCCTTCCTCTTCCCGCTCTACGGCCCGCCGCTTGCGACGCGTGCCTTCTACGGGGCAGGGATCCTGCTCTACGACGTGCTCGGCTCGGCACGGGACGGTGGCCGCGCCCGCCACCTCGGCCGCGGCGCCGCCCTGCGCGCGGTGCCCGCGCTCCGCCCGGACGGCCTGCGCGGTGCGATCGTCTACCACGATGGCGTGGAGGACGACGCCCGGCTCGTCATCGCGGTGGCACGGACCGCGGAGGCCCGGGGCGCGCTCGTGGCGACGCGGGTGCGCGCGACGGGCCTGCTCACCGGCCGGGACGGGCGGGTCGCGGGCGTGCGCGCCGTGGACCGCGAGACCGGCGCGGAGCTGGAGATCCGCGCGCAGGCCGTGCTTGATGCGACCGGCGTCTGGATGGGCCGCACGGACGCCCCGCTCGGCGGGTCGAGCGTGCCGGTCCTGCCCAGCCGTGGCACGCACATCCTTGTGCCGCGGACACGGATCGTCGCGCCGGGTGGCGTCACGTTGCGCGTCCCCGGCAAGGTCCTCTTCCTCGTCCCCTGGGGCGACGCCTGGATCGTCGGCACGACGGACGAGCCCGACGCCGGGCCGCCCGAGCGTCCCGCGCCGACCGGTCACGAGGTCCGCGCGATCCTCGACGCCGTGAACACCACCCTCGACGTCGGGCTGCGCCGCGAGGAGATCCTCGGCACGTACACCGGCCTGCGCCCGCTCGTCGGCGCGCCCGGGTCGGGGGCGACCGTCCGCGTCAGCCGTGAACACCGGGTGGGCCGCGAGGCGAACGGCCTCGTCCGGATCTCGGGCGGGAAGTACACGACATACCGGGTGATGGCGGCGGACGCCGTCGACGCGGCCCTCGCGGGAGGAGGGACGGGCGCGTCGCGGACCGCCGACCTGCCGCTCGCCGGGGCGGCCCCCGGCGTCGACCTGGCGGCGCTGACGGCGCAGCTGGCCGCCACGCCGGGGCTCGACGGCCCGATCGCCGCGCACCTCGTCGCGCGGTACGGGACGGAGGCCGCGGCGGTGGTCGCGCTCGGCCGGGAGCACGACCTCGTCCGCCCGCTCGGCGCGACGGGGCACCTGGAGGCGGAGGTCCTCTGGGGCGTCCGGGCGGAGCATGCCCGCTCGCTCGATGACCTCCTCGCGCGGCGGATGCGCCTCGCGATGCGCCTCCCGGACCGCGGGGCGGCGATCGCGGAGCGGGTCGACGCGATTGCGAGCGCCGAGCTCGGCTGGGCCGCTGCCGGGCGCGCCGATCGGAACGCCGCCTACCTTGCGGGCGCCCGACGCGAGCACGACGTCCCGGCGGACGCGGCGTGAGCGATCGGCGGGGGCGGCTCGCCCTCGCGCTCGACCAGGGGACGACCTCCTCGCGGGCGATCCTCTTCGATGCCGCGGCCCGGCCGGTCGCGAGCGCCCAGCGGGAGATCGCGCAGTCCTACCCCTCCCCCGGGCACGTGGAGCACGACCCCGACGAGATCTGGGAGAGCCAGCTCGCGACTGCCCGGGGCGCGCTCGCGGCCGCGGGCGTCGCGGCGGACGGCCTCGCGGCGCTCGGGATCGCGAACCAGCGCGAGACGACGATCGTCTGGGACCGTGCCACCGGCCGACCGGTCGCGCCCGCGATCGTCTGGCAGAGCCGCATCACCGCCCCCGCGTGCAGCGCGCTCCGTGCTGCCGGGCACGAGCCGTCCGTCCGCGCCCGGACCGGCCTGCCGCTCGACGCCTACTTCTCCGGGCCCAAGGTCGCCCACATCCTGGACGCGCAGCCAGGCCTGCGGGCGCGTGCGGAGGCGGGCGAGCTCGCCTTCGGGACCGTGGACAGCTGGCTCGTCTGGCGGCTCACCGGGGGCCGGCTCCACATCACGGATGTCTCGAACGCGAGCCGGACGCTCCTCATGGACCTGCGGACGCTCGACTGGGATCCCGGGCTGTGTGCGCTTCTCGGCGTCCCGCCCGCGGTCCTGCCGCGGATCGTCAGCTCCTCGGAGATCCTCGGGCTGACCGATCCCGAGCATCTCGGCGCCCCGGTCGCGATCGCGGGGATCGCGGGCGACCAGCAGGCAGCCACGTTCGGACAGGCGTGCCACGCGCCGGGGATGGCGAAGAACACGTACGGCACGGGGGCCTTCCTCCTCCGCCACACCGGCGAGACCCCGGTCGCCTCGGCGCACGGATCGCTCACGACCGTGCTCTGGCGGCTCGGTCCGGACGGAGCGCCCGCCTACGCCCTGGAAGGCGCCGTTTTCATCGCGGGCGCCGCGGTCCAGTGGCTGCGGGATGGCCTCCGGGCGATCCGTGCCTCGGACGAGGTGGAGGCGCTCGCCGCGGGGGCCGGCCGCGAGGACGGCGTCTACCTCGTGCCGGCCTTCACCGGCCTCGGCGGGCCGCACTGGGACCCCGACGCGCGGGCGCTCCTCATCGGGATGACCCGGGGGACCGGCCTCGCGGAGATCGCCCGGGCGACCGTCGAGTCGATCGCCTACCAGGTGAGCGACCTCCTGTCGGCGATGGGGGCGGACGCGGGCTCCCCGCTCGCCGCGCTTCGCGTGGACGGTGGTGCGGCCCGGAACGACACGCTTCTCCAGCTCCAGGCCGACCTCCTCGGCGTCCCCGTGGAGCGGCCCGCGGTCACCGAGACGACCGCGCTCGGCGCGGCGTTCCTCGCGGGGCTCGCGGCCGGGGTCTGGTCCGGCACGGACGAGATCGCGGCGACCTGGCGGCTCGAGCGGCGGTTCACGCCCCGGATGGAGGCAGCCGAACGCCGGCGGCTCCTTCGTGGCTGGCACGCCGCCGTCCGCCGCTCGCTCGGCTGGGCGGCGGAGCTGCGCGGCCGCGGGAACGACGAGACCCCGGTCGGCTGACCGGGGTCTCGCGAACGGTGCGCGTGGCGGCGCTCAGCCGACCGGGGCGGCCTCGCCGAACCGGATCCAGCGGTAGTTCTCGGCGTTCGTGCCGACGAGGATGAGCTGGTAGTCCGTGAGGTCCGCGAAGACCCGGATCTGCGGGTTCACGAGCGGCGTCTGCCCGTTGAACGGGGTGGCCGCGTAGACGTTCGGGCCCGGCACGACCGGGATCGGCCCGATCTCCGCGTACCGGCCGACCTGGATGCCGATCGGCCCGAGCCCGACGGGGACGAAGCCGCCCGACACGATCCAGAAGAGCATCGGGCCGGCCTGCGCCTCGTGGTGGACGGTGACCGTCGTGCTCGGCTCGGCGCCGGCCGTGAGGAGCGGGCTGTTCGACCAGGTGACGATCGTGGGCTTGTTCGCCCGCAGGGTCGCGAGCGCGGTCACGTTCGCGCCAGGCTCCACGGACAGGATGCGCCGGATGAGCACCTCGCCCGAGCAGGCGGCATCGGGCACGTGCGCCCGCACCTTGACCCGCAGCGCGGTGAGCGCGGGCACCTCGGCGCGGAACCGCGCGCCGTAGCGGAAGTTCGTGCGCGCCGCATCGCCATTGACGCAGACGTCCACCCGGACGCCGGGGATGCCGTGGGCGACCCACACGACGCCGTCGGAGGCCTGTGCGCCGACCGGCACCGCGAGCGCGGCGGCGGCGACGATCGCGCCGGCGAGCGCGACGGTGAGCCTGGACCTCAGCTGAAACATGCGTTCTCCTCTCGCTACGAGCACACCGACGGGTCCCCGCGGTGCACGGCGCCGTAATACTAGCGCGCCCGGCGTGCGCGGCGTCACGCGGATACGGCGGCCGGATGCCGGGAAGCGCGCCGGCGGCCGACGCGGGGCGCCGGCTGCCGCGCGCTTCCCGGTCCGCTGCTCAGCAGAAGAGGGCCGGGTTGCCGAAGCGGATCCAGCGGTAGTTCTCGGCGTTCGTGCCGACGAGGATGAGCTGGTAGTCCGTCAGCTCCGCGAAGACCCGGACCGTGGGGTCCACGAACGGGGTCGCGCCGAAGAACGGCGTCGCAGCGAAGATGTTCGGCCCGGCGGGGACATCGAACGGGCCGAACGAGGCCGTCCGCGGGATCTGGATCCCGGCCAGCCCAGCGGGGAGCAGGCCCCCGGTGATCCAGAAGAAGAGCATCGGGCCGGCCTTCGCCTCGTGGTGGACGGTGACCGACGTGTCCCCGCCGCCGCACCCGGCGACCGGGGTGCGGTTGGACCAGGTCACGAGCGTCGCCTCGCCGGCGCGCAGCGTCGCGAGGGCGGTCACGTTCGCGCCCGCGTTGAGGGACAGGCGCGCGCGGATGAGGACGGCGCCGGTACAGGCACCCGCGCCGTCGTGGGCGCGCACCTTGACGGTGAGCGGCGTGTACGCGGGCACCTCCGCCCGGAAGCGCCCGCCGTAGAGGAAGCCCGTGCGCACGGCATCGCCGTTCACGCAGACGTCCACCTTGGCGCCCGGGATCCCGTGGGCCACCCAGACCTGTGCGGTACCCGGCTCGTTGATCTCGGCGGGGGCTGCCAGCGCGCCCGTGGAGAGCACGGCCGCGGCGATCAGGGCGCCTCCGAGCGCTCGGGCGAGCCGCGTGTGGTTGCGGGACTGGGTGCGGGTCATCGTCACTCCCTCTTCATGGCGCCGAGCCTGCGACGGTGAGGCGTGGCGTGGGCGAGCATACCAGCCGGGTACCGCCGGTCGGACATGCGAGGACCCCGGCCGTCGGGCCGGGGTCCTCGCGGTACGGCGCGCGGGTCGCTCAGCAGTCGTTCGTGGGGTTCCCGTAGCGGATCCAGCGGTAGTTGTCCGCGTTCGTGCCGACGAGGACGAGCTGGTAGTCCGTGAGGTCGGCGAAGACCCGGATGGACGGCGGGATCGTCGGCGTCTGCCCGAGCAGCGGTGCTGCGGCCACGAGATTGGGTCCGGGCATCACGGGGATCGGCCCGACCGTGCCGAACCGCGGGACCTGGACGCCGATGGCTCCGCCGACCCCGACCGGCAGGGGGATGGCCCCGTCGGTGAGGACGAAGAGCATCGGTCCGGCCTTCGCCTGGTGATGGACGGTGACGGTCGTGAGCGTCGGCACGCACGTCGTGAGGAGGGCGTTGTTCGCCCACGTGACGATCCGCGGCTCCCCTGCGCGGAGGGTGGCGAGGGCGGTCACGTTCGCGCCCGGCTCGACCGAGAGGATCTCCCGGATGAGCACCGCTCCGGTGCAGGGATCCCCTGCGACGTGGGCGCGCACCTTGACCCGGAGCGGGGTGAGGGCGGGAACATCGGCGCGGAAGCGGTTGCCGTAGCGGAAGTCCGCGCGGGCAGTCGCCCCGTTCACGCAGACGTCCACCTTCACACCGGGGATCCCGTGCGCCACCCACACGACACCGCTCGGACCCAGCGCCCCGGCCGGGACGGCGAGCGCGGCTGCCGCGACGATGGCCGCGCCGAGGGCGACCGCGAGCCTGGACCTGAGCTGGAACATGCATCCTCCTGGTTTCCTGCCCCGGTCACGGCGCGGGGCCCCGCGCAGGCAGGGTACCAGCCCGCACGCCCGGAGGGGTCCCGCACGCTGCGTGCCTCAGGCGTCCGGGAGGTCCGCGCACCCCGCCGCGGCGGCCCCGGCGATGAGCGTGGCCACGGGCCGGCAGCGGGCGAGCGGCCCGTCCGGACCGGCATCGCCCGTGAGCGCGTCCGCGGGGACCGCGATCAGGTCGGCCGGGGCGCCCGCGACGAGCATCCCGTCGTACGGCAGGCCGAGGGAGGCCGGCCCGCCCCGGGTCGCGGCCCGGAGCGCATCCGCCCGCCCGATCCGCTGGCCCACGCCGGGCACCCGGTCCGGCGCATCGGCCGTGCCCGCCGTCCGCGAGACCGCGATCGCGATGCCCGGCCACGGGTCCGCGGGTTCCACGGGCGCGTCCGTGCCGAACGCGAGCAGCCCGCCTGCCGCTGCGATGCCCCGCAGCGGGAACGCGCGCGCGAGGCGCGCACCCCACGCGTGCCGGGCCGGGCCCGCGTCCGTGATGAGGTGCCCGGGCTGCATGGAGGCCGTGATCCCGTCGCGCCCGAAGCGCGTCCGGTCCGAGACGGCGACGAGCTGCGCGTGCTCGATCCGGTGGGACGCGCCGCCGACGCGCGGGAGTGCCGCGAGGACATCGAGCGCGTGGCGGACCGCCGCGTCGCCGATCGCGTGGATCGTCACGGCGATGCCGGCACCCGCGGCGTGGCCGGCGACCGCGGCGAGCGCGGCGGGCGTGCGCAGGAGCATGCCCCGGGGGCCGCCCGCGGCGGGGCCCGCGGGGTCGCCGGAGGCGTACGGCGCGAGGAGGGCGGCGCTCCGCGAGCCGAGCGCCCCATCGGCGAAGAGCTTCAGCCAGCCGTCGTGGTAGCGGCTTCCGAACGGCCGTCCGGTCCGGAACCCCGCGGCGATCCCTGCCGCGAGCTGATCCTCGCGGATGCAGCCCGCGACCCGGAGCGGGAGAGCGTCCTCCTCGGCCATCCGCCGGTAGACGGCCGCGCCACGGACGAGGTCCGGGTCCGCGGCGAGGTCGCCGGGGTCATGGACTGCCGTGACCCCCAGCCGTGCGAGCGTCCGCGCGTACGCCACGATCGCCGCCCGGAGCGTGGCGTCGTCCGGTGCCGGGATGGCGGGATCGACGAGCACGGCCGCGTCCTCGAGGAGGAACCCGTCCGGGGTGCCGTCCGCGGCGCGGCCGATGACGCCTCCGGGCGGATCCGCCGTGTCTGCGCCGATGCCCGCGCGGCCCAGGGCGCTGCCGCTCACCCAGCGCGCGTGATGGTCGTGGGACCAGAGCGCGACCGGGCGCCCGGGCGCCACGGCATCGAGGTCGGCGGCGGAGGGCCGGCCCCCGAGCCGGTCGAGCGACCAGCCCGCGCCGAGCAGCCAGCCGTCCGCATCCCCGGCGGCCAGCCGCGCCGCGTGCGCGGCGGCGATCGCGTGGAGCGTGGCCTCGCGGCCCCGGCAGCCGGAGAGATCGAGTCGGGAGGCCGCGAGCGCCGCGTCGGCGAGGTGGAGGTGCGCGTCGCACAGCCCGGGCAGCAGGACGAGGGCGGGGTCGAGCCGTGTCACCACCGTCCGCGGCCCGGCCGTCCGCAGGATCGTCCGCGCGTCACCGGTCGCCCGGATGCGTCCCGCGTCGATGGACAGGGCGCCCGCCCAGCCGGACCCGCGCGTGCCCGCGAGCGTCGCGATGCGTCCCACGATGATGCGGTCCGGGGCGGACCCCCTGGCCCCCTGCCGCGCGCCTCCGTCGCTCACGCCGGACCGGCGAGGAGCGCCCGCAGCGCCTCGGGCTCCATGCCCGCGCCAAGCCCCAGGGCCAGGGCGATCCGCGCCTTGGGGCCGGTGAGAGAGCCCGCGGGCAGCGCACCGGCCGCGATCCAGCGCGCGCCGCCTCCGGGGAAGCCGTAGGCGGGCGCCACGCGGCCCGCACCGGCCCTGCTCGACAGCACGACCGGGAGGCCCGATGCCATCGCTTCCTCTGCGGCGGCGAGGACGTCCGGGTGCGTGTTCCCCGCACCGGTCGCGGCGACGACGATGCCGCGGGCGCCCCCGGCACGGGCCCAGCGGACCGGCGCGCCGTCCGTCGCCACGGTGACCGTGACGAGGGCGATCGGCTCGGCGGCCGCCGCGGGAGGCTCCGGGATGCGCCGGCGCGGGCCCCGACGGGCCACGATGCGCACGCGGTCGCCGCGCACCGTGGCAAGGGGCCCCGTGTTCCGCGCCCGGAAGGTGTCGCGCGCCTCCGTGTGCGTCTTCGTCGCATCGTCCGCGGGGAGGAGGAGCCCGTCGAGGAGGACGAGCACGCCGTGATCGCGGAGGGCCGGGCTCGCCGCGGCCCGGATCGCCGCGCGGAGGTTCTCCGGGCCGTCCCAGCCCGGCACGGCCGCCGTCCGCATCGCCCCGGTGACGACCACCGGCGGGCCGTCCGCTGCGAGGAGGTCCCACGCGAAGGCGGTCTCCTCGATGACGTCCGTCCCCTGGACCACGACGACACCGGCGATCGTGGGGTCCGCCTGGAGCGCACGGATCCGTCCCGCGAGGTCGAGCAGCTGGGGGAAGGAGAGGTGCGACGCGGGGACGAGGCCCCAGTCCACCGGCACGAGCTCGGCGATCGTGGCGGCACCGGGCGTGCGGGCGAGGATGGCCGCGCCGTCGAGCGCCGGCCGTGCGGCGCCGGTCACCGGGTCGGGGAGCATGCTGATCGTGCCCCCGGTGAAGAGGACGGCGACGCGCGGCTGGGTCACCGGTCCCCGTCCCGGTCGGGAGCCTGCGGTGCGCCATCGTCCGTGTCCGCACCCGGGGGGCGCGGCCCGCGGATACCGGGGATCACGGTGCTGAACGGTCGGATGGGCGTCATGGCCGGGTCGTCGAGGTAGCGGAGCCTGGGCGGTCGCATGAGCGTGGAGCTCGTCGCGGCGATCGTGACCGGGTCGGTCGTCTCGAGCTGGCGGGCGATGCCGCGACCCTCGATCGGCTCGCCGAGGAACCACGAGCCCACCGCGGTGAGCCCGATGACGACGGCGGAGGCGAGGATCACGAGCTGGGTCCCGACGAGGTCCGCCACCGGGCCGACGACGATGATCGGCAGGAAGCTCGCGAGGCTCACGAGGGTGTTCAGGACACCGAAGACCCGACCGCGCACGTCCGGCGGGAGCTCCTCCTGGAGCGCCGTCTGGGCGGGCACGGCCACGAAGGCGTACGTGACGCCCGCAACGAACGCGACGCTCACGACGACGCCCAGGAGCGACACCGGCCCCTGGGCGTCCGCGGGCACGACCCACTGCGCCGCGCCCAGCCCGACGAGGGCCGCGCAGAGCACGACGAGCCCGCCCTCGATGAGCCGACGCCGCGCGATGCGCGCCCCGACCCGTCCGAGCAGCGTGATGCCCACCACGAGCCCCGCTCCGAGCGGCAGGACGATGACCACGAAGTCGTCCGATGCGAGCCCGAGCACGTCCTTGGCGAACGCCGGGCCGAGCGTCCCGAGGACGCCGATGAGCGAGGCGGTGATCGCGAGGTAGGTGAGCGACCAGAAGATGCTCCCATGGTCGCGGATGTAGACGAGCCCCTCCCGGAGCTGCCCGAGCGTCGCGCCGATCGCCTGCTCCGCCTGGCCGACCGCCGGGCCTTCCACGCGCTCGGCGAGCGGCGGCGGCGCCTTGGGCAGGATCACGAGCACGACGCCCGCGACGATGTACAGGACCGCCACGATCGCGATGACGAGCTCCGTCCCGAGCACGCTGTTCGCCAGCGGGCCGAGCACGGCGAACCCGAGCGCGAACGATGCCTGGAGCCCGAGGATGAAGAGCCCGTTCGCCGCGAGCAGCTGGGAGCGGGGCACGACGATGGGGATCATCGCGGTCTCCGCGGGGGCGAAGAAGGTCGTCAGCGTGGCGACAAGGATCGTCACGCCGTAGATGATCGCGAGCTGGTCGTCGAGGAAGATGAGCGGCACGAAGAGGGCGCCGCGCGCCAGGTTCGTGGCGACGAGGATCGTGCGGCGGTCGTAGCGGTCCACGAAGACCCCGGCGACTGCGCCGAAGATGACCGCGGGCACGAGGAAGGTGAGGAGCAGGATGCTCACGGATGTCGTGGCGCCGGTCAGGTCGAAGACGAGGATGGTGAGCGCGAAGAGCACCATGTTGCCGCCGACCTGGGTGAGGATCTGCGACACGAAGAGCGACAGGAAGCGCGGGTTCGCGAGGACGCGCCCGGCGCCGCGCAGGTCGCCCCCGTCGGCGGTCACGACCGCATCGTCCACCTGCTCGATCACGGGGTGGCTCATGGTCAGGCGCCCGCCACGCCGGTGAAGCGGAAGCCGTCCACGCGCAGCGCGGGGACGCGCGCGCAGCCGGTCTCGGTCGCCACGAGCAGCCGGTCGCGGCCGACGGCGGAGACCGCGGCGAGCGCATCGAGATAGCTGGTGGTGAAGCGCAGGTCGCGGACGGGTGCCACGACCTGCCCGTCCTCCACGAGGAAGAGCCCGTCCCGCGTCATCCCGGTCACGATCGCGCGCCGGGGGTGGGCGGGGTTCGTGTAGTGGAAACGCGTCACGAGGAGGCCGCGGCGGATCCCCGCGAGCAGCTCCGCGTCCGTGGCGTCGCCGGACGCGAGGACGAGGCGCGTCGGCAGCGGCCCCCAGGGGTTCGGGGCGGGCAGCGCGTGGCCCGTCGACGCGACACCGGCCCGTGCATCGGT
Organism: Chloroflexota bacterium; assembly: GCA_046352645.1. GTDB lineage: Bacteria > Chloroflexota > Limnocylindria > Limnocylindrales > CSP1-4 > JAFMJV01. The sequence continues at coordinate 3,065 of JBJTJV010000101.1, read as the reverse complement.
CGCCGCATCGTGCACGATGTCGCGGCAGATCCCCGCGGCGATGAGCGTCACCGCGTGCGTCGGCGTCCCCTCGCCATCGAAGCCGATGGGCAGCCCCGCCGGGTCCGCGGGCTCGTCCGTGAGCGTGATCGTGGGGGCGGCGATGCGTGTCCCCGGCGCGTGGAAGGAACGCTCCTCCTCGACCGCCCTGCCGTTCAGCCCGAGCCAGCCGAGCGTCGCCACGATGTCCGCGACCGCGTACGGCCCGAGCACGACCGGGTAGTCACCCGGCGGCAGCGTGATCCCCGGCTCGCTCCCCGCGGCGCGCGCCCCGGCCTCGCGCCCGAGCACGGCGCCATCGAGGGCGTCGGCAGAAGCGGCGATGCGCGCCGCGTAGCCGGTACGCACCGGGCCGGTCGCGACCACGAGCGCGGCGGCCTCCGTGCGCAGCTCGGCGCGCTCGATCCCGGCGCTGCCCGCGACCGCGACGGCGACGCCCTCCGTGCGCCACGAGCCCGCCGCGCGGGCGCCTGCATCCGCGGCCGCTGCGACGATGGCACGCACGCCCGCGGCGCGATCCTCCGGGGTCGGGTCGTCGGCCTCCGGGCCCGCCCGCGGAGCCCTCGCGCCCGGGGTCGGATCCCCGAGGGGGATGGGCGCGTCCGCCTCCGGGGCCCGCCGGGCGAGCGCGACCGCGCGCTCCGCGAGCGCGGCCACGTCGTCCGCGGCGCTTCCCTCGCCGACCGCGACCGCGACGCGACGGCCCACGACGGCGCGGACCGCGACCCGCCGGACGTCCGCGGCCACGCTCTGGCCGATCGCGCCTTCCGCGAACCGCGTGAGCGCCGCGTGCCCGACCGTCGCGTGGCAGTCGGCCGCGTCCGCTCCCGCGGCGTGGACGGCGGCGAGCGCCCGGGCGGCCAGCGACCGGGCCGCCGCGATGCGGGCGTCCGTCATCCCCGGCCCACCCCGACCTCGACGTCGCGGAAGCGCGCACCGCTCGACCCGTGGCCGACATAGCCCGTCTGGACCGGCTCGCCCTTCCCGCAGTCGGGGATGCCGAGCATCATCCAGGAGCCCGCATCCGCGATCGCGTCGCAGGAGCGCCAGAACTCCGGCGTGCTCCCCGTGTACGTCGGGTTGCGGTAGAGCCTGCCGAGGCGGCCGCCGCGGATCTCGCGGGCCACCTCGGTCGCGAACTGGAAGTTCAGGCGCCGGTCGTCGATGCTCCAGCTGCGGTTGTACGCGAGGTAGAGCCCGTCGTCGGTCTCGGCCACGATCTGCGCGAGGGTCCGGCCGGGGACCGGGACGAGGTTCACGTTCGTCATCCGGAGGAGCGGCAGCCGGTCGTACCCGTCCGCGCGCATGGTGCCGATGCTCCGGCGGCCGATCCGCGGCGCCGTCTCGCGGCTCGAGAGGTAGCCCGTGAGGATGCCGTTCTCGACGAGCGGGACCGCCTGCGCGGCGACGCCCTCGTCGTCCCAGCCGAACGTCCCGAGCCCGCCCGAGGCCGTCGCGTCCGCGACGATCGTCACGAGGTCGGACCCGTAGTGGAAGCCCTCGGCGAGGCGGTCGGTCGTGAGGAAGCTCGTCCCGGCGAAGGAGGCTTCCGTGCCGAAAACCCGGTCGAGCTCGGTCGGATGGCCGCAGCTCTCGTGGAGCTGGAGGTGGAGCTGCGAGGGGTCGATGATCACCGTGCGGCGGCCCGGCGGCAGCTCCGGCGCGGCGAGCAGCTCTACCACCTCGTGGGCGACGGCCGGCGCGTGACCCACGAGGTCGAGGCCCGTGACGTACTCCCAGCCTGCGCCCTGCCAGCCGCCGCCGGCATCCGGCCAGGAGCGGCGCTGGTGCTCGTCGCCCGCGACCGCGTGCGCCTCGATCCCCGCGCCGACGTGGACGATCGTCTGCTCGGTCGCCGAACCATCCGTCGCCGCGAAGGACTTCTCCTCGCGCCGGAGCGCGATGAGCGACTGGGTGAGCGTCACGCCTGCGACCCGGCGCATCTCCGCGTCCGCCGCCATGAGGTGCGCGATCCTCTCGTCGAGCGGGATCGCGAACGGGTCCACCACGAGCGGCGTGGACCAGCGGCCGCGCGCGGGCACCCGGTCATCGAGCCGCACCGGCGGGCCGCCGGACGCGGCGGCGGCACGCGCGAGTCGGACCGCGAGGACCGCGGCGCGATCGGCGGCGGCGGTCGTCTGGTCCGGCGTGCTCGCGAACCCCCACGCCCCGTCGACGAGGACGCGCACCCCGATGCCGGCGCGCTCCTCCACGGAGAGCTCGTCGACGCGGCCGGTGCGCACCGCGACGCGCTCGGCGCGGGTCCGCACGGCGCGGACGTCCGCATACGCGGCGCCGCGCGCCTGGGCGGTGTCGAGCGCGCGCGCGATCACGGGGTCCATGAGCGGTCTGAGGATACCCTCCCCTGCCCCGCCGCGGCGGCTCAGGGGGTCGTGGACCAGCCGGGTGGGGCCGGCCCGGGCGGCGCAGGGACGGGGCCGTAGGGGTCCGGGCGGTCCACGCCGAGCCCGGCGAGCCAGGTCGCCTCGAAGGTGGCGAGGTCGATGCCGATCGCCGCACGGAACGCCGCGTCGTCCGTCACCCCGTCCCGATACGCCCGCGCGAGCCGACCGACGGCGTCGCGTCCCCAGCGCCGGGCGAGGTGGTCGATCGCCGACGCGGACACGGCGTAGGCGAGGCTGAAGCGGCCGGGGGTCGTGGGGAAGTAGCCCGCCAGCCCCTCGAGCGGGATGAGCGTGCCTGCGCGGGCCGCTCGCTCCACCTGGCTCCGGTCGCTCGCGCCGTAGCCTTCCGTGAGCCAGACGGCGATCCCCTCGTTCAGCCAGCGGGGCGGCTCGCGCCACGGATTCGCCGTCGCGGCATCGAAGACGAGGTGCGTCAGCTCGTGGCCGATGACGATCGCCTCCCAGTCCGAGGCGCGCTGGTTCGGCGAGATGAGCGCGTACATCGTGCCGGTCTCCGCGTTCGCCTGGCCACCGACGTTCTCGCGGGTCCCGGGCCCGAGCGCACCGTAGAGGTCGTCCGTCGTGGCGTAGACGAGCAGCGTCACCGGGGCGGGCGGGCGG
>JBJTJV010000100.1:0-14033 GCA_046352645.1 Chloroflexota bacterium | reverse complement strand
GGACTCGCGCGACAACGCTCGAGACGAGGGCGCCCCGGCGGGCGGCGTGGGCGGCGGCCGTGCCGGCCCGCCCCGCGCGACCCCCCCTGCTTGACCGATCCCGCCGCCCGGACTACATTCCCCGCGTAATCCTGACCCAGCAGGTCGGATTTCCGGGTCCCTGTGGACGCAGCCCGGCCGCCGACGCCGGCCGGACGGGCCCGGACCGCGTCCCGCACGTAGAAGGGCTGTCATGTCGCACCGCACCCACCGCCCCGCGCTTCTCGCCGCCGCCCTCGTCGCCGCCCTGGCGCTCCCCGCCGGCGCCCAGTCGCCGGCTCCCTCCCTCGCGCCGCTCCCCGACCTCGCCGGGCGCACGCTGACCGTCTATTCCGGCCGGAGCGAGGAGCTCATCGCTCCGCTGCTCGCCCGGTTCTCCGAGGCGACCGGGGCGGAGGTCGCGGTCCGCTATGGCGAGAGCGCAGAGCTCGCCGCGCTCCTGCTCGAGGAGGGCGACCGATCACCCGCGGACCTCTTCTTCGCCCAGGACGCGGGTGCGCTCGGTGCGGTCGCCGCCGCCGGGCTCCTCGCGCCCCTCGACCCGGCCGTCGCGGGACGCATCGACCCGCGCTTCCGCGACGTGGAGGACCGCTGGGCGGGCACGAGCGGCCGCGCGCGCGTCGTCGCGTACAGCACCGAGCGCGTCGATCCCGCGACGCTCCCCACGGGCATCGCCGGCTTCACGGACCCGGCCTGGTCGGGCCGTATCGGCTGGGCGCCCACGAACGCGTCCTTCCAGGCCTTCGTCACCGCGCTCCGCATCGCCATCGGCGAGGACGCGGCCCGCGCCTGGATCGAAGGGATCCGCGCGAACGCGCCCGTCGCCTACGAGGGCAACACGCAGGCGCTCGAGGGCATCGCCGCCGGCGAGGTCGACGTCGCCTTCGTCAACCACTACTACCTCGAGCGGATGCAGGCGGAGACCGGGGGCACGTTCCCGGCCGCGAACCACTTCCTCGCGCCGGGCGACCCCGGCGCCCTCGTGAACGTGGCCGGGATCGGCATCCTCGCGGCGGCGGGCGCAGAGGCCGACGTCGCGGCTGTGCTCGCCGACTGGCTCCTCCGCCCGGAAGCGCAGGCGTTCTTCGCGACGGTGACCTACGAGTACCCGCTCCTCCCCGGCGTCCCGGCCGACCCGGCCCTGCCCGCCCTCGCGACCCTCGGCAGCGCCGTCGCCGACCTCGGCCTGCTCGCCGACCTCCCCGGGACCGTGCGCATGCTCCAGGAGGGCGGCGTCCTCGATTGAGCCCGTACCCGCCCGGCGCCGCGTGACGCGGTCCACGATCGCCCTTCGCCGCCGGGGCACCCCCGCCACCACGCGCCCGCCGCTGCCGCTCCTCGCGGTCGCGGCGGGCGTCGCCGTGCTCGCGTTCCTGCCGCTCGTCTGGCTCGCCCTGCGCGCGCTCGGCGGCGATGCCCAGACCCTCGAGCTCCTCATCCGCCCACGCACCGCCGAGCTCCTCCTCTCGACCGCGGTCCTCGGCGTGGGCACCGCGGCCGGCGCGCTCCTCTTCGGCCTGCCGATCGCGTGGCTCACCGTCCGCACGGACCTGCCCGGACGACGCGCCTGGGAGATCGCGGCGATCGCCCCGCTCGCCGTCCCCTCGTACCTCCTCGCCTTCGCGTTCGTGGCGGCGCTCGGCCCGCGCGGCTGGATCGCGGACCTCCTCGCGCCGTTCGGGGTGGGGACGCTGCCGCTCCTCGACGGCCCGCTCGGCGCGATCCTCGTCCTCTCGCTCGCGACGATGCCCTTCGTCGTCCTCTCCGCCTCGGCCGCGCTCCGGCGCCTCGATGCCGCGTCGGACGAGGTCGCACGCTCGCTCGGCGACGGCCCGGTCGCTGCCTTCCGCACGGCTGTCCTGCCGCGCCTCCTGCCCGCTGCCGGCGCCGGGGCCCTGCTCGCCGCGCTCTACGCCATCTCGGACTTCGGCGCGCCCGCGATCCTCCGCTACGACAGCCTCGCACGCGCCATCTACACGCAGGTCCGCTCGTCCTTCGACCGCGCGGGCGCCTCCGCCCTCGCCCTCCTCCTTGTCGCCCTCGCCCTCGTCTGCATCCTCGCCGAGGCCCGTGCCCGGCGCAGCGCCGCGCTCCGCACGCCCCGCGAGGTCCGGCGTACGCCGGCGCGGATCGCGCTCGGCCGCTGGCGCATCCCGGCCCTGCTCTTCTGCGGCCTCGTCACGACCCTTGCGCTCGTGCTTCCGGTCGTCACGGTCGCGGTCTGGCTCTTCCGCGGCCTCGGTGCGGGTGCGCAGATCGCGCTCGATCCGTCCGCGCTCCGCGACTCGCTCGTGCTCGCCGGGTCGGCCGCCCTCGTGGCGGTCTCCGTCGCGCTGCCGCTCGCCTGGCTCGTCGTCCGCCACCACGGGCGCGCGGGCGTCCTCGCGGAGCGGCTCGCGTGGCTCGTGGAGGCGATGCCGGGCATCTCCTTCGCGCTCGCCGTCGTCTCGCTTACCCTCACGCTCGTGCCCGCCCTCTACCAGTCGCTCGCCGCCCTCGTGCTGTCCGTCGCGCTGCGCTTCCTCGTCCAGCCCGTCGGCGCCCTGCGCGCCCCGATCCTCCAGGTCGGGCCGCACCTCGAGGAGGCTGCCCGCTCGCTCGGCGATTCGCGCGCAGGCATGGTCCGGCGGATCGTCCTGCCGCTCCTCCGCCCGGGCATCGCGGCCGGTGCCGCGCTCGTCTTCCTCGGCGCGCTCAAGGAGCTGCCACTCACCCTTCTCGTGGCGCCGACCGGCTTCGCCACGCTCGCAACGGAGCTCTGGGACGCGGCCCGCGAGGGCTTCTTCGCCCAGGCCGCGCTGCCCGCGGCGCTCCTCCTCGTCGTCGCCTCCGCCTCGCTCGCGCTCCTCGTCCGGGGAGCGGAGGCGCGCCGATGAGCGGTCCCGCGGTCTCCGGCCCGGTCGCCGTCCGGATGGCGGGGGTCAGCAGGCGCGTCGGTGACGCGGTCGCGCTCGACGCGGTCGACCTCGTGCTGCCGAACGGCGGGATGCTCGCGATCCTCGGGCCGTCCGGCTGCGGCAAGACGACCTGCCTGCGCGTCATCGCGGGCTTCGAGCGCCCGGACGCGGGCACGGTGGAGATCGACGGCCGCGTCGTCGCCTCGCCGGAGCGGAGCGTCCCGCCGGAACGTCGCCGGGTCGGTCTCGTCTTCCAGGACCTCGCGCTCTTCCCGCACCTCGACGTCCGCGCGAACGTCGGCTACGGCATCCGCCGACTCCCCGACCGCGAGCGGCGGGTCGCCGAGCTCCTCGACCTCGTCGGGCTCGGCAGCGATGCAGGCCGCTTCCCCCACGAGCTCTCCGGCGGCATGCAGCAGCGTGTCGCGCTCGCCCGCGCGCTCGCCCCGCGCCCGGACGTGCTCCTCCTCGACGAGCCCTTCTCCAGCCTCGACCAGGCGATGCGCACCCAGCTGCGCGTGGAGGTCCGCGAGCTCCTCCGCGCCGCCCACCAGAGCGCGATCTTCGTCACCCACGATCAGTCCGAGGCGCTCACGATCGCGGATCGGGTCGCCGTGATGGCTCGCGGCCGCGTCCTCCAGGTCGCGACCCCCGAGCTCGTCTACGCGGAGCCCGCCACCCCGTTCGTCGCGACCTTCATCGGCGTCGGGAACCTCGTCTCCGCGCGCGTCGGCGGGGGCGTGGCGCGCACGCGCTTCGGCACCGTGGAGCTCGCGCCGGGGGGCAGCGTCCCGGACGGCCCCGCCCTCTGCCTCCTCCGCCCCGAGCACTTCACCCTCGAGCCCGCCGCGCCCGCGGACGGCGCCGATCTCGCCTGGGAGGTGATCGGCCGACGGTTCTCCGGGTCGGAGATCCTCCTCGAGGTGCGCGCCGGGGACGGCGAGCGGATCTGGGCCGAGGCGGGCAGCCGCCTGCGGCACGTCGGGCCGGGCGATCGCCTCCGGCTCGGGCTCCGGCCGGTGGAGACGGTCGCGTTCCGGCGCGGCGCGGCATGAGCGGCACGCCCGGACACGACACGCGCCTCGTGGAGTGCGTGCCGAACCTGAGCGAGGGGCGCGACCCCGCGGTCGTGGACGCGATCGCGGCCGCGGTCGCCGCGACCGCCGGGGTGCATCTCCTCGACCGGACCTCGGACGCGGACCATCATCGGAGCGTGCTCACCTTCGCCGGCCCCGCCACGGCCGTCCGCGACGCGATGGAGGCCGTGACCGCCGCGGCGCTCGCACGCATCGACATGCGCCTCCACGCGGGCGCGCACCCGCGGATCGGCGCCGTCGACGTCGTCCCCTTCGTCCCGCTCGGCACGACGACGATGGACGACTGCGTCGCCCTTGCCCGCGACTACGGCGCGCGGGTCGCCGAACGGCACGGCATCCCCGTCTTCCTCTACGCGCGCGCCGCGACGCGTCCCGAGCGACGCATCCTCGCGGACATCCGGCGCCCCCAGGTGGAGGGTCTCGCCGACTTCCTTGCCACGGAGGCGGGCGTGCCGGACTTCGGGCCGCGCCGGGCGCATCCCACGGCGGGCGCCATCGTCACCGGCGCACGGCCCTTCCTCGTCGCCTGGAACGTGGACCTCGATTCGGACGACGTCGCGCTCGCCCGCCGGATCGCGGGCCGCGTCCGTGCACGCGACGGCGGGCTGCCGGGCGTCCAGGCGCTCGGCCTGCATCTCGTGGGCGCCGGTCGCGCCCAGGTCTCGCTGAACCTCCTCGACACGGAGGCGACGCCGATCCACGCGGCCTTCGCCGCGGTCGAGGCGCTCGCGGCCGAGGCGGGCGTGCGCGTCCACAGCTCCGAGCTCATCGGGCTGATCCCGCAGGCCGCGCTGCTGGCGGCCGCGGACCATGCCGGCGCGGACCGGTCGCTGCCGGTCGCCGAACGGGTGACCGCCGGCGCGGCCGCGGTGCGCATGCGCGACTTCCATCCCGGCCGCGTCCTCGAGCTGCGGCTCGCGGCGGCAGAGGCCGCGGCGGGTGCCCCGGACGCGGGGCCGGACGGCGCCGCGGCGCGCTGACGCGACCCCGGCGCGGCCGCGTCAGGTGCGGGGCTTCTCCTCGAGGACGATCACGGTCGTCTCCGCGGGGACCGTGGAGATCGTGACGGTGAGCCTGGGCACCGCGGTCGGCGCGGTCACGCCCATCTCGCGGAGGAATCGCTCGAGCGCCGCCGGACCCTCCGGACCCACGGGCAGCGGCACCACGATCGGCGCATCGAGCGCGGTCACGACCTCCACCGCCTTCGCGGTGGGGAGCGCGCCACCGAGCGGCACGCACGCGACGTGGACCGCGCCGATCTCGGCCGCGACCTCCTCGGTCAGCGCATGCCCGAGGTCGCCGAGGTGGACGACGTGGAGCCCGTCGAGCTCCACGACGAAGGCGACGTTCAGCCCGCGGGCCGCACCCCGCGCGTCATCGCGGAACGTGCGCACGCCGGTCACGAGGACGCCGTGGACCTCGTACTCGCCTGGCGCGTCGAGGGGGAAGGCGGGCTCCAGGCTCGTGGGCACCGGCACCGCGAGCCCGTCCGACAGGCGCGGCTCCTCCGCCTTCGTGGCCCGCAGGGACGGGTCGTCGTCCGCGTGGCTGTACGTGCAGATGTCCGCCGTCAGCCCGCGGCCGGTGGGCCCGACGACCGTGCGGTAGGCGTCCATCGCGACCGAGCCCTCGCGGCCCTTGAGGCGGACGCAGGTCTCTCCGATCCGGGTGATCTCCATGGGTGGATGGTGCCACATCCGCCTGCGCGCGCCCTGCACGCGGGACCCCGGAAGACAAGGAACGGGGAGCGCCTGCCCAATCGGCGCTCCCCGTTCCGAGGGAGGGAGAGGGAACCCCGGGGAAGTCCCCCGGCGTTCCGCAGGACGGATGGTGCGGGAGCGCGGATTCAGGGACCAGAGGGCAGATGGTGAAGAAACGAACACACAGGCCCCGGAGCCGGATCTCGGGTGTCCATTCCCGCCGATCGCGTGGCACGATGCGTCCGCCATGCACGAGAACGACCGCACCGCCGACCCCTTCCGCCCCTCGGATCCGTCCGCCACCGGCCCGGGAGGGAGCCCCGACCCGTGGGGCCGACCCGGCGGCGCCACCCCCGCGGACGCGTGGGGGAGCGCGCCCATCCCGCCCGGGGCGTATCCCGGGGGCCCCGCACCCCAGGGTGTCCCGGCGTATCCCCCGCAGGGCTACGCGCAGGTGCCGCACAGCCAGGTCGGCTATCCGCAGGCCCCCGCCGGCTATCCGCAGCAGGGCTATCCGCAGCAGCCGTACCCGCCCCAGGCATACGGCGCGAGCGCGCCCACCCCCGCAGCCGGGACCTCCGGCGGCGGCGCGGGCGGTGGCCGCGGGTCCGCGAGCGCCGGCGGCACCGGCGGGAGCTCACGCGGCCCGGTCCTGCTCGCCGGCGGGATCATCGCCGCGGCCGCGGCGATCGCCCTCGGCGTCGTCGTCGTCCTCTTCGCGCCGCCGCAGGATGGCGGGACGGCGCTCGGGACGCCCCAGCCCACGGTCTTCGTGACGCCGGCCCCCACGACCGGACCCACGGCCGAGCCCACCGCAGAGCCCGCCCGCATCGCGGCCCCCCGGCTCACCGGTCGCGCCCTCCGTGACGCCGATCGCGAGGCGCGCCGGAAGAACCTTCGCGTGGAGGTCACGTACGTCACCACGGACGAGGCGCAGCCCGATACCGTCCTCGACCAGGACCCCGCGCCGGGCATCCCCGTCGCACCCGGTGAGACGATCTACCTCACCGTCGCCGCCCAGCGGCCCACCGTCCGGGTCCCGGACCTCCGCGGCGTGGACCCCGATGAGGCGATCAACGCGCTCCTCGAGGCCGAGCTCCGTCCCGGCGGCGAAGCCGCATCGCGCTTCGACCCCGTCATCCCTGCCGGGCTGCTCCTCGCGACGGAGCCGCGCGCGGGCGTCGAGGTCCCCGTCGACACCGTCGTCACGTGGATCACCTCCGACGGACCGGCACCGACCGCCGTCCCCGCGGAGACGCCCGCTGCCGTCGCCGTCCCGGACGTCCGCCTGCGCACGGTCCCGGAGACGATCACGCGCATCCTCGAGGCGGACCTCGCCCCCGGCGCGCGCACGGACGCATACGACCCGTCCGTCCCTGCGAACCGCATCGTGCGGACCGAGCCGGCCATCGGCACGCTCGTCGCGCGCGGGACCGTCGTGGACTACGTCGTCTCGCTCGGTCCGGTCCCGGCACCGACCCCCACGGGCGCACCGACCGCGGCCCCCACGCCGGACGCGGTGCTCGTCCCGGACGTCGCGCGCCAGCCGGAGGCGGACGCCATCTCGATCCTCGTCGGGGCCGGGCTGACGCTCGGCGAGCGGCGCGCGCTCGCGCACCCGGAGATCGCGGCCGGCCGCGTCATCGGCACGGACCCCGCGATCGGCACGCTCGTCGTGCGCGGGACGCGCGTCTCCTACGACGTCTCGACCGGTCCCCTGCCGACCGCCGAGCCGACCCCGGAGCTCGTGCCGGTGCCCCGCATCCGGACGCTCCCGGAGGACGCGGCGATCGCCGCGCTCATCGCGGCCGGCCTCGTGCCCGGCGAGCGGAGCGAGCGGACGAACGCCGAGATCCCCGCCGGGCACGTGCTCGGCTCGGAGCCGCGCCCGGACACGCTCGTGGCGCCGGGCACGGCGATCGCGTACACGGTCTCCCTCGGCGCCCCGACCGAGCAGACGCCGGAGCCCCCGCCCGAGCCGCCGACCGAGCCCACGCCGGAGCCCACGGCCGAGCCCACGGCTCCGCCGGACGATCCGACGCCGCCGCCCTCGGGTCCGGAGGCGGACCTTGCCGCCCCGGCCGCCGCCATCGCGGACCTGCGTGGTGCCGGCGTCGTGCTCCCGCCGGCCGAGCAGATCGGCGAGAACCGTCCGCGGCGCGCCCTCCGCGACGCCTGGGACGCGGCGCTGCCGGAGCCCGCCCGCGCGGAGGAGGAGGCGATCCTCCGCGGCCTCGGCCAGATCCCCGCCGACGCGTCGCTCCGCGAGCTCGCCTTCGCCGCGCTCGACCCGCGCACCGCCGCCTGGTGGGACGCGGAGACCGCGACGATCGGCATCGTCGATCGCGGCGCGGGCTGGGACGCGGCCGCACGCGTGTCCGGTGCGGTCGCGCTCGCCGAGGCGCGGGCCGCGGCCCTCTTCGGGCCGGACGCGCTCGTCGTGGCCGATCCGGCGGAACGCGACCGGGCGATCGCGCGCACGGCCTTCGCGGCCGGGGACGCGGCCGAGACGGCACGGACGTGGGCGCTCGGGGCGCTCCCGCCGGAGGATGCCTGGGCGCCCGGCGCGGCGATCCCCGCCACGGACCCTGCGATCCTCGCGGGCCTCCCGGCGGTCGTCGGCCAGGAGGCGTGGCTCGGGGCAGGGCCCGGCAGCGCATTCGTCCGCGCGCTGCGCGACAGGGACGGCTGGGGCGCGGTGGATGCCGCCTGGGGCCGCCCGCCCGCATCGACCGAGCAGATCCTCCACCCGGAACGCTACCCGGATGACCGGCCGGTCCGCGTGGAGCTCCCGGACCTCGCGGCCGCCCTCGGGGACGGCTGGGTGAGCGGCACGGGGCAGGTCTTCGGCGAGCTGCGGATCGGTGTCTGGCTCTCGGCCGGGATGGACGCGGGCACGGACGCGGACGGTCGCCCCGTCCCCGCGGGTGCGTCCGCGGCGGAGGGCTGGGGTGGCGACCGCATCGTCGCGCTCGACGGCCCGGACGGCCGCACGCTCCTCGCCTGGCAGACGGCCTGGGACAGCGACGCGGACGCAGCGGAGTTCGCGGCGGCCGCGGGCGCGATCGTCGCGGGCCTGCCGGCCGGCGCGGTGATCCCCGGCGCGGACCTCGCGGGCGGCCTGCCTGCGCCGGTCCTCGTCCTCGTCGCGAGCGACGCCGAGACGCTCGCGCTGGCGGAGGTGGCCGTCGGGCTCGGCGGCTGACCGGGGTCCGGCGGGCGTCCGCGTCGCGGGCGCCCGGCCGCGCTACATGCTCTCGGGCGCGGAGATGCCGAGAAGGGCGAGCGCGTTCCGGAGCGCCACGCGCGCCGCATCCACGAGCGCGAGGCGCGCTGCCGATGTCGCCGGGTCGGCCGGGTCCACGACGCGCCGGTCGCGGTAGTAGGCGTGGAAGGCCGTGGCGAGCTCCGTCGCGTAGGCCGTGACGCCCTGGGCGGAGCCGTCCGCCGCGGCGTCCTCCACCACCTCGGGGAGGCGCAGGATGTCGCGCGCGAGCGTGCCTGCCACCGGGTCGTCCGCGACGGCGCCCGCGAGCGTGGCCGCGGGCGCGATGCCGCTCTCGGCCGCCTTGCGCAGGATGCTCGCGATGCGGGCGTGGGCGTACTGGACGTAGTAGACGGGGTTCTCCGCCGACTGCTTCCGTGCGAGCTCGATGTCGAAGTCGATCGGGGTGCTCGGGGTGCGGGCGCCGAAGGACCAGCGCGCCGCATCGACGCCGATCTCCGCGAGGAGCTCGTCGAGGGTGATGAACTCCCCGGCGCGCTTGCTCATGGAGATCTCCTGGCCGTCGCGCACGAAGCGGACCCAGGCGACGAGCCGCATCTCGACGCGCTCCCGGTCGAAGCCCATCGCCTCCGCGGCGTTCCGCACGCGCGCCACCGTGCCGTGGTGGTCCGCGCCCCAGATGTAGATGCAGTGGTCGAAGCCGCGGCTGAACTTCTCCGTGACGTAGCCGATGTCCGCGGCGAAGTAGGTCGGCTCGCCGTTGCCGCGGGTGATCACGCGGTCCTTGTCGTCGCCGAAGGTGGTGGAGCGGAACCAGGTGGCGCCGTCCTCCTCGTAGATGTGGCCGCCCGCCCGGAGGCGCTCGACCGCCCGCGCGACCCAGCCGTCGCGGTGGAGCGATGCCTCGCTCTTCCAGACGTCGAAGTCCACGCCGAGGTGCGCGAGGCTCGCCTGGATACCCGCGCGGATCCGCTCCGAGGCCCACGCGCCCGCGATCCCGTCCGTGTCCGCCCCGGGCGCGCTCGCCGCGGCCCAGACGTCGTCCGGCAGCGCCTGCGCGAGGTCCTCCACGTACGCCCCGCGGTAGGCCTCCTCCGGCAGCGCCTCGCCGCGCCGGTGGGCCGCCACGCTGGCACCGAGGACGCGCACCTGGCGGCCGGAATCGTTGAAGTAGTACTCGCGCGTCACCGTGTGGCCGCCCGCCTCCAGCACGCGGCAGAGGAGGTCGCCCACGAACGCGCCACGCGCGTTCCCCACGGTGAGCGGGCCGGTGGGGTTCGCCGAGACGAACTCCACGTTCACCTTCTGCGGGACGGCGGCGCGCACGCGCCCGAAGGCCGCATCCGCGCGCCGCGCGGCGTCGAGGGCGGCCTCCAGCGCGGCCGGGGCGATGCGCAGGTTGAGGAACCCGGGCGCGGCGACGGTCACCGCCTCGGCGAGGCCGTCCGGCGCGGCGCGCAGGGCGGCCGCGAGCGCCTCCGCGATCGCCATCGGCGGGCGCCGGAGCGGCTTCGCGAGCTTGAGCGCGAGGTTCGTGGCGAGGTCGCCGTGGTCGGGGTTCGCGGGGTGCTCCACCTCGACCGCGGGCGCGACGGCATCCGGCGGGAGCGCAGGCACCGAGCCGTCCGCGACGGCACGCGCCCACGCGTCCGCGATGGCGCGCCGGGCGACGGTGCGGAGCGGCTCGGGGGCGAGGTCGGCGGCGTCGGTCACTGCGGGTCGGGTCCTGTCGTCTGGGGGGCTCTGCGGCCGGGCGGCCGGGCGTCAGTCTACGGTGACGACGAGCCCCGGGTGCGCGAGCGCGGTCGGGCCGCCGAAGCGCGCCCGTGCCGCGGCGAGCGCGGCGTCCGGGTCGTGCTCCACGCCGAGGTGCGTGAGGATCAGCCGCGCGGCCCCGCCGGCCAGCGCGGCCCGTGCTGCCTCGTCCGCGGTGAGGTGCGCGGCGCCCGGGTCGGCCGGCTCCGCGCCCCAGAAGGCCTCCGTGAGCAGCGTGTCGCCGGGGCGCAGGAGCGGCAGCAGGTCCTCCCACGCGCCGCAGTCGCCGCTGTAGACGAGCCCCGGCGCGTCCGGCGCGTCCGCCCGCGCGACGCGGTAGCCATGGCTGCCTGCCGCGTGCCGGACCGGATGCGCCGTGAGGGCGAGCCCCCCGATCGTCCGCGTCCCCGCCGCGACCGGTGCGATCTCGAAGGACGCGCCGAGGAAGCCGCCCTCCCCGAGGAAGGCGTCGTAGCGCTCGGCGATCGCGGGTGGCGCGACCAGCGCGAGCCGGGCGGGCGGCTGCGTCCCCCAGCGGAGCAGGTGGCGGAGCGCGACGAGATCGACGTGGTGGTCGGGGTGGAGGTGGCTGATCGCGATGGCGTCGAGGGTGAGCGGGTCGCGGACGGCGTGGAGCGGGCCGAGCGCGCCCTGGCCGAGGTCGAGCACGAGGGCGCTCCCGGCGCCTTCGACGAGGTAGCAGGACGAGGGCTGCCCCGGGCTGCGGACCCATGCGGGCGCACAGCCGATGACGGTGAGGCGCAGGGCATCCGCGCCCGCGGCGGGCGTGGCCTCGGCAGCGGACGTGCCGGCGCCGGACGGCGCGCCGTCCGGGCCGGTCATGCCGGGTCCCACGCCGCGTCGATCCGGCTGACGAGCTCGCCGAGCGACCCCACGACGAGCGCGGCCTCCGCGGGCACCGCCGTCTCGATCACGCCCCACGGGCCGCGCCGCAGCCAGACGGGACGCATCCCGGCCGCGTGCGCGGGCCGCACGTCGTTGTCCGGCCGGTCGCCGACGTACGCGACGTCGCCGGGGTGCGGGTCGCCCATGAGCGTGAGCGCGGCGCGGAAGAAGGCCGCGTCCGGCTTGGCGACGCCCATCTCGTCGCTCATCGCGATCACCTCCGCGGTGACGCCGAGCGCGCGCAGCTCCGCGGTCCGCTCCGCCGGCTGGTTGCCGATGATCGCCACCCGGTAGCCGCGGGCGCGCAGGCCGTCGAGCGCGGGCATCGCATCCGGATAGAGGTCATCCGCGCGGAAGGCGCCGTACGTGGCCCGGATCTCCGGCATCCTCGCCCGCCAGTCGGTCACCCCGACGAGCGGGAAGACCGCCGAGTGCTCGCCGCCGCGCGCAACGACGGCGCCGAAGGCGGCCATGAACGTCAGGCGCGGCATCCCGAGCAGGTCCGCCCACGCGCTCCAGACGCGCGTCTCGTCGATGAGCGTCTCGCCGACGTCGAGGCAGACCCAGCGCTGCCCGCCGCCGCCCGCCACGGCCATCTCAGCCGATCAGCCCGAGCTCGCGCCCCACCCGCCCGAACGTGTCCAGCGCGGTGTCCAGCTCCACGTCCGTGTGCTCGCTGCTCACGATCGTGCGGATGCGCGCCTTGTCCAGGGCGACCGTGGGGAAGACGACGGACGTCGCGTAGACGCCCTCCTCGAAGAGCCGCCGGGACATCGTCTGCGCTGCCTCCGCGCGGCCCACGATGACCGGCGTGATCGGCGTCTCGCTGATGCCGGTGTCGAAGCCCAGCGCGACGAGGCCCGCCTTGAAGCGCCGGGCGTTCGCCCAGAGGCGCTCGATGCGCTGCGGCTCGGACTCGAGGACCTCGAGCGCGGCCATGCAGGCGGCCACGACGGCCGGGGGGTGCGAGGTGGAGAAGAGGAACGGCCGCGCGCGCTGGATCATGAAGTCGCGCAGGTGCTGCCGCCCCGCCGCGTAGCCGCCGACGACGCCGAACGCCTTCGACAGCGTGCCCACGGTCACGTCGACACGCCCATGGAGCCCGAAGTGGTCGGCGGTGCCGCTGCCCGCACGGCCGAGGACGCCCGATGCGTGCGCGTCGTCCACCATCACCGCCGCCCCGTAGCGGTCCGCGACGTCGCAGATGCCGGGGAGCGGCGCGATGTCGCCGTCCATGCTGAAGACGCCGTCCGTGATCACGAGGATGCGGCGGTAGGCGCCGCGCGGGCCGCCCTTCGCGCGGGCATCGCGCAGGACCTGCTCGAGGCCGTCCACGTCCTTGTGCGGGAAGACCGCCCGCGACGCCTTGCTCAGCCGGACGCCGTCGATGATCGAGGCGTGGTTCAGCTCGTCGCTCACGATGAGGTCGTCGTCCGTCGTGATCGTGGGGATCACGCCGCTGTTCGCGGTGAAGCCCGACTGGAGCGTGAGGACCGCCTCCACGCCCTTCCAGGCCGCGAGCCGCCGCTCCAGCTCCTGGTGGATCTCCATCGTGCCCGCGATCGTCCGCACCGCGCCCGAGCCGACGCCGAGGTCGCGCACGGCCGCGATCGCGCGCTCCACGAGGAGCGGATGCGTGGCGAGGCCGAGGTAGTTGTTCGACGAGAGGCTGATGACCGGCCGGCCGTTCATCGTGGTCCGCGGCGCCTGCGGCCCGGTCATCACCGCGAGCGGGCGGTAGAGGGACTGGGCGCGGAGGCTGTCGAGCTCGGCGCGCAGGTCGTCGAGCGGGTCGGGGCGCGCCCCCGCGGCGGTCGTTGCGTGCATCCGTTCCTCCGAGGGGCGTCAGGCGGCCGGCGGGCCCGCGGGCACTGTACCCTTCTGGGACCGCCGGACCGCGCTCGGTGTCTAGCAGGCCTGCTCCGGCGTCACCGGCGCGTCCTGCCACTGGGCGGCGTACGTCGCGAGCTGCTCCGTGTCGAGCGTGTCGAGCAGAAGCGCCCGGTCCCAGGAGACCGCCCCGTAGGGCGTGGACATGTCGTCGAAGCGGACACCGATCACCTTGTTCGGCAGGCCGCACGCCGCGGAGAGCGGGCCGGGCGGGGCGTTCTCCATGACCGACTCGAGCGTGTCGAGGGCTTCCTGGCCGGGGTCGCCGCGGTAGAGCAGGACGACGTAGCCGTGCTCGAGGTTGTGGATCCAGTTGCCGGGCGTGAGCGTGTCGGTCGGGCCGTAGAAGTCGCGCCGGAGCGGCGAGAGGTTCTGGATGTTGTAGTGCTCGCCGCTCGTGGGCGGGCAGTAGAGGTAGGTCACCGATTCGCCCTGGCCGACATGGCCGCGGCCGAGGTCCGTGGCGACGAAGCCGACACGCTGCGTGGGCTGCGGCTCCGGGGTGGGCGCGGCCATGTCGGCC
>JBJTJV010000099.1:0-17553 GCA_046352645.1 Chloroflexota bacterium | reverse complement strand
ACGACGAGGTAGCCACGGGGGTCCACCGCGAGCTCCGGTGCCGACGCGACGAGAAGCGGGTTCGCGCGCGTCCCGATCGCGACGACCACGACGTCCGCGGCGATCTCCTCCTCGGAGCCCGGGACCGTCCGGACGCTCGCGCGCCCGGAGGCATCCGGCGGCCCTGGCTCCGTGCGCACGCACCGGACGGCGCGGACCCAGCCTGCCGCGTCGCCGAGCACCGCGACGGGCGCGCTGAACGTGCGGAAGACGACCCCCTCGTCCTGCGCGTGGTGGACCTCCTCGCGGCGCGCCGGCAGGTCCTCCGGGCCACGGCGGTAGACGATCGTCGCCTCCTCTGCGCCGAGCCTGCGGGCCGTGCGGACGGCGTCCATCGCCACGTTCCCGCCGCCCACGACCACGACCCGCCTGCCGTGGAGGACGGGCGTCTCCGCGTCCGCGCGCCAGGCGCCCATGAGGTTCACCCGGGTGAGGTACTCGTTCGCGGAGTAGACGCCCGTGAGGTGCTCGCCCGGGACGTCCATGAAGACCGGCAGCCCGGCACCGACGGCGAGGAAGACCGCGTCGTGCTGCGCCCGGAGCTCGGCGAGCGTCCAGGTCCGGCCGATCACGGAGTCGACCGCGAACGCGACGCCTGCGTCCCGGAGCCGCGCGACCTCCGCCTCCACGATCGCCTTGGGCAGGCGGAACTCGGGGATGCCGTAGAGCAGGACGCCGCCCGGGGTGTGGAACGCCTCGTGGACGGTCACCGCATGCCCCGCACGGAGGAGGGCACCGGCGGCCGCGAGCCCGGCGGGGCCGGACCCGACGATGGCGACGCTCCGGCCGGACGGCGCGGCGGCCGGCGCCTGCCGGGCAGCGTCGGCGTGGGCGAGCGCCCAGTCCGCCACGTACCGCTCGAGCGCGCCGATCGCCACCGGATCGCCCTTCCGGCCGCGGATGCAGCGACCCTCGCACTGGCGCTCCTGGGGGCAGACGCGACCGGTCACGCAGGGGAGGGCGTTGTCCGCGAGGAGCGAGGCGGCCGCGTCCGCCACGGCGCCGTGGGCGAGCAGGTCGATGAAGCGCGGGATGTCCACGCGCACCGGGCAGCCCTCGATACAGGCGGGGTTCCGGCACTGGAGGCAGCGCTCGGCCTCGGCCGCCGCAAGAAGCGCGGTGAAGCCCAGGTTCACCTCGCCGAAGTCGGTCGCGCGCTCCGCCGCATCGCGCTCGGGCATCGCGTGGCGAGCGATCGCCATCCGGGCGCGCGGGTCGAGCGGGGCACGGGCGCCCGTCGACGGGGAGGTGCCGCGCGGCGCCGAGCCGCCGACGCGTGCCGCCGGGCCGCCGGGGCCGTCGGCGCTCACGACCGGGCCTCCGCGGGCGCGGGCGCGGCCGCCGCTCGGTCCGCGGGATCGGCCTCCGGGATGCGTCCGGCGAGGCGGCAGGCGCGGCGCTGCGTCGCCGCCTGCTCGAAGCTCCGGTAGGTCGCGAGGCGGTCCGCGAGGAGCCCGAAGTCCACCGCGGCCCCGTCGAACTCGGGGCCGTCCACGCACGCGTAGCGCGTCTCGCCGCCGACGACGACGCGGCAGCCGCCGCACATCCCCGTCCCGTCCACCATGATCGCGTTCAGCGAGACCACGACGGGGACGCCGTGCTCCGCCGCGAGGGCTCCGG
The DNA here is from genome assembly GCA_046352645.1 of Chloroflexota bacterium. Lineage (GTDB taxonomy): Bacteria > Chloroflexota > Limnocylindria > Limnocylindrales > CSP1-4 > JAFMJV01. The sequence continues at coordinate 15,894 of JBJTJV010000099.1, read as the reverse complement.
CCGCGCGCATCATCGGGACCGGGCCGACCGCGTAGACCCGGTCCACGTCGCCCGTGTCGAGCATCTCGCGGAGCGCGTCCGTGACCAGGCCGTGGCGCCCGAGCGTGCCGTCGTCCGTGCACACGACCGTGGCCCCGTAGCGGGCGAGCTCGTCCGCGTAGATGACCCACGGTGCGGAGCGGCCGCCGATGATGCTCGTCACCCGCGCACCCGCCGCGGCGAGGCCCGCGGCGATGGGGTGGACGACCGCGGTACCGACGCCGCCGCCGACGCAGACCGCGTGGCCCGCCGTGAGGAGGTCCGTCGGCGTCCCGAGCGGACCTGCGACATCGGCGATCGCATCCCCGGGGGCGAGCGCGACGAGGTCCCCGGTGGACGCGCCGACGGCCTGGATCACGAGGCTGATCGTGCCCGCGGCCGGGTCGGCGTCGGCGATGGTGAGCGGGATCCGCTCCGCGCCCGGCCCCCGCCGGACGATGACGAACTGGCCGGGACGCCGGACCTGCGCGATCCTGGGCGCGGCGACGACGAGCCGGGTCACGTTCGGCGAGAGGGCGCTGCGCGCGACGATCGCATGCATGGGGGCCTCGTCCGTGCGGAGGGGCGGCCGTCCGCCGCCGTTCGACCGGAGCATGCTGCCGCGGCGACGGGGTGGACACCCTGCGCAGGGACCGTTCCCGACGGGCCGAAGGTCACCCGTGCGCCCGGGCACGCGACACCCGCGAGCGGCATCTATGGCACGCTTCCTCCGTCCGGGTGGGGCCGGACGTGGCATGGGACGCCGACGTGCCGGGCGCGCGCCGCCGTGCCTGCGAGGGACCGAGCGACAGGAGGGGCTGCAATGGCCGATGGTGCGCACGCGCGCGACCATGGGGACGCGCACGACCACGACCACGCCGTGCCGGACGGAGCGCGCCGGGCGGGGGGCGACCACGGTCATGATCACGCCCGCGCGGACGGCGAGCGCGTCGCCGTTCTCCTCTGCGGCTACGGCGAGGTGGAGGACAACGACGACCTCGCCGACTACAACAGGCTCGGCCTCGAGCTCCTCGTCAGCAAGTCGATCAGGCTCCCGGACTTCGCCGTCCCGTTCCTCTCGCGGCGGCTCGCGAAGAAGGTGCGCAAGGAGTACGAGAAGGCGAACCGCTTCATCTCGCCGCACAACGCGATCTTCGAGCGCCAGCGTGCCGGGCTCGCCGAGGCGCTCCACGCGACGTACGGCGACCGCGTGGGCGTCTTCACCGCCTTCAACTTCTGCGACGGCTACCTGCCCGAGCAGGTGCTGCCGCAGATCCGCGCGGCCGGCTACGAGCGGATCGTCATCTACCCCTTCCTCGTCGTCGATTCCGTCTACACGGGCGGGCTCTCGCTCGAGCAGGTGAACAAGGCGCTCGGCGACGACGCGGCCTGGGTCCGCGAGGTCCGGTACCTGCCGAGCTTCTTCGAGCGCGGCGACTACCACGACCGGCTCGCGACGCACCTCCGGGCAGGCGTCGCCCCGCTGCGTGCCCGCTGGGCCAGCTCCCAGATCGGTGTCGTCCTGCTCAACCACGGCTGCCCCATGGTGGCCAAGGGGTTCGAGACGGGGATCCGCGAGAGCGAGCTGCTCTACCACGCTGTCCGCGAGCGCCTAGTCCATGAGTTCCCCAACCTCACCGTGGGCTGGATGAACCACCCGACGCCCGGCAAGTGGACGCAGCCGGACATGCTCCAGGCGGCCCGCAACCTCATCACGACCGGCGCCCGCGCGATCGCGTACATGCCGATCGGCTTCGTCACGGACAACCACGAGACGATCCTCGATGTCGGCTACACGATGGACAAGCTCGCGGTGAAGCACCCGGACGTGGAGGTGATCCGGCTGTCCAGCCTGAACGACGACCAGGAGCTCCTGCAGATGGCGGCGGGCTGGATCGCGCCGCTCATCGATTCCGCGGCCGCCTGAGCCGGACCCGCAGCGCCGTGACCCGCCGGAGCACCGGCCGCCTCGCCCCGCCGCGCGTCGCGCACGCGCACGACGGCCACGACCACGACAGCATCCCTGTCGCCCGGCCCGTGGCACCGGCGCGCCCGACGCGCCGGGTGGACCCGCACGGGAACGTGGCGATCCCCTTCGTCACGCTCGCCGGCGCGCCTCCGTCGAAGGGCGCGGCGGACCCGGCACCGGCGGGCGGGATCGGCGCGAAGGCCGCCTCGCTCCGCAGGCTCGCGGCACACGGCCTCCGGGTCCCCGCTGCCGTGGTCCTCCCCGCGGACGCCGCGTCGGCGCTCGCGCGCGGCGACTCGCTCACCCGCCACATGGCCGAGGGCGCGCTGGTGCGCTGGCTCGACCCGAGCGCGCGCTACGCGGTCCGCTCGAGCGCGGACGTGGAGGACGGGGTCGTCCATTCCTGGGCGGGCCAGCTCGAGACGCGCCTCGATGTCCCGCCCGACGCCGTCCCGGCCGCGATCGCCGCGGTCGCGGCGCCGGACGGCGAGCGGGCCCGCGCGTACGCGGAGCGGATCGGCGCGTCCGCCGCGCCGCGGGTCGCGGTCATCGTGCAGGAGATGGTCCGTGCGGAGGCGGCGGGCGTCGTCTTCAGCCGGAACCCGCTCACGGGTCTCGACGAGATCGTCGTGGAGGCCGTGCCGGGCGGCGGCGCGGCGCTCGTGGACGCGGGCGTCACGCCCGACCGCTGGGTCTGGCGCTGGGGTGCGTTCACCGAGGAGCCCGACGCGCCGCGTGTGCCCCGCGCGACGATCGAGCGGATCGTGCGCGTGGCGGCGCGGGTCGCAAAGGCGGAAGGGCGCCCCGTGGACCTCGAGTGGGCCACGGACGGGACGGGGGAGTGGTGGCTCCAGCTCCGTCCCATGACGGGGCTCGACGGCGTGCGCGTCTACTCCGACCGCATCTCCCGCGAGGTGATGCCCGGGATCATCCGCCCGCTCATCTGGTCGCTCAACGTGCCGATCGTGAACGGCGCGTGGGTGGACCTCCTCGAGCGGCTCACCGGGCCACTCGGCATCGCGCCGGAGCAGCTCGCCCGGCGCCTGGGCTGTCGCGCGTACTTCGACATGACGACCTTCGGCGAGGTGTTCGCCGCGCTCGGGATGCCGCCGGAATCCCTCGAGCTCCTGCTCGGGCTGCCCCGGGGGCCGGAGGCGCCGCGCTTCAAGCCGTCGAAGGCGACCTGGCGCCACCTCCCCCGGATGCTCCGCTTCGGTGTGTGGGCGGCCCGTGCGGATGGCTGGGCGACGCGCGAGGTCGCCGCGATCGCGGTCGAGGTGGACCGCATCGCCGCGCTCGACCCGGCGAACCTCGATGTGCCCGCGCTGCTGCGCCGGGTGGACGCGCTCACCGTGCTCACCCGCCGGGCCGCCTGGGCGAACATCGTCATCCCGCTCCTCATGCTCGGCTATGGCCGGGGTCTCTCGCGGGCGATCGCGCGCGCCGGCCTCGATCCGCTCGCTGCGGACCCGGCTGCCGATCGCCCGGACCGGGCGGCGTGGGACCCGAACGTCATGCTGGACGCGCTCCGGGCCACCGCCGATGCGCTCCCCGAGGCGCTCGCGGCACAGCTCGCTGCGGACCCGGAGCTGCTCGGGACGGAGCCGGGCCTCGCCGACCTGCGCGCCGGCGTGGATGCCTTCCTTGCGCGCTTCGGGCACCTGTCGGCGAACGGGAACGACGCGAGCGTCGCCCCGTGGCGTGAGGACCGGGCCGCGACCGTGCGCATGGTCCTCGCGCACCCCCGGCGGACCGAGCGCGCCGGCGGGACGGTGACCCGCGCCGCGCTCCTCGCGGCGACGCCCCGGATGCGCCGCCGGACGGCAGCGCTGCTCTGGGATCGGGCAGGGGCGTTCCGGGTGCACCGGGAGGCGATCTCGTCCACGTACACGCGCGGCTACGGGCTCTTCCGGGGCACCTTCCTCGCGCTCGGAGCGCGGCTCGTGGCAGCCGGGCAGCTGGCCGCCGCCGAGGAGGTCTGGGACCTCGAGCTCGACGAGGTCCGCACGCTCGCTGCGGGAGGTCGGCTGGCGGACCCGTCCGCCGCCGCGCGGATCGCCGCCCGGCGCACGGAGATGGCCGAGGCGGCCGATCTGCTCGTCCCCGAGCTCGTCTTCGGCGATGCGTTCGTGGCGCGTCGGCCGGATGCGCAGGTCCGTGCCCGGCTCTCCGGGATCCCGAGCGCCCGCGGCAGCGTCCGTGGCACCGCGCGCGTCGTGCGCGGCCGCGACGACTTCGCGGCCGTCGGCAGCGGCGAGATCCTCGTGATCCCCTACTCGGACGTCGGCTGGACACCGCTCTTCGCGCGCGCGGCAGGGGTCGTGGCGGAGGCGGGCGGCCTGCTCTCGCACGCGGCGATCGTCGCGCGCGAGTACGGCATCCCGTGCGTCGTCTCCGTCGCGGGCGCCTGCAGCGCGATCCCCGACGGCGCGCTCGTCCACGTGGACGGCGTCACGGGCAGCGTGACGATCGAGGAGCAGCCGGTCGCGCCGTAGCGGCGGCGCGGGCGCGGCCGGCCGGGCGACCGCGCCGGCCGCGGCGGACCTACTCCCTGGCCCCGGCGTCCTTCCCCTTGGGCCAGTAGAGCTCCTTCTTCACGTGGAACTCGGGGAAGCCGACGTCCATCAGCTCGCGCTCCACGTTGAGGATCATCTCCGGGTTGCCACAGATATAGACCACCGTGGATTCCGGCTTCAGGCCGTGGTCGCGGACGACATCGCGGACGACCCCCTCGGCCCGTCCGGTATAGCCGCCCCAGCCCGCGTTCCGCGGGTCCGCGGGGCGCGAGACCGTCGGCGCGTAGGCCATCGGATACGTCCCGTCACGCTGCCAGCCCTCGAGCAGCTCGCGGTAGCCGAGCTCGTCCTGGTACGAGACGCCGTGGAGCATCACCGTCCTGCGCGGCGCCCCGGCGGCCAGCAGCTCGCGCGACATCGAGATGAACGGCGCGATGCCCGTGCCCGTCGAGACGAACAGGTGCGTCCGGTCATCGTCGTCCTCGAGGACGAACTTGCCCTTGGGGCCGATCATGCGCATCCCGTGGCCCACCGGCAGTCGCCAGAGCAGCGTGGTGAAGCGGAGGATCGGCACGAGACGCACGTAGAGCTCGTAGCCGTCCGACCCGGCATCGCGCGGCGCGGACGCCACCGAGTACGGCCGCTGCACGAGCTTCCCGTCTGCGTAGACGCCGATCGTCATGTACTGGCCCGGCTGGAACGCGACCGGGTCGCCGTCGAAGCGCACCCAGAAGCTCGCCAGGTCGCTCGTCTGGTCCACGCGCCGCACGAGCGTCGCGTTGTGGTGCTCGGATTCGAGCGAGATCTCGCGGGTGTCCTCGGGGTGGTGCGTCATCGCGGTCGGCGGCTCCTGGGGTGGGGTGGCACGCGGCTGGGCTGCATGCGCGCCGCAGGGCTCGAGTGGTCGCAGTGTAGCGGTGGGGGTCCGGCCTCCGCCGGGCCGCCGGGACCCCGTCAGACGAGGTCGGGCCGTGTCCACGGATGCCCGCGCACCTCCGCGTCGAGGAAGGCGAGCACCGTCCCGTACCAGAGACGCGCGTTCTGCGGCTTGAGCACCCAGTGGTTCTCGTCGGGGAAGTAGAGGAAGCGGGACGGGACGCCGTGGCGCCGCAGGTCCGTCCAGAGCCGGAGCGCCTCCGAGATCGGCACCCGGTGGTCGAGCTCGCCATGGATCACGAGCATCGGCGTCCGGATGCGGTCCACGAACCGGTGGGGCGAGTGCTCGAGATAGCGCGCCGGGTCCGCGTACGGATCGCCGAACTCGACCTCCCAGGAGGGACCGTGATCCGTGGTGCCGTGGAACCCGCGCAGCTCCCAGAGGGACGCGTGCGTCACGATCGCGCGGAAGCGGTCGGTCTGCCCTGCCACCCAGTTCGCCATGTAGCCACCGAACGAGCCGCCGAGCGCCGCGGTCCGCGCGCCGTCGATCTCCGGTCGCGCGACGGCGGCATCGACCGCCGCCATGAGGTCCGTGTACGGCTCGGCCCCCCAGCGACCCCAGCCGCGGTCCACGAACGCCTGGCCGTACCCCGTGGAGAGGGCCGGGTCCGGCAGGAGCACCGCGTAGCCGCGGGCGGCGAGCAGGTGCGGGTTCCAGCGCCAGTGCCACGTGCTCCAGGAGCCGATCGGGCCCCCGTGGATGAAGACCGCGAGCGGGGCAGGCGTCGTCGCCGACGCGCCCTCGGGCAGGACGAGCCAGGAGCCCACGGGTGTGCCGTCCGGGGCGGTGGCCGTCACGCGCTCCGTCCGCGATGGGAGGGCGAGCGCCGCGGCATCGAGGCCGGGGAAGGGGAGATGGACCGGTCGCCCGTCCGCGCAGCGCGCCGGACGCGGCGGCGCGTCGATCGCGGCGTGGAGCGCCCAGATCGAGCCGTCCGGCGCCACCGCCGGGTCCGTCCACGCGCCCTCCGCGGCGAGGGCCGCGACGGACCCGTCCGCGACGCCGCAGCGCAGGAGCGCGACCCGGCCGTCGCGGTCCGCCGAGATGACGAGCGCGCTCCCGTCCGGCGTCCAGGCGAGGTCGTGCGGCCAGGCGCCGCCGAGGTCCCCGCCGAGCACGCGGTCGGTGCCGGTCGCGAGGTCGATGAGCACGACCTCGGGGCGGTCCGCGTACCCCGGGCCGCCGAGGTGCGTCCGGATGCATGCGAGCACGGCGCCATCCGGCGAGAAGACCGGCGTGCCGTGCCACGCGTCGCCGGCCGCGAGCGTGCGCCGCGTCCCGGTGGCCCGGTCGATCGCGACGAGGTCCAGGCAGGGACGCGTGAGCGCCTCCTCGCGTCGCCAGCCCGTGACGACCGTGCGTCCGTCCGGGGAGACGGCGATGTCGACGTCGCGCAGGCGCCCGGCCGCGTCCGGCGCGAGGTCGCGCACGTCCGCGAGGGGAGCGTCCGGATCGTCCGTCAGCACGCCCGCGTAGAGCCGCGTCTCGCGCGGGCCGAGGTAGTGGTCCCACTCGCGGATCGGGTAGTCGTCGAAGAGGCGTGCGTCCACGCCCGCCTTCGTCCGCGCGGTCTCCCGCGCCTCGTCCTCCGCGAGCGTCGCCGCGCCCGGGTGGATCCCCGTCGTGAAGACGACGACGTCGGCCCCGGCCGCGACCGCGAGGGCGTCGATGCCGCCGTGCGGGCTGACGAGCGGCCGTGCCTCGCCCCCCGTGGCGGGCAGGTGCCACAGGGCGGCGACCCCCGCATATGTCCCCTGGCGATCCTCCGGCTGTGCGGCGTCCGCGCGTGCCGAGGTGAAGACGAGCGATCCGTCGCGCAGGAACGCTGGGCTGCTCTCGCCGGGAGCCGAGCGCGTGAGCCGGCGTGCCGGGCGCGATCCGGTCGGGTCGAGCTCCCAGAGCGCGCTCGCGAAGCGCTTCCCGTCCGGGTGCGGGCGCGCGACGGCCACGACGAGGCGGCTGCCCTCCGGCGCGCAGCGGAGCGCGGAGAGGCGCGGGAGGGCGAGGAACCGGTCGAGGTCGAAGGGGGCGGGCGTGGCGTCGGGCATGGGCGGGATGGTCGCACGCGGCGCAGGCTTCCGCCACCGGGCCGTCGGGAGGGGTCCGGCGCCTGAACCGGTACAATCCGCCCCGGTCCGGAGCCACCATCCCCGCGGGCCCTGCGCCCGCTGCCCATGCGAGGATCACCCACCCATGAGCCAGCCCGTCCAGAACGCCGCGAAGCGCTACATCTACCGCTGGGGAGGTGGGCAGGCGGAAGGCGACGGGTCCATGAAGGACCTGCTCGGCGGCAAGGGCGCGGGCCTCGCGGAGATGTCGAAGGCGGGCCTTCCCGAACCGCGCGGCTTCACGATCACGACCGAGGCCTGCAACGACTACTTCGCCGCGGGCGAGACGCTGCCGGCGGGGCTCTGGGAGGACGTGCGCGCCGCCGTCGCCGTCGTCGAGCGGCAGGCGGGCAAGGGCTTCGGCGACCCGGCGAACCCGCTCCTCGTGAGCGTCCGGTCGGGCGCGAAGTTCTCCATGCCCGGGATGATGGACACGGTCCTGAACCTGGGCCTGAACGAGCGGACGATCGCCGGCCTCGTCGCGCTGACCGGCAACGAGCGCTTCGGCGCGGACGCGTGGCGGCGCTTCGTCCAGATGTTCGGCCGCATCGTGCTGGGCGTGGACGGCGCGCACTTCGAGCACGCGTTCGAGGCGATCAAGCACGCACGCGGCGCGGCGCAGGACACGGACCTCGACGCTGCCGCGCTCCGGGAGGCGGGCGCCGCCTTCGAGCGGATCGTGCGGGAGCAGACCGGGCGCGACTTCCCCCAGGACCCCTGGGAGCAGCTCGACCTGTCGGTGAAGGCGGTCTTCCAGAGCTGGTTCGGCAAGCGCGCCCGCGACTACCGCGACTACAACCGCATCCCCCATGACCTCGGGACGGCGGTGAACGTGGTCACCATGGTCTTCGGCAACATGGGCGAGGATTCCGGCACCGGCGTCGCGTTCACGCGCGACCCGAACACCGGCGAGCGCGTCCTCTTCGGCGAGTACCTCACGAACGCCCAGGGCGAGGACGTGGTGGCGGGCATCCGCACGCCCTTCCCGATCGCGCACATGGCGGACGCGATGCCCGCGGTCTACGCGGAGTTCGTGGCCATCGGCCAGAAGCTCGAGCGCCACTACCGCGACATGCAGGACCTCGAGTTCACCATCGAGCGCGGCAAGCTCTACATGCTCCAGACGCGCTCCGGCAAGCGCACCGCGCTCGCGGCCGTGAAGATCGCCGCGGACATGGTCGCGGAGGGGATCATCACGAAGCCGGAGGCGCTCGCGCGCATCGAGCCCGCGCACGTGGACCAGCTCCTCCGCGACCAGTACGACCCCGACGCGCGCAAGGGCGCGGCGCGGATCGCGAAGGGCCTGAACGCGTCGCCGGGCGCGGCCGTCGGCCGTGCGGTCTTCACCGCGGATGACGCGGTGGCGTGGGTGGCGCGGGGCGAGAAGGTCGTCCTCGTGCGCGTGGAGACGAGCCCGGACGACTTCCACGGCATGGCGGTCGCCCAGGGGATCCTGACCGCACGCGGCGGGGCCACCTCGCACGCGGCCGTCGTCGCCCGCCAGATCGGCAAGCCCTGCGTGGCCGGCTGCGCGGAGCTCGTGGTGGACGCGGGCGCGCGGTCGGCACGGAGCACCACCACCGGTGCGAGCTTCGCCGAGGGCGACTGGGTGAGCCTCGACGGGGCGACCGGTGAGGTCTTCTCCGGTGCGCTCCCCACGGTCTCGGCGCGCTACGAGGAGCAGACCGAGCTCCAGGCGGTGCTCGGCTGGGCGGACGAGATCCGCCGCCTGGACGTGTGGACGAACGCGGACAAGCCGGAGGAGGCGGCGCTTGCGCGGAGCTACGGCGCGCGCGGCATCGGGCTCTGCCGGACCGAGCACATGTTCCGCGAGGGCGAGCGCCTGGAGATCGTCCGCGGCGCGATCCTCGTCGCTGCGGCAGCCACCCGCGCCAAGGCGAAGGTCGCCGCGGGCGGAACGCTCGACGCCGAGGAGAAGGCGATCGTCGCCCGCTTCGACGGCGCGATGGGCAAGCTCGAGGCGCTCCAGCAGGGTGACTTCGAGGGGATCTTCCGGGCGATGGACGGGCTCCCCGTCGTCGTCCGCCTGATCGACCCGCCGCTCCACGAGTTCCTGCCGAACCTCGAGGAGCAGCTCGTCAAGGTGACGAAGGCGGGCGATGCCGCCTCGGCGGAGGATCGCGACCTGCTCGCGACGATCCGCTCCATGCACGAGCAGAACCCGATGCTCGGGCTCCGTGGCTGCCGTCTCGGGCTGATGATCCCGGACTTCGTGAAGATCCAGACCCGGGCCATCCTCAACGCCCAGATCGCGGTGAAGAAGGCGGGCGGCAACCCGATCGCGAAGATCATGATCCCGCTCGTGGGCCACGTGAACGAGCTCGCCGAGACGCGCCGCCTCCTGGAGGCGGAGGCGCAGGCGGTGGAGCAGAAGGCCGGCGTCGTCGTGGACTACAAGTTCGGCACGATGATCGAGGTCCCGCGCGGCGCGCTCACCGCGGATGCCATCGCGAAGGAAGCCGCGTTCTTCAGCTTCGGCACGAACGACCTCACCCAGATGACGTTCGGGTACAGCCGGGACGACGCGGAGGGCGGCTTCCTCCTGAAGTACGTGGAGGACGGCATCCTGCCGGTCAACCCGTTCCAGACCCTCGATCGCGCGGGCGTCGGCCAGCTGATGCGGATCGCGGTGGAGAAGGGCCGCGCGGCGCGCCCGGACCTGGAGCTCGGCATCTGCGGCGAGCACGGCGGCGACCCCGAGTCGATCGCGTTCTGCCACGAGATCGGCCTGGACTACGTCTCCTGCTCGCCGTTCCGCGTGCCGGTCGCCCGGCTCGCGGCGGCGCAGGCGGCCCTCTCCGGCGCGGCCGAGCGCGACAAGTAGGCGGGACCGCCCGGCCCCGCGGCCGGGCCGCACCTTCGCCGACGGCCCGGGTGACCGGGCCGTTCGCGGGTGCGGCGGTGCGCCGCTGTCGGGAGCGGGCGCGCACCGGCGCCCGCGTCGGCGTGCCTCAGCGGGGTGGGGCGTCCTTCGGGTTCTCGCGCCGCCAGCGCAGCCCGACCCAGACGGCGATCACGCCCGGCGCGCCGAGCCAGACGATGATGCCGAGGATGACGAGCACGGCGATCGTGCCGGAGATGCCGAGGCGCGGATCGCCCTCGTCGATCTCCAGCCGGCTCTCCGCGAGCTGCGTCGCGATCGCGCCGACGTGCCCGCCGAGCTCGGTGACGTCCTCCGCGGTGCCCCGGAGGGCGCCCGCCACGTTGCTCGTCCGCCCGGACAGATCCAGGAGGCTCGTACCCGCGGTCGTGAACGGACCTGCCAGCGCCCCGAGCGGCTTCTGGCCGAAGATCTCGAAGCCGGACGCGAGCTCGCCGACCGAGCTCGACGCCGCGCCGAGGTCGCCCGTGACGGTGGTGGCCTCCTCGAAGGTGAGCGCCGCCTCGCCGAGGCCGACGGAGATGCCCGTGAGCGCGCTCTCCGCCGAGCGGAGCGCAGCGTCGGTCTCGTCGAGGACGGCGCCGGCCTCGGCGATCGCGCGGTCCACGACCGCGAACCCGTCGCGGGCGAGCCAGGCCGCGGTGGCAGTGGCCGCGAGGAGGATGCCCATGAGGACGATCCCGATGATGCCGTAGGCGAGGAGCAGCGAGCCCGCGCGGCGGCGCGCAGGACCCGGCGGGATGAGCGGCGGGGCAGACATGCGACGATGCTAGCAGGGGGACGCGTGGTGCTCCGCCCGATCCGGCGGATCGTCCGCGCCGAAACGTCGGAGGACCGGCTGGCCCGGGACGACCGTTCGAACCGTGGATGTCGTGCCGGATGCGCACGGCGGTCGATGAAGGGACGCAGATGATCAGGCTCACCCAGTTCGCCATCCGCGAACGCAGCGTCGTGCTCCTCCTCGCGGCGGGGGTCTTCCTCGCCGGCCTCTTCGCCTGGGGCCAGCTCCGCCAGGAGCTCCTGCCGGATGTCGACCTGCCGATCGTCACCGTCATCTCCGCGCTCCCGGGCGCCGGCGCCGAGGATGTCGCCGCGCAGGTGACGGAGCCGGTGGAGCGGGCGCTCGCGAACATCCCGCGGCTCGAGCAGCTGCAGTCGACGTCGGCGAACAGCCTCTCGCTCGTCGTGGCCCAGTTCTCCTTCGGCACGGACGTGAAGGAGACGCTCGCCTCGATCGACCAGCAGCTCGCCGGGGTCACCCTGCCCCAGGGCGTGGCGCCGCGGGTCGCCTCGTTCGACTTCAACGACCAGCCCGTCGTCATCGCAGCGCTCCGGCCGGTCGAGGGCGCGGATGTCGCGGAGGCCTTCCGCCTCGCCCGCGAGGTCGTGCGCCCGGCGATCGCGAGCCTCGAGGGCGTCTCGTCCGCCGACGTCTCCGGCGGGGCCTCGGAGGTCATCCGCATCAGCCTGGAGCCCGCGAAGCTCGCCGAGGCGGGGATCCCGCTCACGCAGGTCGCGGGCGTGATCCAGGCCAACCAGGTGACGATCCCTTCCGGCACGCTCACGGAGGGTGAGCTCCGTCTGCCGGTCAGCACGGAGCATCGCTTCGCCTCCGTGGACGAGCTCGGCAGCCTCGTCGTCGGCTACCGCAACCTGCCCGGCTCGCCGGGCGCGGCCGCCGGCGGCCTGCCCGCGCCGGTGGCGCTCGCCGACCTCGGCACAGTCGCGGTCGAGGAGGTCCGTGCCTCCGGCTATGCGCGCACGGACGGCGCGCCGTCCCTCACGCTCGCGGTCGGCAAGGGCGGCGGCGCGAACACGGTCCTCGTCGCCGACGCGGTGCGCGCCGAGCTCGCCCGCATCGCGGCCCTCTACCCGGAGACGCTCGCCTACGAGGTGATCTCCGACCTCTCGGTCTACATCAAGGAATCGCGCGACGGCCTCGTGAAGGAGGGCCTCCTCGGCGCGTTCTTCGCCATCCTCACGATCCTCGTCTTCCTCGGCAGCCTGCGCTCCACGCTCGTCGCGGCGGTGAGCATCCCGCTCTCCATCCTTGCGGCGCTCGCGGCGATGGGCGCGACGGGCCTGACCATCAACATCCTCACGCTCGGCGGGCTGGCGGTCGCCGTGGGACGCGTCGTGGACGATTCGATCGTCGTGCTGGAGAACATCTACCGCCACCGGGCCCGGGGCGAGGAGGTGACCCAGGCGGTCCTCGAGGGGACCCGCGAGGTCGCCTCCGCGATCACCTCGAGCACCGTGACCACGGTCGCGGTCTTCCTGCCCATCGGGTTCGTGGGCGGCATCGTGAGCCAGTTCTTCCTGCCCATCGGCATCACCGTCACGCTCGCTCTCCTCGCGTCGCTCATCGTCGCCCTCACCGTCATCCCTGTCCTCGCCTGGTTCTTCGTGCGCAAGGTGGACGTGAAGGTCGACCCGGACGGCGAGCTCCACGAGACGATCTGGCAGCGTCTCTACACGCCGGTCCTCCTGCTCGCGCTCCGAAGGCGCGCCACGAAGTGGGGCACGCTCGGCATCGCGTTCGCCCTCTTCATCGCCACCAACGCGCTCGTTCCGCTCCTGCCCACGAGCTTCATCAGCGCGGGCGGCGAGAAGCTCCTGTCCGTGACCATCTCGCCCCCGAACGGCGCCTCCGGGGAGACGGTCCTCGCGCGTACCGAGGCCGCCGAGGCCATCCTGGGTGCGGACGCGCTCGTCGAGCTCGTCCAGTCCACGATCCCGGGCGACGCGGACACCGGCGCGCAGACCCTCCAGGCCGCCTTCTCCGGGAAGGCCGCCAACAGCGCCCGGATGACCGTCCGGCTCGCGGACGAGGCGGATCTCGCGGCGAAGCTCGAGGAGTTCCTCGCAGCCCTCGCGCCCGTCGCCACGGACGGCTTCGAGGTCTCGGTCGAGCAGGCCGGCGGCTTCGCGGTGGGCGGCTTCGCGGTCGTCATCAGCGGCCCCGATCCGGCCGCGATCCGCGTCGCGAGCGATGCGCTCGTGCCCGCGCTCGCCGCGATCGACGGGCTCGAGAACGTCACGAGCGATCTCGCGGCCGCCGCGCCGCAGGTGACGGTCACCGTCGACCCGAGCCGGGCGATCGCGGCGGGGCTCACCGCAGCGCAGGTCGGCGGCGAGATCCGCAACGCGCTCGTCGGCCAGCAGCTCGGCACGATCACCCCCGCCGACGGATCCGCGATCCCCGTCATCCTCCGACTCGATACCGGCGCTGCCGGCGGCATCGAGGGCCTGCGCAACCTGCCGATGGGCACCGGCCCGCTCGCATCCACGCTCGGCGCGATCGCGGACGTCCGCGAGACGAACGCCCAGAGCTCGGTCACCCGCGTGGATGGCGCCCCCGCGGCGACGATCGGCGCGACGCTCACCTCCGATGACCAGGGCGGCATCTCGCGCGCCGCGCAGCTCGCCATCGACGGGCTCGTGGCGGACGGTGCCATCCCTGCCGGGGTCGACGTCCGGCTCGCGGGTGTCACCGAGCAGCAGGGCGAGGCCTTCGGCGGCCTCTTCCTCTCCATGCTCGTCGCGATCCTCGTGGTCTACGTCGTCATGGTCCTGGTCTTCGGGTCCCTCATCGACCCGTTCGTCATCCTCTTCAGCCTGCCGCTCGCCACGATCGGCGCCTTCCCGGCGCTGCTCATCACGGGGCGGCCGATCGGCATCTCCGCGCTCATCGGGTTCCTCATGCTCATCGGCATCGTGGTGACGAATGCGATCGTCCTGCTCGACCTCGTGGAGCAGCTCCGCCACAAGGGCATGTCCACGCACGACGCGCTCGTGCAGGGCGGTCGGACGCGCGTCCGGCCGATCCTCATGACCGCGGTCGCGACGATCCTCGCGCTCATGCCGGTCGCGCTCGGCCTGTCCGAGGGGTCGATCATCGCCGCGGAGCTCGGGACCGTCGTCATCGGCGGCCTGCTGAGCTCGACCATGCTCACCCTCATCGTCATCCCGGTGATCTACTCGCTCGTGGACGGCGGGAAGAGCTCCATGCGCAGGCGCTTCGGTGGCCGGCTCGCGTCGACCGCCGCGGTGGAGCCGTCGGCGGTGACGCAGGGGTGACCCGGAGCCTCGTCCTCCTCAACCCGCGGGCGAGCAGGCTCCGCGTCCACGCCCGCCGCGCCGAGGTCGAGGCCGCCCTCGTGGCCGCCCTGCGGCGGCGCGACGGGATGGACCCGGAGATCGTGGTCGCCGCGTCCGCGGCGGAGGTTCCCGCGCTCGTCGCGGACGCGATCCGCGGCGGGGCGACGGTGGTCGTCGGCGTGGGCGGTGACGGCACGCTCCGCGAGGTGGCCGCGGCGCTCGCGGGGACGGACGTGGCGCTCGGCATCGTGCCGGGCGGCACGGGGAACATCCTCGCGGGGTCGCTGGGCATCCCGGGTGCCATGGTGGCCGCCGCGGAGACCCTCGCGACGGCGCGGACGCGCGCGATCGACCTCGGGTCCGTGCGCGTCGAGCCCGCGGGCGTCGGCGATCCGTGGGACGCGAGCTTCCTCGTCGGGGCGGGGATCGGCTTCGATGCGGAGGTGATGGCGTCCACCCCCGACGCGCTGAAGCGGCGGGCCGGGCGGGCGGCGTACTTCGCGCGCGCCGCCCTCCTCGCGGCCCGCATCGACACGCGGCCGTACCGCCTGGAGCTCGACGGCGACCCGATCGCGGTCGAGGGGTCGATCGCGCTCGTGGCGAACCTCGCGGAGCTGATCCCCGGGGTGCTGCGGCCCCGGCTCCCGGTCGTCCCGGACGATGGCCTGCTCGACGTGATCGTGGTCGGCGCGCGCGGTCCGGTCGCAGGGGTGCGCGGCCTCGTGGACCAGCTCGTGCGCAGCGAGCTCGGCAGCCGCTACGGCGGCGCCTCGATCCGGGTGCGCGCGCGCGATGTGCGCATCGCGGCCGGTCCTCCCGCGGCCGTGCAGGTCGACGGCGACCCGTATCCGCCCGGGGCGCTCACCGCGTCGGTCCGCCCGGGCGCCCTGCGCGTCCTCGTCCCGGGCGCCTGACGGAGCCTGCCGCGCGGTCGCACCGCGACGCGGCAGGGTACACTCCGCGCACGCGCAGAGATGCGCCGCCGTCCGGGGACAGTGCCCAGGTCCCGCCGGTCCATCCCGTCGTCCCCGCGACCCGCATGGAGAGACCTGGGCGAATGACCGATCCCCGTCGCGCGGGTGCACCGCGCCTCCTGTCCCTTGCCGCCGTGGTGCTCGGCCTGGTCGTCGCGGGCTGCGGCATCCTGCCCGGCGCGCCCGACCCCGTCGCTTCCGCCGCGCCATCGCCGGTCGCGGCCGTGCCCACGGAGGCGCCCGCTCCCGCGGCCACGGAGCGCCCCCGGCGTGGCCGACGCGCACGGACCCGAGGTCGATCGCGCGCGTCCGCGCCGTCGCGAGGGTCTCCGCGGCGGCCACCATGGCACCCGGGATGCCCAGCGA
>JBJTJV010000098.1:0-2122 GCA_046352645.1 Chloroflexota bacterium | reverse complement strand
CCGAATCCCCCGCCCACCCGAACCTCCGCCTCTGCCTCGTCGAGGACGACGCGCGCGTCCGCGGTCTCCTCGCCGGCTGGCTCCAGCGCGAGCCCGGCTTCGAGATCGCCGCCCAGTACGGCAGCACCGAGGCCGCCGTCGCCGCCCTGCCGGGCGCACGGCCCGACGTCGTGCTGGTGGACCTCAACCTGCCCGGGCAAAGCGGCATCGAGTGCGTCCGCCAGCTCAAGCCCCGGCTGCCCGCCACCCAGTTCGCGATGGTGACCGTGTACGAGGACGCGGACCGGATCTTCCAGGCGCTGGCGGGCGGGGCGACCGGCTACCTGCTCAAGCAGACGCCCCGCGCGGAGCTCATCGCGGCGATCCGGGAGCTGCACGCGGGCGGGTCACCGATGAGCACGAACATCGCGCGCAAGGTCGTGCAGTCGTTCCACCGCGCCCCCGCCCCGCCGCGCGCGGACGCCGAGCTGACGCCGCGGGAACGCCAGGTCCTCGACGAGCTGGTGCGCGGGCTGCTGTACAATGAGATCGCGGACGCCCTGGGCATCAGTATGGGCACGCTGCACACGCACATCCGGCGGATCTACGAGAAGCTGCACGTCCGTTCCCGCGCGCAGGCCGTGGCCCGCGTCACCGGCCACTGAGGCCCGCGCCGCCCGCCGCTTCAGCGGGCCGGCTCGTCGGGGAACAGGGCGAGCACGCTGTCGACGAAGAGGGCCATCCCGCGCTCGTCCGGGTGGTTCGCCGAGTTGCCCATCAGGGTCGTCCACGGCAGGCCCTGCCGCCAGAGGCGCCCGTAGCGCGCGGCCGCGTCCGCCAAGGCGAGATCGTGCTCGGCGGTGAAGCGGTGCAGCAGCTTCACGTAGGGGCGCGGGTCCTCGTCGACCTCGCGCTCGGCGGGCGGGTTGGTGAAGGTGCTCGGGTGCGGCGCGATGAGGATCCACTCGGCGCCGAGGCGCCGGAAGTCGGCCAGCACCCGCCGGTACCGCGTCTCGGTCTCCGCGACGTCGAGCGGGGACTCATTGAGGAACTCGGAGACCACGAGGTCCGGCTTCGCGCCGAGCACGCGATCCGCGTACGCGAGGGGATGGCCCGCGGGGGCGGTGAGGAAGCTGCGGGTGTTGCCGCCGCCCCAGGCCGCGGTCACGAGCTCGATTTTCGCCCGCGGGAAACGCGCCTGCAGCCGCCGCACCAGCTGGTGCGGCCACTGCTCCTGGCCGAGGTAGCCGCCCGTGACGCTGTCCCCCCACGCCAGCAGCCGCAGGGGCTCACCCTCCCGCAGGCGGCGCAGGGCGCGCGGGAAGTGCCGCTCCGCCGGGGAAGGCGAGGTCCGCGGTGGTTCCGGGAACCGCTCCTCGAGGATGGGAAACAGGTTCCGCGGCCCGAGGCGCTCGAGCCGTTCCGGGACCCAGAGGTTCGCGAGGCGGACCTCACCCGGGCGGGCCTCCGGCGGCCGCGGGGAGCCGGGGCGGGGTTCGCCCGCGCGCAGCCGGAACGTGCCGTCCGCGGCGCGGAACACCCCGTCGAGCCGGCGCGGGTGGTAGCGGTAACTCGCGAGCACCGGCTGGCCCGCGGCGATCCGGCCGCCCGGGAGCCGGCCCAAGCCGCCCCACTCGCGGTCGGCCTCGAAATCCCGGCCCAGTTCGAACAGGGTCCCGCCCGCCTCGGGCAGCGCGCGCAGCGAGACGCTCGGCCGGTCCAGCGCGAAGCGGCCGTGGTTCACGGGGTCGGCCAGACCCGCGGGCTTCGTCCGCCGGACGCCCCGACCCTCGACCCACTCCTCCAAGGCCGGCAGGCGCTCGTCCTTCACGTCCACCACCGCCGCGGGGGCCACCGTCAGGCGCACCGGCGCCGCGCCCTCCGCCCCGGAGACCTCGATCTCCCAGTCCCCCGTGATCCGCAGGCTCGCCGCGGGCACTTCCGCCGCCGCCGGGAAACCGCGGAGGGCCAAGGCGAGCCCAAGCAGGATCACCGGCCGGGCCGGGCGCGGAGCAAGCGGAGAAGGGCTCATTGCCATCCGCGCAGCCTAGTCGCCCCTGCCGGCTCTTGCCAAGTCATAGGGTCCTATGACACGACGACCGCGGCGATTCCCGCTAAGCTCCCCGGAACCCCTCGCCCCCGC
>JBJTJV010000097.1:0-3173 GCA_046352645.1 Chloroflexota bacterium | reverse complement strand
GCGTCGGCGCGACCGTCGGAACGGGGGTCGGCGCGACCGTCGGAACGGGGGTCGGGTTCGTCGTGGGCGTGGGGTTGGACGGCGCGCAGCTGGCCGCGAGGGCGGCCGCATCCAGGCGGCCGCCGGTGACGGTCACGCCGGACATCGAGGTGGTCGCGGTCGCGGTGCTCATCACATTCGAGCGGATCGACTGGGCCGAGAGCGACGGATCGAGCGCCGCGCAGAGGGCGATCGCGCCGCTCACGTGGGGAGTGGCCATGGACGTGCCGCTGTACGACGCGTACGTGTTCGAGGGGACGGTGGAGTAGATCGAGGAGCCCGGCGCGCCGAGGTCCACGCTTGTCGCGCCGTAGTTGGAAAAGCTCGACCGGGCACCGCTGCTCGTGATGGAGGCGACGGAGATCACGCAGTCCCAGCCGCGGCTCGCGCCGGAAGCGGTGAGGTTGCAGCGGTAGGCCGACGGGTAGTGCGGGCTCGCGTCCGTGTTCACGTTGCTGTTGCCGGCAGCGGCCACGAAAAGGATCCCCTGGTCGCCACCGCGCTCGATCGCGTCGAGGAGCGCCGCACTCGCCCCGCCACCGCCCCAGGAGTTGCTCGTGGCGACGATGTTCAGCCCGTGGCGCGTCTTGAGGTCCGTGAAGTAGTCCACGGCCCGGATCGCGTCGCTCGTGTAGCCGCCCTGCGGCCCGAGGAACTTCGCGGAGATCATCGTCACGCGCCAGCTCACGCCGGCCACGCCGACACCGTTCTGGCCCACGCCGCCGATCGTGCCCGCCACGTGCGTCCCGTGGTCGTCCGAGGTGCTGTCGTAGACGGAGCGATCGCCGTAGTAGAAGTCCCAGCCGTTCACGTCGTCGATGTAGCCGTTGCTGTCGTTGTCGCGGCCGTCGACGGGGTCGTACGGGTTGGTCCACATGTTCGCGGCGAGGTCCGGGTGGGTGACCTGCACGCCCGTGTCGATCACGCCGATGTAGACGTTCCGCGAGCCGATGTAGCCCCTGGCCCAGGCATCGATCGCGCCGGTGCCGTACTGGTTGGCCGGCGAGCTCGTGCCGCTCAGCATCCCCCAGAGGGTGCCGTCCGTGAGTTTGGGATCGTTGGAGACGTCCGCCGGGCCGATGGCGCGCCGACCGTTCCGCTTGCCGACGGCCTCCACGCGGTAGTCCGGCTCGGCGAAGACGACGGTGGGGTCACCGCGGAGGGATTCCAGCGCGGCGACCGCGGCGGCCCTGCTCGGGAAGCGGTAGCGGACCAGGCGGCCGGCCTGGCGCGAGACGCGGCCGTTCTCCACCGCACCGAGGGCGCGGGCGCGGACCGCGGGCTGGAAGCCCTCCACGAACTGGACGAGGATGGCGTCCGACGCGTTCTTCGTCCGCACCGTCCCGGGCGCCGCAGGCCGACCGAAGCTCCCGCGCGCGTCCACGCCGGACCCGAGCATCGGGACGGCGACCGCGACGGTCACGGCGGCGGTGATCAGCAGGCGGCGGAGAGGTGCGGTCTTCATGGGTGGGATGGTCTCCTTTCCGCGCTGCCTGCTCAAGATGGCGTCCGTCCCGGTCCGGATGGTACGGAAGTACCGGGGGCGGGGTCCGGCCCGCCGGCGCCCGGCCGTGCCGGGAGGCGGTCGGCAGGTATGTCCTGTGTGTCCGGGGGAGCGTCACGGCGACCCCTGCCCCGCAACGAGGATACCGCAGCAGCAGGGTGGACGGCTCCGTCCGGGGATCCACGCCGGGTGGCGCTCAGGGCGACGCCGAGGGGGTACCGGGAGGGAGTGGTGGGCGATACTGGATTCGAACCAGTGACCTCACGGATGTGAACCGTGCGCTCTAACCGACTGAGCCAATCGCCCTCGGGGGAGTCTCTAGTATCCCCCGCCGGGGCCCGGGGCGTCAACGGCGCCGTCCGGCGGTGCCGATGCCGCGGGGCCGCGGACGCGAAGGCCCGGGTAACGGGCGGCGAGGACCTCCGCACAGCGCGCCGGCAGCCCGATCCGCTTCACCCGGGCGCCGGCTCCCGCCTCGAGGACGACGGACCCCGGGGCGATGCCGAGCTCGGCCGCAAGCAGCCGGATGAGCGCGCGGTTCGCGGCCCCGTCGACGGCCGGAGCCGCGACGCGACAGCGCAGCACGCCCGCAGCGTCCACGCCGTCCACGCCATCCCTCCCGCCACGCGGCGCGAGGCGCACCCCGATCCGGCAGCGCGGGCCGTCGCCTGACGTCATCGCGCTCAGGCGACGACGCGGAGCAGGACGCCGAGGACGAGGAAGACGACGAGCGGTGCGAGGTCGAGCATCCCGGTCTGCGGCAGCACGCGCCGGATCGGCGCGAGGACCGGCTCGGTGATGTCCCGCAGGACGCGCCCGAGCGGCGTCCGGAAGCCGGGGTCCACCCAGGAGATGAGGACGCGGCCGAGGAGGACGACCCACGCCGCGATGACGAGGAGCCGGACGACGGTGAGCAGGCCGCCGGTCATGGCGCGGGGCGCGTGCCGAAGATCGCGCGACCGACCCGGACGAGCGTGGAGCCCTCCTCCACCGCGACCGCGTAGTCGTCCGTCATGCCCATGGACAGGCCGGGGCCGAGGCCCGGATGCGCGGCGCGGAGGTCCGTGGCCAGCGCGCGCAGCCGGGTGAAGGTGGGACGTGCCTCGTCCGCCGTCGCGACGAGCCGCCCGACGGTCATGAGGCCGCGGACCTCCACGGACGGGAGCGCAAGGAGCGCGGGCAGCTCGCGCGTGAGCAGGTCCGGCTCCCAGCCGCCCTTGGCGGGGTCGGCGTCCACGTTCACCTGGAGCCAGATCGGCACGCGCGACCGGCCTGCGGCGGGCGCGAGCCGGTCGATCCGCTCGGCGAGGGCGCGGCTGTCCACGCTGCCGAGGTGCGCGAAGAGCGTGAGCGCGCGGGAGACCTTGTTCGACTGGAGGCGGCCCACGAGGTGCCACTCCGCGGGCGGCAGGAGCGGGACCTTCTCCTCGGCCTCCTGGACGCGGTTCTCCCCGAGGACGACGATCCCCGCGGCGATCGCGGCACGGAGGCGCTCCGCAGGGACCGTCTTGGAGACCGCGACGAGCGTGACCGCGGACGGGTCCCGGCCGACGCGCGCGCAGGCGGCAGCGATCCGGTCGCGTACCTCCGCAGGGGCGGCCGCGAAGGCCGCGACGTCGCGCGGGTCGGG
>JBJTJV010000096.1:0-2389 GCA_046352645.1 Chloroflexota bacterium | reverse complement strand
TGACGATCGAGTACCCGAGGTCACCCTGGACGATGTCCCCCAGCCACACGGCGTAGCGCACCGGGATCGGGCTCGGGATGCTCGCAGCGACTCGCCAGTACGGGCCGGCGGACTACGCGTCCACCGCCTTCTCCACGGCCTTCATCGCGATCCCGGGCTTCGTCATCGGCCTTGTGCTCATCTACGTTCTCGGTGCCCGCCTGAAGCTCCTACCCACGAGCGGCATGACGACGCTCGGCAAGGAAGGCGATCTCGTCGATCTCGCCCGGCACATGGTCATGCCCGTCCTCCTCCTCGGTCTCGCGATCTCGGCGCAGGTCGCCCGCTACACACGCGCCGCGCTCCTCGAGGTGATGGGCTCGGAGTACGTCGTGACCGCGCGCTCCAAGGGACTCCGGCCGAGACGCGTCCTCTGGCGGCATGGCTTCCGGAATGCCCTCATCCCGATCATCACGATCGTCGGGCTCATCCTTCCCGACCTCGTCGCCGGGGCCGTCATCACGGAGTCGCTCTTCGGCTGGCCGGGGATGGGACAGCTCGCTGTGAAGGCGGCCGAAGGTCGTGATCCGGCGCTGATGATGGGTGTGATCCTTGTCATCGCCACCGGAGTCCTCCTGGCGAACATCATCACGGACGTCGCCTATGCGATCGCCGACCCGCGGGTCCGGCTCGGTGAGCGTGCCTGAGGCGGTGGCTGCTGCGGCGTCGGACGCGGCGGCGGAGCGCCACGACACCCTCGCCCGGCTCGCGCTCCGCCGGTTCCTCCGCCACCGGCTCGCCCTCATCGGGTTCGCGATCCTTGCCGTCCTCGTGGTCCTCGCTGTGCTCGCGCCGTGGATCGCACCCTACGACCCGACGAAGCTCGACCTCCGGGCGCTGAAGCAGCCACCGAGCCCGGCCCACCTCTTCGGGACGGACACCGTCGGCTACGACGTCTTCAGCCGCTTCGTCTGGGGCGCGCGGACGTCGCTCATCGTCGGCTTCGGCGCCGTGACGGTGAGCGTCATCATCGGCACGACCCTCGGCGTGCTCGCCGGCTACTACGGCGGCTGGGTGGACGCGCTCGTCTCCCGCGCCATCGAGGTCCTCCTGTCGCTCCCCGCGCTCCTGCTCGTGGCGATCTTCGTCTCGGTCATCGGGCCGAGCCTTCAGTCGGTGATCATCGTCATCGCGCTCATGACCTGGCCGCAGATCGCGCGCCTGGTCCGGGGGCAGTACCTCGTCCTGCGCGAGGCGGAGTTCATCACCGCGGTCCGGGTGATCGGCGCGAGCGACCGGAAGATCATCCTCCGCCACCTCCTCCCGAACGTACTCGGACCGCTCAGCGTGGCGGCGACGTTCTACATGGCGATGGCGATCCTTCTCGAGGCTTCGCTCAGCTTCCTCGGCCTCGGCGTCAAGCCGCCCGCGCCCTCGTGGGGGAACATGGTGGCGCTGGCGACGAACGCGAACGTCCTGCAGAACCTGCCGTGGGTCTGGGTCCCGGCCGCCGTCGCGATCGCGCTCGTCGTCCTCGCGATCAACTTCGTGGGGGACGGCCTCCGGGACGCCGTGGACCCACGGGGGGTGCGGCGTGCCTGAGCCGCTCCTCGCCGTCGCCGACCTGCGCGTCGAGTTCGCGGGGGCACGACCCGTCCGCGCCGTCCGTGGCCTCGGCTATACCGTCGGCCCCGGGGAGGCGATCGGCCTCGTCGGGGAATCCGGGTCGGGCAAATCCGTCTCCGCGCTCTCGCTCCTCCGCCTTCTGCCGGAGAAGGCGGCCCGCATCACCTCCGGGACCGCGGTCTTCGAGGGGACCGACCTGCTGACCGTGCCACGCCCGCAGCTCGAGGACATCCGGGGCCGCCGGATCGGCTTCGTCTTCCAGGATCCGCTCGTCTTCCTCAACCCGGTCCTCACCGTGGGCGAGCAGATCGCGGAGCCGCTGCGACGGCACCGCGGGGCCACGCGCGCGGAGGCTGCGGACCGGGCAGCCGATCTCCTGACCCAGGTCGGCATCCCGAACGCCCGCGCGCGGCTCCACGATTTCCCGCACCAGCTCTCCGGTGGCATGCGCCAGCGCGCGATGATCGCGATGTCGCTCGCCTGCGACCCGGCGCTGCTCATCGCCGACGAGCCGACGACCGCGCTCGACGTGACGATCCAGGCGCAGATCCTCGATCTTCTCCGGCGCCTGCGCCGCGAGCGGGGCATGGCGCTCCTGCTCATCACCCACGACCTCGGCGTCGTCGCCGGGGTCACGGACCGTCTCGTCGTCATGTACGCGGGGCGAGCCGTGGAGACCGGGCCGACGCGCGACGTCCTGCGCGCTCCTCGCCACCCCTACACCGCGGGGCTCCTGCGATCGCTACCGCGCCTGGACCTTCCCCGGCAGGTGGAGCTCACGCCC
>JBJTJV010000095.1:0-12532 GCA_046352645.1 Chloroflexota bacterium | reverse complement strand
GCCGCCACGACGAACACGATCATCCAGCTCACCGTCCCGGACACGCTCCGCGGCCGCGTGATGAGCGTCTACCTCACGGTCTTCGCGGGCAGCTCGCCGATCGGCGCGCTCTTCGCGGGCACGATCGCGGCGGCGGCCGGCGTCGCGGCAGCCTTCCTTGCGGGCGGCCTGCTCGCCTGCTGTGCGGTCGCCGTCGCCCTCCTCGTCGTCCGCCGGAGCGACCGCATCGGGCCGGCGAGCGGCGCAGGGGCCGACTGACGGCGGCCCTGCCCGGCGCGCGCGGCACCCTCTTCCGGGTACCATCCGGCCCGACGTTCGTGCCCCTGCCGGCCGCCGTGGAACGGATCGAGGACGCGATGCAACCTTCCTGGCATCGGAGCACTCAGGTGTGGTGTGGATGACCTCGCGCTCGCCCGGGCGCTGGCCGCGGGCGAGGCGGACGCCTTCCGCATGCTCGTGGAGCGGGAGACCCCGGCGGTCTTCCGGATCTGCTACCGCCTCCTCGGCCGCGTGGACGAGGCGGAGGATGCGACCCAGGAGGCGTTCGTGCTGGCGTACCGGTCCCTTGGCAGCTACCGCGGTGACGGACCGCCGGGCGCGTGGCTCGGCCGGATCGCCACGCGCGAGTGCTGGCGCCGGGCCGCGTCCCGCACCCGGCGCGAAGCGCGGACGACCGAGCTCGACGACGTCCTCACCGCCGTCCTGCCCGGCGCGGGCTCTCCGCTCGGGTCGATCCTCGATGCCGAGCAGGCGGAGGTCGTGCGCCGTGCCGTCGCGGACCTCGGCGAGCCGTATCGGAGCGTCGTCGCGCTGCGCTTCTTCGGGGAGCGCTCGCTCGCGGAGATCGCGTCCGCGACAGGCCGCCCGGAGGGCACGGTGAAGGCACAGCTCCATCGCGGGCTCGCGAAGCTCCGCGGCCTCCTTGCGGTGGAGGTCGCCCGATGAGCCGGCCGTACGACCCGCGGCGTGGCCCGGACCTGCCGGAGGGCGTCCCGGACCCGATCGAGGAGGTCCTCGCGCGCTACGCGCGGGCAACGGACGTCCAGCCGGCCGCGGACCTCGGCGCCCGGATCCTCGGCCGCATCGCGGAGGAGCCCCAGCGCCCCGCGGGCCGCTATCTCGCCGCCCTCGCATCCCTCCGCCCGACGCGCATCCGTGCGGCGTTCTCCGGCCTCGTCCGCGTGGCGGTCGGGCGCGGCCGCTACCCCGCGTTCGTCCGGGCGCAGGCGCTCGGCCTGGCCGCGCTCAGCATCGCCATGGTCGGTGTCGCGGGAGCGGGAGCCGCCACCGGCCTCGTCCGCCTCGCGGACGCCCTGCGGCCCGAGACGACGATCGTGGTGCCGGAGCCGAGCCCGTCGCCGTCGCCCCGCGTGTCGCCGGGCCCGTCCGCGTCGCCGGCGCCGTCGCCCAGCCCGTACCCGAGCGCCGCACCGTCGCCATCGTCCGCGCCCACGGCGGCCCCGTCGCCGATCCCCGGCGAGACGCTCAAGCCCGGCGAGACGCTCAAGCCCGGCGAGACGCTCAAGCCCGGCGAGACGGAGCGGCCCGATGACGACGAGGACGCGACCGCCACGCCGCGTCCCGTCCCGACCTCGCGCCCGGAGACCCCGCGCCCGACCCGGACCCCGCGCCCGACGGAGACGCCGGAGCCCGAGCGGACCGAGCGCCCGCGCGCGACCGAGACGCCGCGCCCGACCCGGACCCCGCGGCCGACCGAGACGCCGGAGCCCGAGCGGACCGAGCGACCGGACCGCACGGAGGAGCCGGAGGAGGCCGAGGAGGCGGACGTGGACGGCACCGGGACGACCGCCCTCCGTGCGTACCCGGCCGGGCTCGCGATCACCTGACGAGCGCGCACGACGCCGACAGGCCGGTGCCCCCGCGCACCGCGACCGGCGCGGCCTGCCGGGATCGCCCGAGCCCGCTGCTATCCTCGGCGCGATGACCCGCACCCGGACCGGCATCGCCGCCGCTCTCGGAATCCTCCTCGTCCTCCTCGTGCTGCCCTGGCCCGCCGCCGGCCGCTCGCCTGCGCTGCCGTCCGGCGCGGCACGCTGGATCGTCGTGCTTGCGGCGCCCGGTGCGGATCGATCCGGCCCTGCCGCGGTCGGTGCCCGCGGCCCCGCGCCGGCCGGCTGGGCGGGACCTGCCGCGGCCGGACGTGCGGCCCGCGCGCTCGCGACCCGGGCCGGCATCCGGCCGGCGCACGTCTACCGGCATCTCTTCGCCGGCTTCGCGGCGACCCTCGCACCCGCGGCCGTCGCACGCCTGCGCCACGATCCTTCCGTCGCGGCCGTCCTGCCCGACCGACGCGTGACGCTCGCCCGCGACCCTGCCTCGCCGCTCGTCCGCCGGACGCGCATCGGACGACAGGTGATCCCGACCGGGATCCGCCGCGTCGGCGTCCTCGCCACGGACCGCGTCCGCATCGACGGCCACGACGATGCCATCGACGCCGATGTCGCCGTCCTCGACACCGGCATCGCCCCGTCGCCGGACCTGCGCATCGCCGGGGGCTACGACTGCACCGGTCCGAGCCGCGAAGCCTGGCGCGACCGCGAGGGGCACGGCACGCACGTCGCCGGCACGATCGCCGCGAAGGACGATGACGGCGGGGTCGTCGGTGTCGCCCCCGGAGCCCGCCTGTGGGCGGTGAAGATCATCGCGGACGACGGCAGCGGCTGGATCTCCTGGACGCTCTGCGGCCTCGAGCGCCTGCTCGTGATGCGCGACCCGGACGCGCCCGACCGGCCACGCATCGAGGTCGCGAACATGAGCGTCGGGTGGTGGCTGCCGCGCCAGGACGACCGGGACTGCGGAGGTCCTGCCGGCGACATCATCCACGCCGCGGTCTGTGCGGTCGTCGCGGACGGCACCACGGTGGTCGTCTCGGCGGGCAACGACGGGATCTCGACGGTGACCCGTGAGCCCGCCGCGTACGACGAGGTGATCACGGTCTCCGCGCTCGCGGACTTCGATGGCCGGCCGGGCGGACGGGGTGACCAGGGGGCGATCTGCCCGTGGTACTCCGCCGACGTGGACGACACGTACGGCGACTTCAGCAACTTCGGCCCGGACGTGGACCTCATCGCACCCGGCAAGTGCATCCTCTCGACGCTCCCCGACGGGTGGTATGGCTGGTCGACCGGGACCTCGATGGCGGCGCCGCACGTCGCGGGGGCAGCCGCCCTGCTCGCCGCGGCGCACCCGGGTACGAGCCCGGCGCGGATCCGCCGCGCGCTCGTCGCCGCGGGGACCTTCCGCTGGGCCACGCAGACCGACCCGGACGGCGACCCGGACCGGCTCCTCTGGATCCCCGGCATCGGCCCGCTGCCGGACTTCACGATCGACGCCGCGGCTCCCGTGGACGCGCTCGCGCCCGGCGGCATCGCCACGATCCCCGTCACGCTCACCCGGACAGGCGGGCACGACGAGCGGGTGACCCTCTCCGCCCCGGGCCCGCCGCCCGGCATCGACGCGGAGGTCGCCGCCTCGCCGATCCGCGGGGCCTCCGCCACGATCACGCTCCGCAACGATGGGAGCGCCACGGCCGGGACGGTGAACGTGACCGTCCGCGCCTCGGACGGCGAGCGCGTGCGGACCGAGGTCGTCCCCGTCGTCGTCCGCGCGTCGGGCGCCCGCGCGCCCTTCTCCGCCCCCGCCGCCGGGACGGAGACGTCCGTGGCCGGCACGAGCGCCGATGTCGCGGTGGCCGAGACGACGCCGGCCGCGCCGGGGGCGGACCGACGCATCCGCCGGGAACGCGCCGACCCGGACCCCCACGGCGGCGGCAGCAGCGTCGCCTGGGCAGCGGACGGTCCCGCCGCCGACCCCGCGACGCGCGACGCGGACGGCAGCCCGGCCGGCGGTTGGGCGTTCATCGACCCGATCGGCGACGTCACCGGCTGCATCCGCTGGTCCTACCGGATCGACCTCCTCGACGGCACGAGCGTCCGCTTCGTCTCCGGCCCGCTCCTCCGGGAGCTCGCCGACCCCGGGGCGCCGCTCGTCCGTGCCGCCGGCCCCGGGGTGCTCAGGGACGCTGCCGCGGCCACGATCTGGGTCGCCGTCGCGACGACGTCGGTCCGCATCACGGCGCTCGGCACCACCGCGGGGACACCCCTCGATGCGCACGCGTTCACCCTGCCGGGGACGCCGGCCGGCTGGTCCGTCACGGTGCTCCCGGAGCCCGGGCCGGGGACGCCCGCGGAGCTGGCCCGTCCCGCCGGCGGCGGCGATGCCGTGCTCGAGGTGCGTGCCGTGGACGTCCTCGCGCGGAGCTCGGGGCCCGCGACGATCGCGGTGCGCGAGGACGACCGTGCCCCGTCCGTCCGGCGCTGGACGTGGCCACCGATGCAGGGCGTGACGGTGACCGGCTACCACCCGGTCCTCGCCTGGACCCCGGTCCGCGACGTCGGATCCGGGGCCGCCCGCCTCCAGCAGGTCGCGCGCGAGGTGGGGATCCCCGTCCGCCGGGGGAGCTGCGTGGGCGCGGACTGGTCCGCGGACGGACCGCCCGTGTCCATCACCGTCCGCCACCCGGAGTGGGATCTCGTCTCCGGCCGCTGCTACCGCTGGACGATCACGCCGCTCGATGCAGTGGGGAACGCGGGCACGCCCGTCCGCTCGGGCATCCTCCTGCCCGACCTCGTCGCGCCCGAAGGCCGCTTCCTCGCGCCCGCCCCGGGGACCGAGCAGGTGACGACCGGCGCGCCGTTCCTTCTGCGCTGGCGCGACCGGGAGGTCGGCGGCGTCGGTGGCGGGGTCACCCGGCGCGTGGAAGGGGAGCGCACGCCCCTCCGCGGCACGACGTGCGACGCCGGCGCGTGGCGGCCATTCGGCAGCGCCCTCGTCGGCCCGTCGCCCGCCCGCACGCGCCGGCTCGCGTCCGGCTGGTGCTACCGCTGGCGCCTGAACCTCGCCGACGACCGGGGGAACCCGTCCGCGCATCTCTCGGGCATCGTCCGCGTCCCCGGGCGCTGACCCGGCGGTCGGGCCTCCCCGTCCCCGGGCGCGCGGTCGCGCCGCCCCCGGAAGTACCAGCCCGATCTTCCTATCCGCGTGCTGCAACCGCCGGGCAGGCGCACGCCTCGGAGATGGGGAAGGGATCGAGAACGGTCCCCGCCGACCGCCAGAGGAAGGTCCACCGGATGCAGACGCAGAACCGCCGCCGCGCGCGGCTCCTCGCAACGACCATCGCCGTCATGGCGCTCATCGCGGCGACCGCCGTCGTCCCCGCCCAGGCGCGCCGCGGTGGCGATCGCGACCGGGACCGCGACGGCCTCGTGAACGCCTACGAGCTGAACGTCTCGCTCACCGATCCGGGCGACCGCGACACGGACGACGACGGGATCCGCGACGGGAAGGAGGACGAGGACGGCGACGGCCTCCGCACGAAGCAGGAGCAGAAGGGCGGCACGGACCCGTGGGCCGCCGACACGGACGACGACGGCATCGACGACGGGACCGAGGTCGATGACGGCACCGATCCGACGGACAGCGACACGGACGATGACGGCATCGACGACGGCAGCGATGACGACGCCGACGGGGACGGGCTCGACGACGACGGCATCGACGACGGCATCGACGACGGGATCGACGACGGGATCGACGACGGCATCGACGATGACGCCGACGAGTGCGACGACCACGGCGGCGACGATCCCGACGGGGTGCGCCCGGCGACCTCGGACGACATCTGCCCCGACCCGACCGCCTCGCCCTCCCCGGAGCCGACGACCTCGCCGGCTCCCTGACCCCCGGCGCAGGGACGCACGCCACCCACGTCTCCCCCGGCCCGCCGGCCGGGGGAGATCGCGTCTCCGGCGATCGGCGGGGCCATCGGGGCCACGCGGCGCTCCCCGGCGGGCGACGCGCTATCGTTGAGCGGATGTCGCGGCATGCTCGGCCTGCCGCCGCCAACACTCACCGACGAGGTCGACAACGATGACCCAGGTGCTCCAGGCGCCCACGGCCCCCGCGCTCGCGGAGCGCGTCACCCACTGGATCGACGGGCAGCGGGTCCCGTCCACGTCGGGCCGGAGCGGGCCGGTCCACGACCCGGCGACCGGCCACCGGACGCGGAGCGTCGACTTCGCCTCGGCCGAGGAGGTGGACCGCGCGGTGGCGAGCGCGAAGGCGGCGCTCCCCGCGTGGCGTGCGACCTCGATCTCCCGGCGCACGGAGATCATGTTCAACATCCGCAACCTCGTCGCCGAGCGGCGCAAGGAGCTTGCCGCGCTCCTCACCGCGGAGCACGGGAAGGTCCCCTCGGACGCCCTCGGCGAGATCGCCCGCGGCCTCGAGAACCTCGAGTTCGCCTGTGGCATCGCACAGCTCCTCAAGGGGCAGTACAGCGAGCAGGCGTCGGGTGGCGTGGACGTCTACCAGATCCGCCAGCCGCTCGGCGTCGTCGTCGGCATCACGCCCTTCAACTTCCCGGCGATGGTGCCGATGTGGATGTTCGCGAACGCGATCATGTGCGGGAACACCTTCATCCTCAAGCCGTCCGAGAAGGACCCCTCGCCGTCGCTCTTCCTCGCCGAGCTCCTCAAGGAGGCCGGCGTCCCGGACGGGGTCTTCACCGTCGTCCAGGGCGATCGGGTCGCGGTGGACGCGCTCCTCGCGCACCCGGACGTGCGCGCGATCTCCTTCGTGGGCTCCACGCCGATCGCCCAGCACATCTACGAGACCGGCACACGCAACGGCAAGCGCGTCCAGGCGCTCGGCGGCGCCAAGAACCACATGCTCGTCCTCCCGGACGCAGACCTGGACATGGCCGCGGACGCCGCCGTCTCCGCGGCCTACGGCTCGGCCGGCGAGCGCTGCATGGCGATCAGCGTCGTGCTCGCCGTCGGCAGCGCCGGCGATGCGCTCGTGGAGAAGATCCGCGAGCGGCTGCCGCGGATCCACGTCGGCCCGGGCACGGACCCGAAGGCCGAGATGGGCCCGCTCGTCACCCGCGAGCACCGGGACAAGGTCGCGTCCTACCTCCAGAGCGGCCAGGACCAGGGCGCCACGCTCGTGACGGACGGCCGGGAGCACCCGCTCTACGACCCGAACGGCGGCGGCTTCTTCCTCGGGGTCTCGCTCATGGACCACGTCGATCCGTCCATGGACGCGTACCGCAACGAGATCTTCGGACCCGTCCTCCAGGTCGTGCGCGTGCCCGACTACGCGACCGGCCTCGCCCTCATCAACGACAACCCCTACGGCAACGGGACCGCGATCTTCACCCGTGATGGCGGCGCCGCCCGGCGCTTCCAGTTCGAGGTCGAGGTGGGCATGGTCGGCATCAACGTGCCGATCCCCGTCCCCGTCGCCTACTACTCCTTCGGCGGCTGGAAGGCGTCGCTCTTCGGCGACCTGCACATGTACGGGCCGGAGGGGATCGCGTTCTACACCCGCGGCAAGGTCGTCACGTCGCGCTGGCCCGACCCCGGGACGAGCAGCGTGGACCTCGGCTTCCCCCACACCCGCTGAGCCGCCCGGGCGGAGCGCCCGGACCATCCACGACCGCCGCGCCCCCGCCCGCCCGGTCGGGGGCGCGGGCCTGTCCGGCGCGCCCGACCGTCCGGCTTCTGCGGCGCCCGCGTCGCGGAGGATCGCGCCGAGCTCCGCGTCCGTGAGCGCGACCGGATGCGGCTTCATGGAGCTCGCCGCCTGGGCGGCCGCCACGATCGCCGGGACCTCCGCCGCCCCGACGCCGTGCGCCGCAAGCGGCCGGACGCGGAGCTCCATCACCCACGCGTGGAGCGTGTCCACGAGCGCGGCACAGGCCGCGGCGTCATCCGTGCCCGGCGGCAGGTCCGCGAGGATCCGGCCCGCGGCGGCGTAGCGTGCGACGGCGGGGCTCCCCGGCGCCCGCGCCGCGAGCGCCGCGATCGTGCGTTCCGTCACCGGCGCGAGGACGACGCCGCACGCTTCCCCGTGCGGGATCGGCCGGAGCGCGCCGAGTGCGGCCGCGAAGCCGTGGACCGCGCCGAGGCCCGCGTTCGCGAGGCAGATGCCGGACAGGAGCGCCGCCTCGGCCATGGCCGCGCGGGCGGCGGGCGCGCCCGGGCCATCCGGGTCCCGGAACCAGGGGAGCAGCCCCTCCCGGGCGCGGGCGAGCCCTGCGAGCGCGAGCGCGTCCGTCACCGGCGTCGCGCGGGTGCAGACGAGCGGCTCGAGGAGCTGGGTGAGCGCGTCGAGGCCGTTCGCGGCGATGAGCGCGGGCGGCGCGCCCGCGAGGAGGTCCGGCTCGACGATCGCATCCGCCGGTACGAGGGCCTCATCGCGGAAGGAGCGCTTCCAGCCATCCGGGCCGCGCTCGGTGATCACCGCGTTCCGCGTCGCCTCGCTCCCGGTCCCCGCGGTCGTTGGCACGGCGATCACCGGGACCGCGGGCCCCGGCCACGGACGCGCACCGGGCAGCCCCTCCACGTGGTCGCGGATGCGCGTCCCCGTCCGCAGGAGGCCCGCGATCGCCTTGCCCGCGTCGAGCGCGCTCCCGCCCCCGATCGCGACGACGACGTCGACCGCATCGTCGCGATGGTGCCCGACCGCCGCGTCGATCGCGTCCGGTCCGGGCTCGCTCGTCACGATCACGCGACCCGCCACGTCCACGCCGGCAGCCGCGAGCGCCGCCGTGATCGCGGCACCGCGCCCGTCCGCGTCGAAGGCGCGTCCGCCGGTCACGAGAAGGGCCCGCCGGCCGTGGCGCAGGGCAGTAGCGGGCAGCTCCGCGATCCGGCCGGGACCGAACGCGATCCGCGGCAGCCGGCCCAGCGACCAGGCCGCGCCCGCGCTGCCGCCGGGGAGGGGAGCGGTCACCGTGCCGCCGGAAGCTCCGGGAGGACGGCGGTGTAGCGCACCGGGACGCGGGGCTCCACGAGCCACTCCGCGACCGCATCCCGCCACGCGAGGTAGTGGGGCGTCTCCTTGTGCGCCTTCGCGGCGGCCTCGTCCGCGTACCACTCGTAGAGGACGAAGCGGGTGGGGTCGTCCGCGGCGCGCAGCACATCCCAGCGGATGTTCCCGGGCTCGCGCACGGAGCCCTCGTGGTTCGCGCGTGTCGCGGTGAGGAAGGCGTCCACGTGCTCGGGCTGCACGTGCACGTGGACGAGCGTCACGAACATCGTGCGCGGCTAGACGTGGTGCTCGCGGGCGACCGCGCGCCGCAGGAACCTCCCGTGACCCGCGCGACCCACGTACGTGCCCTTCTCGACGATGACCGTCCCGCGCGAGAGCACCACCTCGGACGCGCCGGTGACGGTGCGACCCTCGTAGCACGAGTAGTCCACGTCCATGTGGTGGGTGCTCGCGGAGATCGTGTGCCGCTTCCCCGGGTCGTAGACGACGATGTCCGCGTCCGCGCCGGGAGCGATCACACCCTTGCGGCCCGCCAGCCCGAAGATCCGCGCGGGTGCGGCGGAGGTGATCTCCACCCAGCGCTCCCGGCTGATCCGGCCCGCCACGACGCCACCGTCGTGGAGCAGGTCCATCCGGTCCTCCACCGCGGGCAGCCCGTTCGGGACCTTCCGGAAGTCCCCCTGGCCGAGCTGCTTCTGGTCGTGGAAGTCGAACGGGCAGTGGTCCGTGGAGACGACCTGGAGGTCGTCGCGCACGAGCCCCGTCCAGAGCTCCTCCTGGTGGTCCGCCGGGCGGAGCGGCGGGGAGCAGACGAACTTCGCACCCTCGAAGCCGTGGCCGAGGTCATCGATCGAGAGGAAGAGGTACTGCGGGCAGGTCTCCGCGAACGCGGGCACGCCGCGATCGCGCGCGGTGCGCACCTCGTTGAGCGCGTCGCGCGCGGAGAGGTGGACGATGTAGACCGGGACGCCCGCCGCCTCCGCGAGCCGGATCACCCGGTGCGTCGCCTCGCCCTCGAAGATCGGGTAGCGCACGACGCCGTGGTAGTAGGGGTCGGTCCGGCCCCGCTCCACCGACTGCTCCGCGACGACGTCGATCGCGAGGCCGTTCTCCGCGTGCATGAGGATGAGGCCGCCGTTCTTCTCCGTCTGCTGCATGGCGCGGAAGATCGCGCCGTCATCGGAGAAGAAGACGCCGGGGTAGGCGGTGAAGAGCTTGAAGTCCGTGACGCCCTCATCCACGAGGCCGTCCATCTCGCGGAGCGTCTCCCCGTTCACGTCGCTCATGATCATGTGGAAGCCGTAGTCGATCGCGCAGTTGCCCTGGGCCTTCGCGTGCCACGTGTCGAGGCCCTCGCGCAGGCTCTTCCCGCGCGTCTGGACCGCGAAGTCGATGATCGATGTCGTGCCACCGAAGGCCGCGGCACGCGTCCCGGTCTCGAAGGTGTCCTTGGCGAAGGTGCCGCCGAAGGGCAGCTCCATGTGCGTGTGCACGTCGATGCCGCCCGGGATGACGAGCCGGTCGGTCGCGTCGATCGTCCGGTCCACGCTGCCCACGAGCGCGGCGAGCCCGGTGCCGACCGCTGCGATCGTCTCGTCCTCGACGAGGACGTCCGCGCGCTGCGATCCGCGTGCGTTGACGACCGTGCCGTTCGCGATGAGCGTGCGCATCCCTACCTCCTCTGCGGTCAGTGCCGGATATCGACCGTGATGTCCGTGTACGGCGTCCCCTGCGATCCGGGCGCGGCCCACGACGGCGCCTGGACCGCGGCGCAGCCGTCACCGGCGACCGCAAGGATCACCCACGTCCGGCCATCGTCCGCGGTCTCGGACTGGATCTGCCGGAGCGCCTTGCGGCCGGGGCTCGTGAGCTCGGGCCGCTCCAGCCCGACACCCTGGGTGAAGGAGAGCAGCACCGCCTTCGTGCCGGCCGCGGGCGCGGTCAGGCCGCGACGGGCGACCGCCGCCCGACCCACCGTCTCCACGGTCATCGACGCCGGCGTCGCCGGATCGTCCGCACCCTCGATCGGCACGAGCCGCACGGTCACCCGGTCGAAGCCGTTCTCCGGGCTCACGTAGATGCCGGCCACGGTCCAGGGGCGCGCCTGGGCATCCGCGAGCGTCGTCGGGCCGCGGCACACGAAGGCCTCCGCCGCGGGCCGCGGCGCGCGCGGGGACGGGACGGGGACCGGCGTGGGCGTCGGGACCGGCGTGGGCGTCGGGGTCGGCGTCGGCAGGGGGGTCGCGGTGGCGGCCGCGCTGGGCGCGGCGCTCGGGGCGGCCGACGGGGCGACCGTGGCGGACGGTGTCGCGGTCGGGGCGGCCGTCACGACCGGCGTGGGCGCGGGGCTCGGCGTGGGGCTGCGCCGCGGCAGGATCTCCGCGCCGAGGCGCATTCCGCCGAGCGCCACGAGGGCGAGCGCACCGAGCAGGATCACGATGAGGATCGCGCGGAGCAGGCGCTCGAGGCATCCGCCGCGCGCCTCGGCCGGGGTCTCGATGACATCCGAGCGCAGGCGCTGGTGGCAGCGCTTGCAGAACTCGCGGTCGGGTGCGTTCGTCTCGCCGCAGTTCCAGCACGCCCCGCGCCGGCCGCGGCTGCTCGCGGGCATGGCGTCCTCCGGAGGAGCGGCGCCCGCGTCCTTCTTCCCCTTGCCCTTCGCGGCCCGGGCATCGGCCTTCGCCTGTGCACGGGCTGCCTTCTCCGCGTCCTTCGCGGCCCGCGCATCGGCCTTCGCCTGCTTCCGGGCGTCGCGTGCCTCCGACTCGGCCTGCCTGCGCGCCGCCTTCTCCGCCTGGGCCGCGGCCTTGCGCTCCGCGCGCCCCTGCGGCTCGGCCGGGGCCGCGGCATCGGGCGGCGGGACCGTGGCGAGCGATGCCCCGCACTGGACGCAGACGGACGCCACGGGGAAGTTCCGCGCGAGACAGACGGGACAGACGGTGTGGTCGCTCATGACGCCTCAAGCCGGTGGGCATGGCCCGAAACCTTGGCGAGTCTAGCGCGCCCCGCGCGCACGGTCATCCCGGAGCGCCCGCGCGCCTAGCGATAGCGGACGTCGATGACCAGCCGGGCGGTCTCGCCGACGGGGATCGCCTTGCCCTTCTTCCACTCCGGCGAGACGAGGCGGAAGCAGCCCTCCTTCGCCACGCCGAGCACGGCGTAGAGGCGGTCCCCGTTCTGCCGGACGTTCAGGTAGCGGACGGCCTTGCTCTCCGTGTTCTCCACGATCTCCTTGCGCAGCTCGACGCCGCCGATGAACTCCAGGAGGACCGCGAGGTCCGTGGGCGGTGCGGCGAGCCCGGAGACGAGCTCCGCCTCGCGCGGGTCCATCCGCTCGATCTCCACCCGCGAGGCGCGCTCGCCCTCGATGCGCTCGAGCGTGAGCGTCACCCGGTCCGCGCTCGCGATCGCCTCGACCGTGGCACCCGTGATCCGCCACGCGCCGCCGGTCGGGTCGTCGATCCCGGCCGGATCGCAGGTGACGCCGGTGTCCGCGCTCGACGGTGCGACGCTCTCGGCGGGGCCGGGGGCATCCGTGGGGGTGTCCACGGGGACGAAGGACGGCGCGAAGGGGTCCGCGGACGGCGCGGCCGTGGGCACGGGGGTCGGCGGCAGGATCGGGGTGGCACCCGGGGTGCCGCTCCCCATGCCGAAGAGCAGGAAGGCCGCGCCACCC
>JBJTJV010000094.1:0-15162 GCA_046352645.1 Chloroflexota bacterium | reverse complement strand
CGGATCATCCTCCTCACGGGCGATGCTGCCCGTGCGACCTTCCTGCCGATCCCGCCGGATCTCGAGGCGCGGCTGCGCGCCGCAGAGCGGACGATCGCGGGCGCCGGCTACTGGGGCGGAGGCACGACCGACCTGCACCTGGGGCGCCGCCTGTACGCGCTCGCCCGCACCCTCCCTGTCCGGGTGGTGGAGGCGCGGACCGTCGTCTGGGAGCGTACGGCTCCGTTGCGTGACGTCGAGCATCGCTACCTGCACTCGGCGACGGCCTGGCTCACCGATCCCGGGGTCCGGCCCTGGCTCGGCGACGACTGGGACCGATGCTGCGACCTCTTCGCGCCCGACAGCGGTGAGGGTCTGCTCCTCCGTCCCGACCTCCATGTCGTGGAGACCGCGACCGCCGTCATCCTCACGGTCTGAAGCCGGCGCCCGCGATCGTCCGCTCTGCGGCGCGCAGCCGCGCCTCGAGATCCGGCGGGATCGGCAGGAAGGTCGCACGGGCAGCATCGCCCGTGAGGAGGATGATCCGCCCACCGGGCCGGACCACCCGGACGAGCTCCCGCATCGCCTCGACGGGGTCGGCGAGGTAGCCCAGCACGGCGGAGCACCAGGCTCCGTCGAGCGCAGCATCCGGCCAGGGCAGGTGCTCGACCCATCCGTCCCGCAGCTCGATGCTGGCACCCGTACCTGCCAGGTCGCGCAGCCGCCATGCAGCCCAGGCGACCGCCTCGGGGTCGGCATCGATCGCGAGGACCTCGCCCGACGGACGGACGCGCTCGGCGAGCATGCGCGTGAGCCGCCCGGCGCCGCATCCGGCGTCGAGGACACGATCCCCATCGTGCAGGTCGAGACGGTCGAGCAGGGTTCCGAGTTCCGGTCCCCACGCCTCGGCGGCGACCTCCTGCCCGAAGGCCCACCGGGACCGCTCCGGACCACCCGGGGGCCGATCGGGCGGAGCGCTGCGCGCGGGCGCCGCCCCCGTGGCTGCGCCTGCGGCAGACATCGCTCCCGGCCCTCAGACCTTCTTCAGAAGCGGCAGGCCGGTACGCGCCTCGACGACCGTGTACCCGGCGGGCAGCGCGTCGACGCCACCGGCAGTCTCGCGGCTGAAGTACCAGAGGGTCCGCGTCCTCCCATCCGCCAGCTGCGTGTCGCGACGGTGCAGGCCGTACTCCTGTCCCTTGCTGTTCTTGTGCGTCCAGGCCATCAGTGCCTCCGGATGTGGGGCAGTTGCTTGAGACAACGTCTCACGCATCGCGCCGGGCGGAACGCTATACTTTGAGACATGGTCTCGTCAAGTCTGTCCGCTATCATCTGCACCATGCGCCGCCGTCCGCTCATCACGACGCTCGACCGGGCCGGTGATCCGCACCCCGGCCCACGGCGCGCCCTGACGGACCTGATCGACGCGCGGCCGGGCCACTTCACCGCCGCAGACCTGCTCGCTGACGCGCGAGTGGCGCGTCTCGCCATCGGGCGCGCGACGGTCTTCCGTGCCCTCGATCTGCTCGAGGAGCTCGATGCCCTCGAGCGGCTCGATCTGCCGGACGGCGGCCACGCGTACGTCGTCTGCGCCCCGGCCCACCACCACCACGCGATCTGCTCGGGCTGCGGGCGGGTCACGGAGGTGGATGACCACGCCCTGACGGACGCGGTCGCGGAGATCGAGCGCCATACCGGCTGGACGATCGAGAGCCACCGGCTCGAGCTCTACGGCCGCTGCCCGTCCT
This sequence comes from Chloroflexota bacterium, assembly GCA_046352645.1. Taxonomy (GTDB): domain Bacteria; phylum Chloroflexota; class Limnocylindria; order Limnocylindrales; family CSP1-4; genus JAFMJV01. Next base: position 13,435 of record JBJTJV010000094.1, on the reverse strand, counting down.
GCCCGGCCCCCCGGCCGGCCTAGCCCCGTACCCCAGGAGGTCGCCATGTCCCCCGCGCACCCTTCGCTGAGACTCGGTATCGGCAGGCGGCCGCTCGCCGCTGTCACCATCGCCGCCCTCGCACTCTCCGCCGCAGCACCGGTCGGCGCGGAGGACGCGCCGCCATCGATCGTGGTCACGACGCCGATCCTCGGATCCGTGGTGACGCGGATCGCGGGTGATGCGGCCGATATCCTCGTCCTCATGCCGAACGGCGCCGACCCGCACGAGTGGGCGCCGTCCGCGCGCCAGATCGGCGAGCTCTACGCCGCCGATCTCGTGGTCGCGAACGGCCTCGGCCTGGAGGAAGGCCTCATCGACGCACTGGCGGAGGCGGAGGCGTCGGGCGTCCCGGTCTTCCATGCGACGGACTGGATCGAGATCCGCGAGGGCGGCTTCCACGCGGACGAGCACGCGGACGAGCACGCGGACGAGCACGCGGACGAGCACGCGGACGAGCACGCGGACGAGCACGCGGCGCCAGACGACCTCGGCGACGACCACGACCACGCGCACGCCGCCGGCGACCCGCACTTCTGGGTCGATCCCGTCGCGATGCACGCCGTGGTGGACGGCCTCGTCGCGACGCTCGGCGCCCAGGGGATCGACGTCGCGGAGGCGGGCGCGACCCTCGGTGCCGAGCTCGATGCGCTCGACGCGGAGATCGCGGCGCTCCTCGCCCCGATCCCGCAGGAGCGGCGCCTCCTCGTGACCGGCCACGATTCCATGGGCTACTTCGCCGATCGCTCTGGATTCCGGCTCGTGGGCGCGGTGATCCCCGGGCTCTCGTCCCAGGGAGAGGTCTCGGCGGGGGAGCTCGGCGCGCTGGCCGAGCAGATCCGCACCCTCGGCATCGACACGATCTTCACCGAGGTCGGCACCCCCCAGGCGGTGGCCGACGCGATCGCCGCGGAGACCGGCGCGCAGGTGGTGGCTCTCCCTGGCCCCACCATCCCGGCGGACGGCTCGTATCTCTCGTACCTGCGGGAGATCGGGACGATCGTCACGGAGGCGCTCTCCTGACGGCCGCCGGCGCCCCGGTCCTCGCGCCTCGGCGGGGACCGGGGCGCTGCTATCCTCGGGGCCGGGGTCGCATGGCGGCCCGGACGCGCCCGGAGGTCCCGTGGGTCCGCTGATCGACCCGTTCCTCGACAACGGCTTCATGCTCCGCGCGCTCATCGCGGGCATGCTCGTCGCGGTCGCGTGCGCCGTCGTCGGGACGTTCGTCGTGCTCCGCGGGCTCGCGTTCATCGGCGACGCCCTCGCGCACGGCGTCCTGCCCGGGATCGCGGCCGCGCTGCTCCTGGGCATCCCGGGCATCGTCGGCGCGGCCGCCGGCGCGCTCGCGATGATCGGCGGCGTCGCCCTCGTCACGCGTCGCTCGCGACTCTCCTCCGACACCGCCATCGGCCTGCTCTTCGTCGCGATGCTCGCGCTCGGCGTCGCGATCGTGTCCCGCTCCGGCTCCTTCGCGGGCGATCTCGTGGCGATCCTCTTCGGCGAGATCCTCGGCGCGAGCACGGACACGCTCCTCCTCCAGGCGGCCGCGACCGTCGTCGTCATCGTCGTCTCCGCGGTCTGCGCGCGACCCTTCCTCCTGCTCGCCTTCGACCCCGACCTCGCCGATGTCGCGGGCTTCCCCGCGCGGCGCTACCACGCGCTCCTGCTCGTGCTCGTCGCGCTCACGGTCGTCGTCTCGTTCCAGACGGTCGGCACGCTGCTCGTCTTCGGGATGCTCCTTGCGCCGGCGGGGACCGGGGCGCTCGTGGCGCGGCGGATCGGCGGGATGATGGCCGTCGCGGCCATCGTCGGGATGGCGAGCACATGGCTCGGGCTCCTGGCGAGCTGGTGGCTGGAGATCGCCGCGGGCGCGGCGATCGTCCTGGTCGCGACGGGGATCTTCTTCCTCGTGCTCGCACTCACGTCGATCTCCGCAGGGCGGCACCGCGTGCCGGACCCGGCGGCGTGACGGGAGCGGAGCCCGCGATCGCGGCCGCGGCCCTAGCGATCGGCTATCCCGCCGAGACGGTCGTGTCGGGGATCGGCCTGCGCGTGGCGGCCGGCGGCTCGCTCGCGCTCGTGGGCACGAACGGCTCGGGGAAATCCACGCTCCTGCGCACGCTGGCCGGGCTCCTGCCGCCGCGCGCCGGGACGCTCAGCGTCCTGGGCCGCCCGCCCGGCCGTGCCGCCGGCCGCGTCGCATACCTTGCGCAGGCGCACCAGGCGGACTTCCTCCTGCCCATCCGCTCCATCGACGTGGTCCGGATGGGGCGCTACGCACGCCACGGCCTCCTCGGGCGGATGGGCGCGGACGACGAGGCGATCGTCCGCGACGCGCTCGCGACGATGGGCGCGACGCATCTCGCGGACGCGCCGCTCGGCAGCCTCTCGGGCGGCCAGCGCCGGCGCGTCCACCTTGCCCAGATCCTCGCCCACCGCGCGGACCTCATCCTCCTCGACGAGCCGACGGCCGGGCTCGACGCCGGGGGCCACGAGCGGTATCTCGACGCGTTCGCCGCCGAGCTGCATCGCGGCGCGGCGCTCGTCACCGCGACCCACGACATCGCCGAGGCGATCGAGTACGACGAGGTCCTGCTCCTTGCCCGGCGCGTCGTGGCCCAGGGGCCGGGCGCGGAGATCCTCACGCCGGACCGGCTCATGGAGACGTTCGGCATCGTCATCCGCGACCGGCACGCGGAGCACGCCGGGCGCTTCGCGGTGGCCGAACGGGGCCACGGCGCACCGCAGGTGGTCGAGCTCGGCGGCGAGCCCCCCGCGGGCTAGCCCGAACGGCGGCGGTGGCGGCGCGCTGCGGGCGCGGCCCCGCGGCGCGGCTCAGTGCTCGTCGTAGTGGACGTTGTGCCCCGCGTGGAGGTGCTCTCCGTGGCGGTAGTCCTCGTGATCGCCGTGCGGCACCGCGTCGTGACCACAGCCCGGGCCGTGGACATGCATATGGCCCGCGTGTGGCTGGTGGATCGCCTCGAGCTCGGCGACGACCTCGTCCACGTGATCGGTCTCGAGGTGGTGGAGATGCCCGTCGTGGAGGTAGTCGAGGTGGTCGCCGTGCGGGACGGCCGCGTGCCCGCACCACGGGTCGTGGGCGTGGTCGTGATCGTCGTGCGGCGCGTGGGGGACGGTCGGTGGGTGCATCGCACACGGATGGTCGCACACCCGCGGGCGGATGCCCCGGATGCCCCGGATGCGCGTGCGGCGTAGGCTGCGGGGGTGGACGGGAGCGCACGGCGGGGCCGCACATGGACCGGGACGATCGGCCCAGCCGGCGGCACGGCCACGGCCGGCGGCACGGCCACGGCCCGACGCGTCGCGCCGATCGACTGGCCCGTGGCACGCCGGGCGCTCCGTGCGTGCGACCCGGCACGGGTGCTCGCCCGCCGGGTCGGCGCGGCGGATGCGCTCGTCCTGCGGGCCGGGCCGCGGGTGCGCCCGGACGGCCCGGCGCTCGCGGCCATCCTCGCCGCGCTCCCGGCGGGGCGGACGGTGATCGTCTCGCTCCCCCACCCCGCGTGGGAGGACGATGCGATCCTCGCGATCCTCGGTGCGCGCGGGGCGCTCCTCGCGGCGGAGCTCGGACCCGCGACCCCCGACCCGGTCCTGCGCCGGACGTGCGACGGCGTCGCGCTCCTCGTCGCGCCGGGGGTACAGCCCGGGAGCGCCTGGGGCCGACGGCTCGCGGCCTTCACGGACGCGGGCTACGACGCGTGGGTGCTGACGTCGGAGGCGCCGCGACGCTAGCCCGCGGCGGCCACGCCTACATCCCGACGGGATGCCAGACGGTCTTCATCTCCAGGAAGGCGGCGATGCACTCGGGCCGCTCCGCGCGCCGGTCGTCCAGCCAGTCGAACGCCTCGGGGTCCACGCCGCGCGGCGGGCGCGCGATGCGCTTGAGGTTCTCGGCGGCGGCGGCCTCCGCGTCGGCCCGCAGGTCCGCGGGCGCACCCCACAGGTCGAGCGCGTCCACATCGAGATGCGCGGCGAGCCACGGCAGGAGCTCCGCGCGGCGGCCGGTGAGCAGGTTCACGACGCCGCCCGGCAGGTCGGACGTGGCGAGGATCTCCGTGAGCGTCACCGCGGGGAGCGGACGCGCCTCCGAGGCGAGGACGACGCAGCTGTTCCCACCCACGATCACCGGCGCCAGCCGCGACACCAGCCCGAGGAGCGACGATCCTTCCGGCGCCACCACGCCGACGACGCCGGTCGCCTCGGGGATCGTGAAGTCGAAGTGGCTCGAGGCGACCGGGTTCACGGTGCCGAGGACCTGCGCGATCTTGTCCGCCCAGCCCGCGTACCAGACCCACCGGTCGATCGATCGCTCCACCTGGACGCGCGCGGCCGCCGGGCTGCAGCCTTCCGCGGCCGCGACCTCGTCCGCGAGCTGGGCGCTCCGCCCCTCCAGCATCTCCGCGATCCGGTAGAGGATCTGACCGCGGTTCATCGCGCTCCGCGCGTCCCAGCCGGGGAAGGCGGCGCGCGCGGCGCGGACCGCGTCGCGGAGGTCCTTGCGCGAGGCGAGGGCCGCGTGTGCGAGCGGCGACCCGTCCGCGGCCGCGATCGCATAGGAGCGGCCCGATTCCGAGCGCGGGAACGCGCCGCCGAGGTAGAGCTTGTACGTCTTGCGCACGGCGATGCGCCCGGTGGCGGGCTCGGGATCGGGCGCAGGCTGCACGGGGCCCGTGCGGCGCGGCATCAGCGGCCCTCCCCGAGGTCGAGATAGGCATGCAGGCCGTGCACGCCGCCCTCCCGGCCGTAGCCGGATTCCTTGTAGCCGCCGAAGGGCGAGGCCGGGTCGAAGCGATTGAAGGTGTTCGCCCAGACCACACCCGCGCGCATCCGCCGGGCCATCGCGAGGATGCGACTCCCCTTCTCGGTCCAGATGCCCGCGGAGAGCCCGTACGTCGTGTTGTTCGCCTTCTCGACCGCCTCGTCCGGCGTCCGGAACGTGAGGACGGAGAGGACAGGGCCGAAGATCTCCTCGCGCGCGATGCGATGCGCCTGGGAGACATTCGTGAAGAGGGTGGGGCGGACGAACCAGCCGCGCGCCGGCAGCTCGCAGGCCGGCTGCCAGAGCTCCGCCCCTTCGGCGACGCCCGCCGCGACGAGCTCCTCGATCCGCGCGAGCTGCGCGGGGTTGTTGATCGCGCCGACATCGGTGTTCTTGTCCATCGGGTCGCCGACGCGGAGCGTGGTGAGGCGCTCCCGGAGCCGGTCCACGAACGCGTCCGCGATCGATTCCTGCAGGAGGAGCCGGCTGCCCGCACAGCAGACCTCGCCCTGGTTGAAGAAGATGCCGTTCACGACGCCCTCGACCGCCTGGTCCATCGGCGCGTCCCCGAAGACGATGTTCGCGGCCTTGCCGCCGAGCTCCAGGGTGAGCGCCTTGCCGCTCCCGGCGATCGCGCGGGCGATGCCCCGCCCGACCTCGGTCGAGCCGGTGAAGGCGACCTTGTCCACGTCGGGGTGCGTGACGAGCGCCATCCCGATCTCGCCCGGCCCGGTGACGATGTTCACGACACCGTCCGGCAGCTCCGCCTGGCGGCAGATCTCCGCGAAGAGCATCGCGGAGAGCGGCGTGGAGCTCGCGGGCTTGAGCACCAGCGTGTTCCCGGCGGCCAGGGCGGGCGCGACCTTCCACGCGAGCATGAGGAGCGGGAAGTTCCAGGGGATCACCTGGCCCGCCACGCCGAGCGGTCGCGGATCGCGGCCGGGGAAGGCGTAGCCGATCTTGTCCGCCCAGCCCGCGTAGTACCAGAAGTGCGCGGCCGCGAGCGGCACGTCCACGTCGCGCGTCTCGCGGATCGGCTTGCCGTTGTCCAGCGTCTCGAGGACCGCGAGCTCACGGGCGCGCTCCTGGATGATCCGCGCGATCCGGAAGAGGTACTTCGCCCGCTCGCGGCCGGACATCGGCCCCCATGTCTTCCGGAACGCGCGCCGGGCGGCCGCGACCGCACGATCGACGTCCTCCGTGCCCGCGCGCGCCACCTCCGCAAGGGGCTCCTCGGTCGCCGGGTCCACGCTCGTGAACCAGGCGCCGGTCCGCGCGTCCTGCTCCCTGCCATCGATGAAGAGGCCGTAGCGGCTGCGCAGCCGGACGACCTCGCGACTCTCGGGCGCGGGGGCGTACTCCCAGGGGATCGCCTGTCCGTCGCCGAGCGCCCACGTGGCGGGCGTGGAGGTCCCGCGGCCCACGGCGGCCGAGCGCGCCCCGTCGGGGAGCTGCGGGGCGGCGGGCTTCTGCGCGCGGGGACGGCTGGGCATGGGCGAGAGCCTACACCGTGCCCCGGCCGCAGGCGTGCGCCGCGGGTGGCCGCGTCGGACGCCGCACCTCCCGGACGGACGTGCGGCGCACGCGCCGGCGGACGTCTACCCTCGCGGCATGGACCAGCCCGGGAGCCGCGTCGTCGTCATCGCCCGCGCGGCCGTGCGCACGACGGCACCGGACGCGGCCGGGGCCGTGGCCGAGCGGCTCGCGGCGGACGTGCGCGCGCTCGGCGCCGGGCCGACGACGTCCGCGGCGCACGCGCCCTCGGCCGGGGCGGCGACCGGGGACCGGACCGTCGCACATGCGCTCGTGGCCGCGCTCGCGGTCCGCCGCGACCGACGGGTCGGTGCCGACGCACCGGACGGACCGTGGATCGTCGTCGGCACGGAGGGCGACGCGACCTTCGGCATCGCCTGCACGGCCGCCGGCATGGCGCGGGCGCGCGCCCTCCCGGTCCTCGCGTCGATCGTGGGGGCGTCCGCGGGACGGTCGGGCGATCCCGAGCGTGCCGCGTCCCCGGGCACGCCCGCCCGCCTCCGCGCCGCCGCGCGCGCCGTCCGCCTCGCCCTCGCCGACGGCCGCCTCCGCTCGCAGGACGTGGCGGTCCTGCTCGCCGACGGGCCGGTGGTCGCGGACGCGGCCGCGCGCGGGGCGCTGGCGCGCATCGCGCTCGGCCCCCACGGCGCGGCGGTGCCGACACCACCGGCCGGCATCGACGGGAGCTTCGCGTCTGCGCTCGCGCTGTGCGCGGAGCGGCGCCCGCCCCTCGACGCGCTCGTGGTGGCGGTCGCCACGGGCAGGGCGGACGCGGCGGTCGTGCTGCGCGGTCCTGCGGATCGCTGACCGGCAGCGTCGCGTCTCAGCCCGCGGCGGGCAGCCCTCCTGCGGCACCGAGCAGGAGCCCAGCCCCCGCGCCGAGAAGGAGCACCGCGGTCGGCCCCAGCCAGCCGGAGAGGAGGAGCAGGCCCCCCACGACGCCGATCGCGGCCTGGGCCGGGGATGCGAAGGCGGCCGGGGCGAGCACGACCGCGGTCCCGCCGATGAGGCCGACGGCCGCGGCGTTCACCCCGTCGAGGAGGGCGCCGGCCCGCCGGGAGGCGCGGATCCGCGGCAGGAGCGGATGGAACGCGGCGACGAGCACGAACGCCGGCAGGAAGATGCCGATGGTCGCCGCCACGGCGCCGGGGATGCCGCCGAGCTGGTAGCCGAGGAAGGTGGCCGTCGTGAAGAGGGGTCCGGGCGTCACCTGGCCGATGGCGACCGCGTCGAGCAGGACCTGCGCATCCACGAGGCCCGGGGCCACGAGCGCGTCGTTGAGGAACGTGAGGAGCAGGTAGCCGCTGCCGAAGGTGACGCAGCCGAGCACGAGGAACGTGCCGAAGATGCCGGCGAGCCCCAGCCCCGTAGCCGCAGCCCCTGCCGCCAGCGCGACCGGCCCTGCCGCGACCGCGGCCGCGCCTCCCGTGACCCCGCCGGTGGCAGCAGCCGCGCCGCCGGTCGCGCCACCGGTCGTGGCGACGGCCGCGAGCGCACCGCCGCTCGCCGCCACGAGGACGGCCGCCCCGGCCGCGGCCCCGTCCGCGGACCGCGCGCGCCGCTCGCGCAGGAGCGCGACGACGAGCGCAGCCACCGCGACGACGGCGAGCGGATGCAGCCCCGCCAGCCCCGCCACGAGCGCGCCGATGGCCACGACCCGCTCGGCCGGGCCGGGCATCGCCGTCGGCACGAGGCCGCGCGCCGCGCGCAGCACGACGAGCACGACGACGGGCGCCACGCCCGCGAGGATCCAGCCCGTCGCCGGGAGCGCCGCCGTCCGGTCGTAGAGCATCGCGGCGACGAGCACGAGGAGCGCGGCCGGCAGGATGAATGCGATGCCCGCGAGGAGCATCCCGCGGATTCCGCCCTTCTCGCGGCCGATGCCGATGGCCACTTCCGTGGAGGTCGGCCCGGGCAGGAGGCTCGCGGCGCCGACCAGGTCCGCGAAGGCCGCGTCGGAGAGCCATCGGCGCCGGACCACCACCTCCTCGCGGAAGACGGCGAGGTGGGCCGCGGGCCCGCCGAAGACGGTCGCCCCGAGGCGGAGGAAGAGGCGCGCGATCTCGCCGGGACGCGCGGGCTCCATCTCAGGCCGGACGCGCGACCTCGCGGGCGGGGGCCCCGGGCGCGCCACCCCCGAGCGCGGCGCGGACCGCCGGCGCGACCTTCGTGCCGAGGAGCTCGATGGAGCGCATCACCTGGGCGTGGGACAGGCCGCCGCCGATCATCTGCAGCAGGAAGCGTTCGTGGCCGAAGACCGCGTGCTGGTAGAGGATCTTCTCCACGATCGCGTCCGGGCTGCCCACGAAGTTCGCGCCGCGGAGCGCGATGGAATCCGCGTAGCCCTGCGCGTCGAGCGGCGGGAACCCCCGCTCCCGGGCGATCCGGTTCATGAGCGTCGCGAGGGGCGGGTAGGCCGCGGCCGCGGCATCCCGGCCGTCGTCCGCGATGAACCCGTGCGACGCGATGGCGAAGGGCGGCAGCGGATCGTGGCCCGCCTCGGCGGCCGCCGCCCGGAAGATCCGCGCGAACGGCGCGAAGCGCTCGGGCATGCCGCCGATGATCGCGAGCGCGAGCGGCAGCCCAAGGCGGCCGGCGCGCTCGGCGGACGCGGGCGTGCCGCCGATCGCGATCCAGACGGGCAGCGGGTCCTGGATCGGCCGCGGCCAGACGCCGCGCGCCTCGATGGCCGGCCGCGACGGGCCGCCCGGCCAGCGCACGACCTCCGACCCGCGGACCGCGAGCAGCAGCTCGAGCTTCTCCGCGAAGAGCGCGTCGTAGTCGCGCAGGTCGTAGCCGAAGAGCGGGAAGGATTCGATGAACGATCCGCGCCCGGCCATGATCTCCGCCCGCCCGCCCGAGAGCAGGTCGAGCGTCGCGAACTGCTGGAAGACGCGTACCGGGTCGTCGGACGAAAGGACGCTCACCGCGCTCGTCAGGCGGATCCGCGACGTCTGCTCCGCGATGGCCGCGAGAACGACGGCGGGGGACGAGACGACGAAGTCCGGCCGATGGTGCTCGCCGATGCCGAAGACATCGAGCCCCACCGCGTCCGCGAGCCGCGCCTCCTCGACGAGCCGGCGCATCCGCTCGGGGCCGCTCCCCCAGCCGGTCGTCGGATCGCCCGCGAGGTCGCCGAAGGTGAAGAGACCGATCTCCATCCGGGTCAGTCGAGAGTGACGCGGTCGGGGCCGTCGTAGCGGCCGGTGCGCTCCTTGTGGAGCTGCTGGAGGACGTCGTTGAGGAGGCTGCTCGCGCCGAAGCGGAAGAGGTCGGGTGTCATCCAGCGCGGACCGAGCGTCTCGTAGAGCATCACGAGGTAGCGGATCGCGTCCTTGGCGGTGCGGATGCCGCCGGCGGGCTTCATCCCCACGACGCGCCCGGTCCTGCGGTGGAAGTCGCGGATCGCCTCGAGCATCACGAGCGTGACCGGCAGCGTGGCCGCGGGGCTCACCTTCCCGGTCGAGGTCTTGATGAAGTCCGCCCCGGCCGCCATCGCGAGGATGCTCGCGCGCCGGACATCGTCGAAGGTGCCGAGCTCGCCCGTCTCGAGGATGACCTTGAGATGCGCGCTCCCGCAGGCCGCCTTCACCGCGACGATCTCGTCGAAGACCGCCGCGTGGTCGCCCGCGAGGAACGCTCCCCGGTCGATGACCATGTCGATCTCATCCGCGCCGGCGGCGACGGCGAGCCGCGTCTCGGCGAGCTTGATCTCCGTGAAGGTGCGCCCGGACGGGAAGCCGGTGGCCACGCTCGCGACGTGGATCCCCGTGCCCGCGAGCGCCGCGACGGCGACGGGGACCATGTCCGGGTAGACGCAGATCGCGGCGACGGACGGGATGGACGCATCGACGGGATCGGGCCGGATGCCCTTCGCGCACAGGCCGCGCACCTTGCCCGGCGTGTCCTTCCCCTCGAGGGTGGTGAGGTCCATCATCCGGATCGCCAGGTCGAGCGCCCAGACCTTGGATGCCTTCTTGATCGAGCGCGTGGACAGCGTGGCGACCCGCTCGGCGACCCCCACGGCATCCACCCCGGAGACGTGCTCGACGAGGTTCTGCGGCGTCGTCGCGCCCCCGGCCCAGGCACGCACGCGCGCGTCCGCCTCGCGAACGGCAGGATGGTCGGGGTCGGTCGCGGCGATCGTGCGGGGCATCGCTGCGCATCCTACCCCGGACGCACGCCGGCGCCGCGCGCGCGGACGGGGGACGCGCCGAGCGCGCCCTCGCGGATCCCCGCCTCGGATGCCGCGACGCGGGTGCACCCGTGGCGCAGCAGGATCGCGCGCAGAAGGGCGATCCCCGCGGGCAGCTGCCGGATGCGCATCTCCGTCAGCCCGGTCGCGGCGGCGAGCGCGGCCGCCGGGGCAGCGGCGAGCCGACGGTCCGCCCGGTCGAGGTCGGCGAGGGTCAGTGTTCGCGTGCGGGCGCGCGCGAGGAGCCGGTTGACGTTCGTGGCGGTCCCCCCGGTCGCGATCGCCCGCGCCGGCCGAAGCGACCGGTGGCGCGCAGCAAGCTCCGTCGCCGCGTCGCGCAGGGCCGCGAACGCCTCTGGCGCGGGTGGGTCGGCCGTCGGCACGCGTGCCGCCAGCCGCGCCGACCCGGCGGGGACCACGCGCACGGCCGGACGCCCCCCCGGCCGGACCAGGACGAGCTCCGTCGACCCACCCCCGATATCCACGACGAGGACCGGCTCGTCCACCGGCAGCCCCGCGAGCGCGCCGCGGGCCGCGAGGCGGCCTTCCTGCGCATGGGACAGGATCGCGACGCGCACGCCGTGGCGCGCCTCGAGGGCACCCGCGACCGCGCGCGCATCCGTTGCGCGCCGGAAGGGCTCCGTGGCGAGGACCCGGACGTGCCGTGCACCCGCGGCGCGGGCCGCGTCGATGAGCGTCCCGAGCGCCGCATCGAGAAGCTCCGCGCACTCCGCGCCGATCGACCCCGTCCGGTCCACGGTCGCCCCGAGCGGGATCTTCACGGCGAGGTCGACGAGCGCGGCGAGGCGCGCGCCGTTGCGGCGGGCGGCGAGCAGGTGCGTGCTGTTGCTTCCGATGTCGATGACCGCACGCACCGTCGGCGCGCGATGGTGGCGCCCTGCGACACCGGGATTCCATGCATCCATCGGTCTTGGTAGGATTTCCCCGACTTCGGGTCGGGCCGGACGGCCCGCGTGGACTAGGACCATCGGGTCATGGCCCCCCAGTACCCCCCTGACCCTATACTCCGCGCCAGAAGCCCGCCAGACAAGGTGCCAGCCGTGCGACTGTCCGAGACGCGTGCCCACGCGAGGACGCTGAACAAGATCCTGATCGCGGCGGTCTCCGCCGCGCTCGTGCTCCCCGGAGCCGCTGCGTCCGCAGCCGCGCCCGCCTCCTCGTGGATCGTCCGCGCGGAGCAGGGTCGCGCGGCGGACGCGATGCGCCAGGTCCGCACCCTGGGCGGTTCGGTGCAGCGCCTCGGCATCCCCGGCGTCTTCGCCGCGGAGCTGACCGCCGCCGACGTCGCCGCGCTGGATGCGCTCCCGTCGATCGCCGCGATCACCCCGGATGCCGGCGTGGAGCTCGCGAGCGTGGACGGCGCCCCGGCGGAGCGCGACCTCGGCCAGCTCGTGAGCATCGCCAAGCTCATCGGCGCGGACCGCTACTGGAACGCGGGCTACACCGGCCAGGGCATCGACGTCGCGCTCATCGACTCGGGCGTCGCGCCCGTCCGCGGGCTCGTCACGGACGACAAGGTCATCCACGGCCCGGACCTCTCCTTCGAGTCCCAGTCGTCGCAGCTGCGGTACGTGGACACGTACGGTCATGGCACGCACATGGCGGGGATCATCGCGGGCCGCGACAACGACCTCCCCCTCAACGAGGTCTCCGGCGCGGTGGAGAACCGCTTCATGGGCGTCGCTCCGGGCGCGCGCATCGTGAGCCTCAAGGTCGCGGACGCGTTCGGCACCACGGACATCTCGCAGGTCATCGCCGCGATCGGCTGGGTCATCCGCTACGGCGACCGGGACGGCCTGAACGTGCGCGTCCTCAACCTCGCGTTCAGCACGGACTCGATCCACGGCTGGACCGCGGACCCGCTCTCCTACGCCGTCGAGCGCGCCTGGAAGAAGGGCATCTTCGTCGTCGTCTCCGTGGGCAACCGCGAGGAGTCGGAGAGCGGCCTCTCGAACCCGGCCACCAATCCCTGGGTCATGGCCGTCGGGGCCACGGTGCGGAACGGCACCGTCACCCGCACGGACGACTCCGTGGCCTGGTTCTCCCGCGCGAGCGCGGGCGGCCGGAACCCCGACCTCGTGGCGCCGGGCCGCTCGATCCTCAGCCTCCGCGTCCCGGGCAGCTACCTCGACCAGGAGTTCCCGGCGGCGCGCGTCGGCGAGACCCCGCGCCTCTTCCTCGGCAGCGGCACCTCGCAGGCGGCCGCGGTCGTCTCCGGGGCGGCGGCGCTCATCCTGAGCCGGAACCCCGGCCTCTCCCCGAACAAGGTGAAGGATCTCCTCAAGGAGAGCGCGTACGCCATCGCGGGCGAGCCCGGCTCGTCCCAGGGTGCCGGCCTCATCGACCTCGATGCCGCGTTCTCCCGGGGCACCAACGGCCTCGGCGGACAGTCCTGGGCAGGCGCGGACGGCTCTGGCGGCCTCGGCCAGTCGCGCAACTACGACACCGTGAGCCGCGAGGGCGAGCCGCTCGTCAGCTCGCGCGACATCTTCGGCAACTGGCAGGGCCAGGGGGCCCTCGCCCAGATGCTCTCCGGCGGCGGGTCGGCGACGAACACACTCGTCGATCGTGGCTGGATCAGCACGGCCGGCTGGGACGGCCGCTCCTGGACGGTCGCGAACTGGGACGGCCGCTCGTGGACCGGCCGCTCGTGGACCGGCCGCTCGTGGACCTACTCGGACTGGACCGGCCGCTCGTGGACGAGCGACGCCTGGGACGGCCGCGCGTGGACGAGCGGGGGGTGGGGGGGCCGCTCGTGGACCGGCCGCGCGTGGACCGGCCGCTCGTGGACCTACGGTGACTGGACCAACGCGATCGGGGGCTCCGGATCCCGTGAGCCCACGCCGCGCCGGCGGCGCGGGGTGGGG
>JBJTJV010000093.1:0-6596 GCA_046352645.1 Chloroflexota bacterium | reverse complement strand
GGGGCTCCGGCCGTCGGCGCCGGATCTCCTGCCGTGGGTCGTGCGCCTCCTCGGCCTGGGCATCGCGACGCCGGTCATCGCGGCAGGCGCGATCGGCGGCCTCGCTGCCGTGCTCTGGCTGCGCCACCGACCGCCGACGGGAGGGACGTTCGCCGTCGGCCCGGTCGGCAGGCCGGTCGTCGCCGCCCGCCTCGCCGCCGCGCTCCTCCTCGCCGCACCCCTCCTCGGGCCGCGGGTCGCGGACGAGCAGACGCTCGGGCAGCTTCTCCGGCTCCTCCTCCTCGGAATCGCGGCGACGGTCGCGCTCCTCTGGCTCCGGCGGATGATCCACGCGGGCCTCATCGCGGAATCGCTGGAGATCCCCATCGGGGCACCGGCGCCATGCGCGAGCTGCGGGGAGGCCACCCCGCGCCATACGTACTGCGGTGCCTGCGGCGTCGCGCTCCGCGCGCTCCCCAAGGCCCGGACCGCGGCCGGCGCCGGGCCGCAGCCCGCGGCGCATGCCTGGCTCGGACCGCGGCGACTCCTCGCCGTCTTCGCGGTCATGCTCGGCGCGGCGACGGTGGCAGGGCTCGTCGTGGCATGGATCGTGAGCCAGGGGCTCGACCGGCCGGCCTGCCCGGACCCCGGGGTCCCATGTGCCGGGATCGCCCGGTCGGTCGGGGCTCCGCCCGCGCCGCCCCCGGCGGTCCCGGACGGCGAGCCCTTCCCCGACCTGGCCACGTACACGGACCCCGCGACCGGCGTCAGCCTGGACTACGACCCGTCGATCTGGGAGGTCCAGGCGACGGAGCCGGGCTTCGTCTCGCTGCTCGGCTTCGGCGGGGCCATCCTCTACTTCGCGGACTTCTCCGGGCTCGGCGGGCCACGCGACCAGGAGCTCTTCGAGGGGCGCAGGGATACCTTCCGGTCCTTCCTCCTCGGCTTCGAGAAGGATCGCAACCCCGAGCGTCGGCTCCTCGGGACCTCCATCCTCGGCCATCGGCCGGGGCTGGGGGCGCTCTTCGGGGGCGTGATCGACGGCGGCCAGGGCCCCGAGCTGGAGGTCGCGGTCGCGATCGTCGGCGCCTCCGACGGGACCGCGAGCGCGGTCACGTCCGTGCTCGTCGCGGCCACGGACCGGATGGCCGGCTTCGGCCTCGCCGACACGCTGAACAACTCCCTGCGCTGGCCCGCGGACGAGGTGACCGAATGACCACTTCCCGGCACGTGACACCGCGGCGCAGCGCCGTCCTCGCGGTCGCGCTCCTTACCGGCACGCTCGCCCTCGTCCCGGGTGCCACGGCGGCGCCGCTCCCCGCGCCCGGACCTGCAGCCGCCGCGGACCTCGGGCCCGCGGACCCGGCCGCGACCGTGGACCTCGTCCTCGGCCTGCGCGGCCGCGACCCGGACGGGCGGGCGGCGTTCCTGGCCGCGCTCCATGACCCGGCCGCGCCGGGCTACGGGACGACGCTGTCGCCCGCGGCGTACGGCGCGCGCTTCGGCCTTCAGGCCGCGGACGAGGCGGCGCTCGTCGTGGAGCTCGCCGCTGCCGGGCTCACGGTCACGCACCGTGCGCCGCAGCGCACCCTCCTCGGGGTGCGCGGCACGGTCGCGGATGTGCGCGCATGGCTCGGCGTGCCGCTCGGCACGCTCGTGGCGCCCGAGGACGGGACCGCGCGCATCGTCGCGGCGGCGCCGCTCACGGTGCCGACCGAGGTCGCGGACGTCGTGACCGGGGTCGCCGGCCTCGACCGCTACCTGCCGGTCGCGGCCCAGCCGGCACCGCCCGCGCGCGGCCTCAAGCCTGCCGACCTCGGGCACGCGTACGGGCTGGACGCTCTCCGCGCGGCCGGGATCGACGGCAGCGGCGTGCGCGTCGCCATCGTCCAGTTCGGCCTGGACACGGACGCCGACCTTGCCGTCTTCGACGCGACCTTCAGCATCGCCGGGCCGCCACCCGAGCGGATCGCGGTGGACGGCGGCATCGCGCCGGACCGGCGGGAGGGGTTCGACGGGGAGGCGGCGCTCGACACCCAGGTGGTGCGCGCCACGGCGCCCGGCGCGACGATCCTCGTCTACGGCTTCCCGACCCGCACGAGCATCGCGCTCGCGGTGGACCGCATCGTCGCCGACGGCCGCGCCGACATCGTGTCGATCTCCTACGGCAAGTGCTTCGACCCAGGGGACCGGTACATCTCGGAGATCGAGGTCGGCATCGGTACCCAGGTCTTCGCCGCGGCAGCGGCCGCGGGCGTCACCGTCTATGCCGCATCGGGCGACTGGGGGGCGTACTCCTGCAGCGCCTTCGACCGGACCGACCACCGCCCGACGACGTTCTGGCCTTCGTGCGCGGACAACGTCGTGAGCGTCGGTGGGACCTTCCTCGAGACGCACGACGATGGAGCGTGGCTGCGCGAGACCGGCTGGCAGGACTACCTCGTCACGGGCGGCACGGGCGGCGGCCTGAACCCGGTGGAGCCGCGGCCCGCCTGGCAGGTGGGCGCTGGCGTGGAGAACGGCCGCTCGGACGGCATGCGCCAGTGCCCGGACATCGCGGCCGCGGCGGACCCGGACACCGGCTATCTCGTCTACCAGGCGACCGAGGGCTGGTCGATGATCGGGGGGACGAGCGCCGCGACCCCCCTCTGGGCGGGCATCCATGCGCTCGTCTCCCAGCTCGCACGCGAGCGCGGCCGGGGGGTCGACGGCACGCCCGGCCGGCTCGGCTTCCTCGCTCCCCTCCTCTACCGGATCGCCGCGGAGACTCCCGCCGCCTTCAACGACGTGCGCCGCGGCGGGAACCTCCTCGACGCGGCGGGGCCGGGCTGGGACTACGCGACGGGTCTGGGCACGCCGCGCGTCGCCGTGCTCGCGGACGCGATCGTGGCGACGCTCCCGGAGGCACCGTGAGCGGCCGGTCGCGGCCCGTGGAGGGCGCCTTCCGCTACCGCCATCCGCTGGAGGTCCGCTTCGGCGACACGGACGCGATGGGCCACGTGAACAACGCGGCGTACCTCGCGTACTTCGAGGCGGCGCGCGCGGGCTACTACCTCCGGCTCACGGGCCACCCGTTCGGGCACGGGCCGGAGGCGCGCCGCCACACCTTCGTCGTCGCAGAGGCACACATCGCCTACCGGGCGCCCGCGTTCTTCGGCGAGCCGCTCGTCTGCGAGATGCGCATCGCGTGGGTGTCCCGCTCGTCGTTCGGGGTGGAGTACCGCGTCGTGGCCGAGGGCGGCCCGATCGCGCCGGCCCGGACGATCGCGGACGGCACCACGACCCAGGTGATGGTCGATCCGGCCACGGGCCGCGCGACCCGCTTCCCGGCCGACCTGCTCGCGGCGATCGAGGCGCTCGAGGGCCGCCCGGTCCCGCGCCGCTTCCCCGCCGACCCCGTCGGCGAGCCGCCCGCCTAGGGCGTGAAGCGGCGGAAGAGCGCGACCGCGTTCTGGCCGCCGAAGCCGAACCCGTTGATCATCGCGGTGTCCACCCGGCGGGTCCGCGCGGTCCGCGGCGTGTAGTCGAGGTCGCACTCCGGCAGGTCCGGGTCGTCGAGGTTCGCGGTGGGCGGTACGACGCCCTCCCGGAGCGCGCCGATCGCGGTGAGCGCGCTCATCACGCCCGCCGCGCCGAGCAGATGGCCGACCATGGACTTCGGCGAGGAGATCGAGACGCGGTACGCGTGGTCGCCGCAGGCCGCCTTGATCGCGCGCGTCTCCGTCACGTCGTTCAGCGGTG
Source organism: Chloroflexota bacterium (assembly GCA_046352645.1). Taxonomy (GTDB): domain Bacteria; phylum Chloroflexota; class Limnocylindria; order Limnocylindrales; family CSP1-4; genus JAFMJV01. The sequence goes on along the minus strand of JBJTJV010000093.1, from coordinate 2,876 downwards.
TCGAGGTGCCGTGGGAGACGACGTAGTCGACCTCGTCCGGTGCGATCCCCGCGTCCGCGAGCGCCATCGTCATCGCGCGCGTGGCGCCGCGGCCGGTGGGCTCGGGGGCGGAGATGTGGAAGGCGTCCGCGGTGAGCGCCGCGCCGATCACCTCCGCGGGGATCGTGGCGCCGCGGGCGAGCGCGTGGGCCGCGCTCTCGAGCACGACCACGCCCGCCCCCTCGCCGAAGAGGAAGCCGTCACGGTTCCGGTCGAAGGGCCGCGAGGCCGCGGCAGGATCGTCGTTGCGCTTGGAGAGCGCGCCCATGTTCGCGAGCGCCGCGAAGGCGACCGGCAGGAGCGGCGCCTCGGAGCCGCCCGCGAGGACCACGTCCACCTCGCCGCGCTGGATCATCCGCAGGCCGTCCATGAAGGCGATGATCGAGCTCGCACAGGCGGCGACCTGGGTGATCACCGGCCCGGTGAGGCCGTACTCCATGGAGAGCTGGCAGGCGGCCATGGAGCCGGAGAGCGCCGGGATCGCGAACGGGCTCACCTGGCCCGGTCCACGGGTCGCGAGCGTGGCGGTCCCGTCGATCACCTGCTCCTGGCCGCCGCCGCTCGTGTTCACGGCGACGGCGACCCGGTCGCGCCGCTCCGGCGACCAGTCCGTGAAGTCGAGGCCGGAATCCGCGACGGCCTCCTTGCCGGCGGCCATCCCGAAGTGGATGAAGCGGCTCATCCGGCGCGCCATCTTCCGGTCCATCGCGATCGTCGGGTCGAACCCCTTCACCTCGGCCGCGATGCGCACGTCGAACGCGCTCGCGTCGAAGCTCGTGATCGGGCCGCCGCCGGAGACACCGGCGACGAGGTTCCGCCAGAACGTCGGGTGGTCGTTGCCGATCGGCGTGACGGCGCCGAGGCCGGTGACGACGGCGCGCCGTGACAGGTCGCTGCTGGGCACGAGTGGGGGTTCTCCTCCTTGCGGTGCGCCAGAGTCTATCCCAGCGCCCCGCACGGACCCGGGGCGCCCGGCCCTACTCGCCGGCCGTCGCGGGCGTCACGAGCGCGAACACGTAGTCGAAGCGATCGTCGCCGGCGCGCTCCATGGCGACGGTCCCCGCGGCGCCGAGCGTCTCGCCCGTGCCACCGACGATGGCCCGGACACGCCGGCTGCCCACGGTGATCGGCGCTCCGGGCGCCGGGTAGGCATCGAGCGAGGCGACGACGAGGTCGCCCTCCGGCCGGAGGTAGAAGGCCAGGCCCAGGCGCGTCGTGCCGCTGCGCTCGACGGCCACGTTCGTGAGCAGGCCGACGCTCGATCCGTCCACCATGCCGTCCTCCTCGGTCCGGCTCGTCCACGTCCACAGGTCGCCGAGGGACGTGCCGGAGCCGCCGCCGAGCTCGATCTCCGTGGGATCGTTGTCCACGGTCGCGAGCGCGACGGCGGAGCCCGCACCCAGGCTTCCCTCCGGGGCGCCGCGCCCGACGAGGCGGATCGCGTGGATCGAGCCGGTGGGCGTGAACGTGACGACGTCCTCACCGCGCGCCCCGGCGAATCGCCCCGTGCCGCCGATGACCGCGAGCGGCATCGTGGGACGGCGGGGGCCGGGCGCACCCGCGGCGATCGGTGTGAGGCCGGCGAGATGGAGCCGGTCCCCGCCGCCGAGGTCGAGGGCGACGAGGCAGAGCGCGAGGCGGAACGGGTCGCCGTCCACCACGGCGTCGGAGACGCCGGTGAGCGTGGCGGCACCCCGGCCGCGCGTGGCGCCCGCGACGATCGGGAACCAGTCGGTGATCAGCGCTCCGGCGGCGAGCGGCTCGGCAGGTCCGGTGGCCCGGGCTGCCGGTGCCACGGGTGCGCGCACGGTGAACGTCCGGGTCACCGCGTCACCGACGCCGAGGAGCGTCATCGCGTTCGACCACGTGCCGTCCGCGCCGACCGTGGTCGCGAGCACGCCGCGGGCGCCGCTGAAGCGGCCGGTCCCGCCGAGGATGGTGCGGCGCAGCTCCGTGCCGGCGGGCGGCTCGACGCCGGCGGGGCGCGGGTCCACGCCGGCAAGGACGATCGTGCTGCCCGCGCCGAGGTCGTACGCGACCATCGTCACCGCGAGGCCGTCCGGTGCCGCGTCCGAGGGCATGCGCACCGTCGTCGTCACGCCGTAGACCGTGCCGCCGTCCCCGTTCCCCTCCCCGATGGTCACCGGCGCACGGAAGACCGCCCGGTCGCCTGCCGACGGCCCGGGCACGCCCACGTCGACGTTCACGCGCACCGCGTCCAGCTCGGCGATGGCGAGCGTGGCGGGCGCACCGGCGGCCACGGGCCCGCCGGCGGCCGCGGAACGGACGAGGGCCGCGGCGAGGAGCGGGACGATCCGGCGGCGCGGGGTGGGGGAAGCGGACACAGGTGACTTCCGTGGGGATGCAGGCGGCAGGGATCGGGCGCCTCAGGGAAGCAGCGTCACAGCGTGCGTGTACGTGCCTTCCTCTTGGCGGATCGTGACCACCTCCCCGCGGGCGCCGATGTACGTCCCCGTCCCGCCGATCACCGCGCGGAACTGCGGGAGCCCGGCCGGCATCTCGACCAAGTCCGCACCGTAGACCGAGGCGCCCGCGACGACGATGGAGTCCCCGTCCCCCAGGTCGAACACGATCTGGCCCACGCGGGTCTCGTCCGCCGGGCCGTCGCCACGGACCTCGATGGTGAAGACCATCCCGTGGATCGTCCCGGTCAGGCCGTCATCCGTGCGGACGGCGGCGCTGAAGGACATCATGTCGCCGTACGAGCGGCCGGCCGGGCCATTGTCGATGAACCCGATCTCGGGTACCTCCTGGAAGAACGTGAACCGCTGCCCCTCGTCCGCCCCGACAAGGCCCGCCGTCCCCGCAATGAGGGC
>JBJTJV010000092.1:0-2559 GCA_046352645.1 Chloroflexota bacterium | reverse complement strand
CCCCCGTCCGGCAGATCGCCGAGAACGCGGGCCAGGAGGGCTCGGTCATCGTCGCGGCCGTCCGCGGCATGCAGGTCGGGATCGGGCACGGGCTGATTCTACGACCGGGCTCGTGCCACCGCCTGCATCGCGCCGGGTCCGCCGCCCGCCGCGCGATCAGCCCGCGGCGGGGAGGTCGAGCGCGAGGGGGACGGCGCCGCGGGCGCTGCCGATCACGTGGTGCGCCCGGCAGCGCGCCTCGTAGCGATCGTCGTGCATCCCGCCGACGACGATGAGGGGATCGTCCGCGGCAGCCGGGCGGCCGCCGACCATCCGCTGCGTGCGCGTCGCGTCCGCGCCGCAGACCGTGCAGATCGCGGTCAGCTTCGTCACCTGGTCGGCGAGCGCGAGGAGCGTGGGCATCGTGTTGAACGGCCGGCCGAGGAAGTCCTGGTCGAGGCCGGAGACGAGGACGGTCCGGCCCTCCGCGGCGAGGAGCTCGGCGATGCCGGGCAGGCCCGCGTCGAAGAACTGCGCCTCGTCGATCGCGACGACGGACGCACGCTCGGCCGAGACGATCCCGGGGATCGCGTCGGAGCCTCCGACCGCGCGCGCCCGGAAGGCGACGCCGCTGCGCGATTCCACGACCTCCGGACGGGTCCGGTCGTCGATCGTGGGCCGCACGAGGACGATCCGGCGACCCGCGATCTCGGCCCGGCGGAGGAGCCGGAGGAGCTCGTCCGTCTTGCCGCTGAACATGCACCCCGCGATGACGTGGATCCAGCCGCCCTGCATGGGGAGGAGTCTACCGGGGTACGGGCGGCCGGGAAGGGCGGAGGCCCGGACCATCCGGTCCGGGCCTCCGCCATCTCTGCCGTGGGGCGTCGATCAGTAGTCGTCGTGGCCGTGGCCGTGGCCACCGCCCGCCGCGGACTCCTTCTTCTCGGGCAGGTCCGTGACGAGCGTCTCGGTCGTGAGGACCATCCCCGCGATCGAGGCGGCGTGCTGCAGGGCGGAGCGGGTCACCTTCGCCGCGTCCACGATGCCGCGGCCGAACATGTCGCCGTACTCGCCCTTGAGCGCGTCGTAGCCCTCGCCGACCTGCATGCCGCGGACGGCCGCGACGATGACCGAGCCCTCCTGGCCCGCGTTCTCGGCGATCTGCCGGACGGGGGCCTCGAGCGCGCGCCGGAGGATCGAGATGCCGACCGCCTCGTCGCCGGAGAGCGAGAGGCTGTCGAGCGCCGGGAGCGCCTGGAGGAGCGCCGTGCCACCGCCCGCGACGAGGCCCTCCTCGACGGCCGCGCGGGTCGTCGAGAGCGCATCCTCGATGCGGTGCTTCTTCTCCTTCAGCTCGACCTCGGTGGCCGCGCCGACCTTGATGACGGCCACGCCGCCGGAGAGCTTCGCGAGGCGCTCCTGGAGCTTCTCGCGGTCGTAGTCCGAGGTGGTCTCCTCGATCTGCGCCTTGATCTGGACCATCCGGCCGCGGATCTCGTTCGCGTCACCCTCGCCGTCGACGATCGTCGTGTCGTCCTTGGTCGCGACGACGCGGCGGGCGCCGCCGAAGTCCTCGATGCCCACGGAATCGAGCTTGCGGCCGACCTCCTCGGAGATCACCGTGGCGCCCGAGAGGATCGCCATGTCGCGGAGCATCTCCTTGCGGCGATCGCCGAAGCCCGGCGCCTTCACCGCGAGGACGTTGATGGTGCCGCGGAGCTTGTTCACGACGAGCGTGGCGAGCGCCTCGCCGTCGATGTCCTCCGCCACGATGAAGAGCGGCTTGCCGAGGCCGACCGCCTTCTCGAGCGCCGGGAGGAGCTCCTGGATGCTCGAGATCTTCTTGTCCGTGATGAGGATCGCGGGGTTCTCGAGGACCGCCTCCATGCGGTCGGAGTTCGTCACGAAGTACGGGCTGATGTACCCGCGATCGAACTGCATCCCCTCGGTGTATTCCTTGTCGAGGCCGATCGACTGACCTTCCTCGACGGTGATGACGCCGTCCTTGCCGACCTTGTCCATCACCTCGGCGATGAGCTCGCCGACCGCCGGGTCCGCCGCGCTGATCGCCGCGACCGCCGCGATCTGCTCGCGCGTCTCGACGGGGCGGGAGTTCTCGCGCAGCCGCGCGACGATCACTTCCACGCCCTTGTCCAGGCCGCGCTTCACGACCATGGGGTTGGCGCCGGCGGTGACGTTCTTGAGGCCCTCGGTCACGAGCGCCTGGCCGAGCACCACGGCGGTCGTCGTCCCGTCGCCGGCGACGTCGTCCGTCTTGGTGGCGACCTCCTTGAGGAGCTGGGCGCCCATGTTCTCGAAGGGCTCCTCGAGCTCGACCTCACGGGCGATCGTCACGCCGTCGTTCGTGATCGTGGGGGCGCCGAACTTCTTGTCCAGGACGACGTTCCGGCCCTTGGGGCCGAGCGTCACCTTGACCGCCTCGGCGAGCTTGTCGACACCACGCTTGAGGGACCGACGCGCGGTCTCGTCGAAGATCAGCTGCTTGGCCACGGGTGGGTGAACCTCCGGGATCGGGTGGGGTGGGTCGGTGGGACCGGGCCGGGCACGGACCGGCCGGGC
>JBJTJV010000091.1:0-21920 GCA_046352645.1 Chloroflexota bacterium | reverse complement strand
GGGGCCCCCCCCCCTCGCCTCCGCCCCTCCCGCCCCCCCCCCCCCGCACGCGGACGCCGACGACGAGGCCGACGAGCGCGGCAAGCCCGGACGAGCGCTCGGAGGGCAGCTCGGGACGGCGGCTGCGCGTGCCCCGCACCGGGTCGCGGACGGTACCCATCGGCAGGCCGCAGTTCCTGCAGAACCGCGCCAGGCTGTCGTTGCGCAGGTTGCAGATCGGGCAGACGACCTGGTCGGCCGCCCGCGCGTCGGCAGCGTCACCGCGGCCGCGCCGCATCCCGGGGATCCTCACGGAAGGGATGGTGCCACAGGTGCCGGGCGCGCGAGCGGGGTCGTCGCGAGCGCCGGAGCCCGGGTCACCCGGCGCGTCCGCCGCCGGCGAACGCCGGCACGATCTCGCGTCCGTAGGCCGCGAGCGTCTCCTCCTCGTCCCCGTTCATGAGGTAGATGTTCAGCTGGTCCACGCCCGCGTCGCGCAGCGCCGCGAGCTTCTCGCGGTGGGCCTCCAGGGGCCCGATCACGCAGAAGCGGTCCACTACCTCGTCCGACACGAAGGAGGCGTTGCTCGACCCCACCTCGGCGTGCTTGAGGTAGTCGTAGCCCTCGCGCTCGCGGATGTACCCGGTCAGGCTCTCGGGCAGCTGCTCGCGGGGGTACCTGTTCACGAGGTCCACGACGTGGTTGGAGACGAGCGCCGGGAACCAGCGCACCCGCTCGCGGCAGGCGTCCACCGGGCCGACGTGCGCCGGGGCCGCCGCCTGGATGCGGACCGATGCCGGGTCGCGGCCCGCCGCGGTCGCGGCATCGCGGACCATCCCGGCCATCCAGCGGATGAGGTCCGGGTCCGCGAGCTGGAGGATCACGCCGTCCGCGATCCGCCCGGTCATGGAGAGTGCCATCGGGCCGTAGCCCGCGACCCAGACGGGGAGCTTCCAGCGGCCGGTCCAGGGCAGCGAGATCTCGCGCCCGTCGTCCGATGCGGACCGGCCCTCCACGAGGTCGCGGATGAGGACGATCGCCTGCTCGAGCGTGGCCATCGTCGTGGGCGGCTTGCCGAGCACGCGCCGGGCGCTGTCGCCGCGGCCGATGCCGAGGTCCATGCGCCCGCCGGAGATCTCGTCGAGGACCGCGAGCGAGGAGGCCGTGACGGACGGCTCGCGGGTCGCGGGGTTCGTCACGCACGTGCCGAGGCGCATCCGCTCGGTGGCCTGCGCCATCAGCGTGAGGATCGGGTACGGGTCCCGCCAGAGCACGTGCGAGTCGAAGAGCCAGCCGTAGGTGAAGCCGGCATCCTCGGCCTGGCGGGTGAGCGCCAGCGTCCGCGCGACCGCGTGATCGGGCTTGATCGTGAAGCCGAAGTCCATGATGGCGCGCAGCCTACACCCGGGCGCGTGCAGGCGCGGTCGCCGCCATCCGTCGGCGCGGCTCAGGCACCGCGCACGCCCGCCACGAGCGCGGCTGCGCGCTCCGGGTCCGCGAACGAGGTCTGGGTGCCTGCCCGCGTGACGCTGTCCGCGGAGAGCGCGATCGCGATGAGCACCGCGGTCCCCTCGTCCCGGCCGCTGCCGAGCGCCCACGCGAATGCACCCACGAAGGCATCGCCCGCGCCCGTCGTGTCCGTCGCCTCCACGCGCGGCGCCGCGATCCGGTCCACCGTCCCGTCCGTGCGGACGAGCGCCGCGCCCTTCTCGCCGAGGGTCACGACGAGCCGGACGCCGAGCGCCGCGGCCGCGGCCGCGAGGTCCGCGTCCGACATCGGGTCGCACCGTCCGCCGGCGGCAGCGGCGAGCTCCGTCTCGTTCGGGATGAGCCAGTCGGTCACCGCGAGCAGCGCGGGTGTGACCGGGGCGGCCGGGGCCGGGTTCAGGATCGTGGCCGCCCCGCGCTCCCGTGCGGCCGCGAAGGCCGCCGCCGTGACCGCCTGGTCGATCTCGAACTGCCCGACGACGACGTCGAGGGCATCCGCGGCCGCGACCGGGTCGGCGCCGTCAGCCGGGCGGAGCGCGCCGTTCGCGCCGGGCACGACGATGATCCGGTTGCTGCCGTCCGGCTCGACCCAGATCGGGGCGACGCCCGTCGGGCCGGGGATGCGGCGGATGCCGGAAGTATCGATCCCCTGCGTGGCGAGGTTCTCGATCGTCATCGCGCCGTACGGGTCATCGCCGACACCGCCGGTCATGGAGACCCGGGCGCCGAGCCGTGCGGCCATCGTCGCCTGGTTGGCGCCCTTGCCCCCGAAGCCGGTGGCGAAGCGTTCCCCGATCACCGTCTCGCCGCGTTCCGGCAGGCGGCCGGCGTACGTGACGAGGTCCATGCACATGCTGCCCACGATCATGATCGTGGGGATCCGCGGGTCGTTCATGGGCGAGAGGATGGCACAGCCGGGCCGGGGAGCGGAAGGGGGCCGGACCCCTGGCCCCCTGCGCCGCGTCAGGGCCGGACGAGGTCCTCGTAGGCGTCCGGACGGCGGTCGCGGTAGAACTGCCACGTCTGGCGGACCTGCTCGATCAGGTCGAGGTCGAGGTCGCGGACGATCAGCTCCTCCTTGTAGGCGTCGCCCACGGCGCCCACGAACTGGCCGCGCGGGTCGCAGAAGTAGCTCTGCCCGTAGAAGTCGTCCTCGCCGAGCGGCTCGATGCCGACCCGGTTGATCGTCCCGACGTAGTAGCCGTTCGCCACCGCGTGCGCCGGCTGCTCGATCCGCCAGAGGTACTCGGACAGGCCGCGCGAGGTCGCCGACGGGATGAGGACGATCTCGGCGCCGTTCAGGCCGAGCGCCCGCGCTCCCTCGGGGAAGTGGCGGTCGTAGCAGATGTAGACGCCGAACTTCGCGATGTCCGTCTGGAAGACCGGGTAGCCCGTGTTCCCGGGCCGGAAGTAGTACTTCTCCCAGAAGCCCTTCACGTGGGGGATGTGCGTCTTGCGGTACTTGCCGAGGTACTTCCCGTCCGCGTCGATAACGGCGGCGGTGTTGTAGTAGATCCCCGAGGCGGTCGAATCCTCCTCGTACATCGGCGCGACGACGACCATCCCGGTCTCCTTCGCGAGCGCCTGCATCCGCTTCGTCGTGGGTCCGTCCGGGATGAGCTCCGTGTACCTGTAGTACTCGGGATCCTGGACCTGGCAGAAGTACGGACCGTAGAACAGCTCCTGGAAGAGGATGAACTGGGCACCCTGCTTCGCGGCCTCGTGGGCGCGCTGCTCGTGCTTCTGGATCATCGATTCCTTGTCGCCCGTCCAGGACGCCTGGACGAGCGCACCGCGGACGATGCGCGCCATGGAACGGACCTCCTGCATCGGCGGACCGTCTGCCGGCCCGGCGTCGTGGCGCTCACGGTACACCGGCGGCGCAGGAAGGGGCCGCCGGTACGGGTCCGCGGCGACCGGGGTGCGGCAGCCCCGGTCGCGTCGGTCACTGCTCGTATGCCTCCACGACCGCGACCGGGCGGACGTGCGCCTCGTCCGGATCGAGCCCGGCCGACCGGAGCGCCTGGCGCTGGCGGAGGAGGTCCCAGGCCTGGTCGAGCTCGAGCCGGATCGCGTGCATCCGCGCGAGCTGGACCGGCGCGAGCGGGCCGGCCGCCGCCTCGGCGTAGAGCCCCTCCTCCTCGTGGGCGAGCGCGTTGATGCGCGCGTGGAGCGTCGTGTCGTCCATCGGAGCTGCCCTCGTCGCGGCGGGCGCGGGGGCCGGGGACCTGTCGCGGCCCCGGCCGGTCGCCGCGACTCGAGGCTAGGCGCGGGCGGATGCGGGTGTCGCGGGCCGGACGGCCCATCCCCGCGCGGTCCGGCGGCCCCCCCGGCCGCGGTCCCTGCGTCAGGCGTCCGCGCGTGGCCCCGGCGAACGTCCGTCCCGCACGGTCATCCACGCGCCGGCGGCGAGGAGCCCGACGCCGACCCACCAGACGAGCTGCCCGAGCGTGAACGACCCCGTCGCGATGGCGAACCGGAGCGCCCCGATCGCGAACATGCCGCCGATGAGCGCGCCCGCCCCCGCGACCGCGGGGAGCAGGCGCGGGTCCGTCGACCACGCGGGCGGCGCATCCGACGTCCGGAGCCAGAGGATCGCGAGCGTCGCGCCCGCGGCGAGGTAGACGGTCTCCGGCGCGCTGCCGAACGAGCCGAGCACGACGCCGAGGAGGAACCAGGAGAGGCCCAGGATGACGAGCGCGCCCGCCCCGGCCACGAGCTCACCCGGGGCGAGCCGTCCGCGCAGGTGCGCCACGAGGCGATCGACGGCCGCCGCGATGTCCGGCCGCGGCGGCAGGGCCGGGGACGGTGCGGCGTCCGGCACGGGTGCGGGTGGCACGGCCGCGGACGGCGTCGCGGGCGACATTGCCGGGGCGGCACCGGGCGCGGGCGCCGACGCAGGCCCCGGGGCGGGGGATGCCGCGGACGGCGGGGCCTCCGAGGGCGGCACGGCCGGTGCCGCGGGCGTGCGCCGCGGGCGGGCGGGCGCGGCCCCTTCCGGGGTGGCCGCTGCCGCCGCGCGCGGCTTGCGCGGTCGCGGGGCCGGGGTCTCGCCGGGCGACGCGGGTCCGGTCATCGGCTCCTCCTCGTGCTGTCTCGGGCCCGGACTCTACGCCTCCCGCCGTCTGTGCGCCACCCCCGCGGGCGCCCCGGCGACGGCTTCCGTGGCACACTCGCGTCGAGAGCCCCCGATGGGCCGGGCACCGGGAGCCGCCGGGAGGATGGTGGCCCCATCGCCGACGTGAGGTGAGAGATGGCAGTCGACGTCGCGCCGGGCACGATGAGCGCGGAGGAGATCGTCGCGCTGAGCCGGAAGCACTCGCTCTACGAGTGGTCCGCCCAGAGCGCCGTCGATCCGATCCCCGTCGCCACCGCGAAGGGGTCGTGCTTCTACACCCCGGACGGCAGGCGCTTCATCGACTTCAACAGCCAGCTGATGTCCGTGAACATCGGCCACGGCGACCCGCGCGTCATCGAGGCGATCACCCGCCAGGCGGAGGTTCTCGCGTACGCGAACCCGTTCATGGCGACCGAGCCCCGGGCCCGCCTCGGCGCGAAGCTCGCCGAGATCGCCCCCGGAGACATCGACGTCTTCTTCTTCACGAACGGCGGCGCCGAGGCGAACGAGAACGCGGTGAAGCTCGCCCGCCAGTTCACCGGCCGCCACAAGATCCTCGCCCGCTATCGCTCCTACCACGGCGCCACCGGGCAGGCGATCGTGATGACCGGCGACCCGCGCCGCTGGGCCGCCGAGACCGGCGTCTCGGGCGTCGTCCGGATCCCCGATTCGCACCGCTGGGCGCGCAAGGACCCCGAGCCCGTCGAGCAGAGCCTCCGCGACATCGAGGAGGTGATGATGTTCGAGGGTCCCCACACGATCGCGGCGATCATCGTCGAGCCGGTCGTGGGGACGAACGGGATCCTCATCCCGCCGGACGGGTACCTCCAGGGGATCCGCCGCCTGTGCGACAAGTACGGGATCCTGATGATCGCGGACGAGGTGATGTCCGGCTTCGGGCGGACCGGCGAGTGGTTCGCGGTGAACCACTGGGGCGTCGTCCCGGACCTCATCACGATGGCGAAGGGCCTCACGTCGTCCTACCTGCCGCTCGGGGCGGTCGGGATGCGCCAGGCGATCGCGGACGCGTTCAAGGACAAGGTCTTCTTCGGCGGCCTGACGTACAACTCGCACCCGATGGGCTGCGCCGCCGCGCTCGCCACGATCGCGGTCTACGAGGAGGACGGCCTCATCGAGCGCGCGAAGCGGATGGGTGCCGTGATGGCCGGCTACCACCGGGAGATGGAGGCGAAGCATCCCTCGGTCGGCTCCGGCCGGAGCATCGGGCTCTTCGGGCTCCTCGAGCTCGTCCGCGACCGCGCCACGTACGAGCCGCTGGCCCCGTACAACGGCACGAGCGACGAGATGAAGGCGATCCACCACCACCTCCGCGCGAACGGGCTCTACACGTTCGTGCGCTGGAACGCGATCAGCACGAACCCGCCGCTCGTGATCACCGAGGACGAGCTCGCCGAGGCGTTCGGGATCATCGACGGCGCGCTCACGCTCGCCGACCGGGGCGTCCGCGCCTAGGTCGCCCCGCGCGTCCATCCGCCGATGAGCGCTCCGTCGTCGCCCGGCGGCGACCCGCCCTTCCCGCCCGCGCTCGACGCGGCCGAGGCGGCCGACCCGACCGTCGCCGCGGACGTGGAGGCGACGGCGGATGCCCTCGCGGTCCGCTCGGACGCCGGGGTCGAGGCGGTCGTCGGCCGCTGGTCGTCCCCCGGCGGACGGCTCCTCCGCACGGCGCTCGCGCTGCTCGCCTTCCTCGCGATCGTCGCGGTCGCGTGGGAGGCGTTCAAGTGGCTCTTCGGGGACCCCTGGCGGCTCAACGGGATCCTCGGCACGGACCTCGCCTACGAGCACTTCCCGCCCTTCCGGCTGCTCCAGGCGACGGACCTCCAGCTGCCCCACCTGTGGTCGATCGCGGAGAAGCTCGCGGGACCGGTCCAGCGCTCGTCGGAGACCTCGCTCTTCGCCTACCTCGTTGGCGCGGCCGCCTACACGCTCGCGGAGGCGGCGATCGGCTTCTTCCTCGGCACCGTCATCGGCATCGCGCTCGCCTCGCTCTTCGTCCACTCGCGGCTCGCCGAGCGCGCCTTCCTGCCGTACGTCATCGCCAGCCAGACGATCCCGATCGTGGCGCTCGCGCCGATCATCGTCGTCTCCTTCGGGCGCGGGCTCGTCTCGGTCGTGATCATCTCCACGTACCTGACCTTCTTCCCGGTCACGATCGCGATGGTCCGCGGCCTGCGCTCGCCGGACCCGCGCGCCCTCGAGCTGATGCGCTCGTACGCGGCCACCCGCTGGCAGATCTACCGGCGCGTCCGCCTGCCGGCGTCCGTGCCGTACCTCTTCACCGCGCTGAAGGTCGCGGCGGCCGCGAGCGTCGTCGGCGCGATCATCGGGGAGGCGCCCGGGGGCGTGAAGGAGGGTCTCGGGCGCGCCCTCGTGAACTTCAACCAGCAGTACATCACCGGTCCGGAGAAGCTGTGGGGGACGATCCTCGTCGCGGCGCTCACCGGGCTGACGTTCTACGTGATCGTCCGGGTCGCCGAGCTGATCGTGCTCCGCGACCGCGGGCGGATGGAGGCCTGACGATGCGTCGAGGAGGACGGCCATGAGCGGAGGCGCCGGAAGCGCGACGGGGCCCGCGGTCCGCGTCGCCGGGGTGCGCAAGGCGTTCCCCGTCGCGGGCGGCGGCGAGACGGTCGCCCTCGAGGGTATCGACCTGACCATCGAGCGGGGCGAGTTCATCTCGCTCATCGGGCCGTCCGGCTGCGGCAAGTCCACGCTCCTGCGCATCGTCGGCGACCTCGTGCCGCCCACGGAGGGGGCCGTCGAGGTGAACGGCAAGGCTGCCGCCGCGGCCCGTCGCGACCGTGACTACGGGATGGTCTTCCAGGCGCCGGTGCTGTTCGACTGGCGGACCGTGGAGGCGAACGTCCGGCTGCCGCTGGAGATCCAGGGCGTCGACGGCGCGGAGCGGGACGCGCGGGTGCGCGCGATGCTCGACCTCGTGGAGCTCGGCGGCTTCGCGAAGCACTACCCGCACCAGCTCTCCGGCGGCATGCAGCAGCGCGTCGCGATCGCGCGGGCGCTCTCGTTCCAGCCCGCGCTCCTGCTCATGGACGAGCCCTTCGGCGCCCTCGACGAGATGACGCGCGAGCGCCTGAACGCGGAGGTCCTCGATGTCTGGGCGGCCACGGGGACGACGGTGATCTTCGTCACGCACAGCATCCCCGAGGCGGTCTTCCTCTCCACGCGCGTCGTCGTGATGAGCGCCCGCCCCGGCCGGATCTCCGACGTCATCCCGATCGACCTGCCGCAGCCGAGGGACGAGGCGACGCGCGAGACGGAGCGCTACTACGAGCTCGTCACGGTCGTCCGCGAGGCGCTCCGCGCGCACCACGGGCCGGGGGTCGCGCCGGCCGCGTCGCGGACCCGCGCCCGGGCCGAGGGCGGGATCGGGTGAGCGCCCCCGCCGCCGCGCGTCCCGCCCGTGCCGGGGGCGGCCTCGTCGGCCGGCTCGCGCGGCTCGTGCCGCCGCTCCTCGTCTTCGCGGCCGTCCTCGTCGCGTGGGAGCTCGCGGCGGGCGGCGAGGGCCGGCGGGTGATCCCGGCGCCGTCGGTGATCGCGGGTGCGATCGGGGCCGAGCAGGCGCTCCTCTGGCGCTCCGCCCAGGCCACGTTCATCGAGGCGATCGGCGGCCTCGTCATCGGCACGCTCGCCGGGGTCGCGATCGGCTTCGCGACCGCCCGCTGGGCGACCGCCCGCGACGTCCTCCTCCCCGTGGCGATCGGGGCGAGCACGATCCCGCTCATCGCGATCGCGCCGATCGTCAACAACTGGTTCGGCGTGCTCAACCCGCTCTCCAAGATGATGATGGCCGCGCTGCTCGTCTTCTTCCCGATCGTCATCAGCGTGACCCGCGGGCTCGTCGCGGTGCAGCCCGCCGCGCTCGAGCTGATGCGCTCCTATGCCGCCACGCCGACCGACGTGCTCGTGCGCGTGCGCATCCCGAACATGCTGCCGTTCTTCTTCACGGCGCTGAAGGTCGCCACCACCCTCGCGTTCATCGGCGCGATCGTCGGCGAGTACTTCGGCGGCACGTCGGACGTCCTGGGCCGGATCGTCCTCCAGTCGATGAGCAACGGGAAGTTCGGCGTGGCCTGGGCGGCGATCCTCATCGGTGCGGTCGGCGCGATGCTCATGTACGCGCTCGTCTCGCTCGTGGAGCGCTTCGCCATCCCCTGGTACGTGGCGCTTCGCGGCGGCGAGGCCTAGGTCCGCCGCGTCGCGCACCGCTCCCGGCACCGGGGCGTGACCGCGTCGTCACCGGGCGCGCTCTCGCCGCTCCCGGGCCGTTGCGCTATCGTGCGCCTCAAGGTCAGAGCGACGCCCGCGGTGGCGCGCGTGACCGGGGGCGCCGGGCCCCGCGAGCACCCGGCGGATGGAGGAGCATCGATGCAGACAGTGCGCAGGCTCGGCATCGCTGCGGGTGCCACGGGCATCCTTGCGGCGGCCGCGCTCGGACCGGTGGCGACGGCCCAGGACCTCACCCCCGTGAGCGTGGTGCTCCAGTGGGTGCCCCAGGCGCAGTTCGCGGGCTACTACGCCGCGAAGGCGGAGGGCTTCTGGGAGGCCCAGGGCCTCGATGTGACGATCGTCGACGGCGGCCCGGACGTCGCGCCGCAGGTCGTCGGCTCCGACCCGGCGGGTCCGGAGTTCGCGACCTCCTGGGTCCCGCGCGTGCTCGCGGTCGTGGACCAGGGCCAGTCCGACCTCGTGAACATCGCCCAGATCTTCCAGCGCTCCGGCACGCTCTCCGTCTCGTGGGCGGATGCGCCGGTGAACACGCCGGCGGACTTCGCCGGGAAGAAGATCGGCGTCTGGGACTTCGGCAACGAGTACGAGGTCACCGCCGCCGCCAAGGCCGCCGGCCTCGAGGCCGGGACCGACTTCGAGAAGGTCATCCAGCCGTTCGACATGTCGCTCCTCCTCAACCGCGAGGTCGACGCTGCCGAGGCGATGATCTACAACGAGTACGCCCAGGTCCTCGAGACGGTGAACCCGGCGACCGGCGAGCTCTATCAGCCCGAGGATCTCGCGGTCATCGACTACAACGAGGTCGGCACGGCGATGCTCCAGGACGCGATCCATGCGCGCGCGTCGTGGCTCGCCGAGGAGGGCAACGAGGAGATCGCGGTCAAGTTCCTCGCCGGCGCCTTCCAGGGCTGGATGTTCTGCCGCGACAACCCCGAGGCGTGCGTCCAGTACACCGTCGATGCCGGCTCCACGCTCGGCCTCGGCCACCAGCGCTGGATGATGAACGAGATCAATCCGCTCATCTGGCCGGCCGAGGGTGGCATCGGCGCCCTGCCGGTGGAGACCTGGGACAAGACGGTCGAGATCATGCTCGACGCGGGCCTGCTCCAGGCCGCTCCCGCCGAGGGTGCCTACCGCACCGATCTGGCGGACGCTGCGCGGGCGCTCATCGAGGGCGACGCCACGGGCGAGGGCTTCATGAAGGGGTCCGTCGAGGTCACCCCGGGCGGCGAGTAGCCGCCCCGCCGCCCGACGGGGCGGCGACCACCGACCGGAACGACGAGGGCCGGCCCGCAGGGGCCGGCCCTCGTACTGTCCGACGCCGGGCCGGGACCATCGTCCGGGTGCGCGCCGCGCGCACGCGTGCGACGATGCGGGAGATGCAGCCCGCACGCCGCCTCCGCCCGCTCGCCGCGCTCGCCGCCGCGGTGCTCCTCGCGCTCCCTGCGCCCGGCGCGGCCGCCACGGTGACGGTCGGGATGGGCACGCTCGTCTTCACGCCGGAGGGCCGCTCGGTGGCCCGCGGCACGACCGTCCGCTGGGAGAACACCTCCGGGGTCGGCCATGACGTCTACGCCACTGCGCCCTCCGGCTGGTTCTCCAGCGGCGCGCCGGGCGGGATGGCAGCCGGGGCGACCTTCCGTCAGGCGTTCCCCGCTGCGGGCACGTACACCTACCTCTGCCGGGTCCACAGCGGCGCGGGCATGACCGGCCGGATCGTGGTCCCCGTCGCGCTCGCCCGGCTCACCGGCCCCGTCCGCGTCCGCATCACCGTCGCGACGGCCGGCGCTCCGGACGGCTGGCGGCACGAGATCCAGGCGCGTCGTCCCGGCGGCAGCGCCTGGACGTCCGTCGCGATGACGCGCGCGACGAGCGCGATCCACCGGCCGACGCGGTCCGGGTCCTGGGGCTACCGCAGCCGCCTCGTCCGTGTCAGCGGCGGCTCGGAGGCGTCCGGCTGGAGCCCGGTCCGGTCGATCTCCGTCTGACGGGCCGTCGCCTCCAGCGCGCGCCGCGCGTCAGGGGTGGCTGGTGCCGAACTGGCGGTCGCCCGCGTCGCCGAGGCCGGGCAGGATGTAGCCCTTCTCGTTCAGCCGGCGATCGAGCGCGGCCGCGTGGATCTCCACGTCCGGATGCGCACGCACGACCGCCTCCACGCCCTCCGGCGCCGCGATCAGGTTGACGAGCTTGATCCGCGCCGCGCCCCAGTGCTTGAGGACCTCGATCGCCGCCGTCGCGGAGCCGCCGGTCGCGAGCATCGGGTCGAGGATGAGGCAGAGGTCCACCGTCGCACGGTCGGGGAGCTTGTTGTAGTACTCGACCGGCCGGAGCGTCCGCTCGTCGCGGAAGAGGCCGAGGTGCCAGACCTGTGCGGTCGGCATCAGCTCGAGCATGGCATCGACCATGCCGAGCCCGGCGCGCAGGATCGGCACGAGGCCGATGCGGTCCGCCAGGCGGTGGCCCTGCATCACCTCCATCGGCGTCCGGACCGGGACCTCCGTGACGCGCGCGTCCGCGAGCGCCTCGTAGCCCACCAGCCAGCTGATCTCGCGCACGAGCTCGCGGAACTTCTTCGGCTCCGTCTCGACGTCGCGCAGGACGGCGAGCTTGTGGAGGACCGCGGGGTGCGTCGAGACGTGGAGCGTCGGGTAGTCGGCGGGCGGCATGGGGCCTCCGATGGGCGGCGGGTGGCTGGTCGGGATTCTAGCCGGGAGCGCCCGGCCGGGTCGTGACGTCGCGCCACGCCGCCCGCCGCGTGCGCGTTGCTACCATCCGGGCATGCCTGCGTCGTCGCCCGCCCCCCGGCCCGGCCGCTCGGGCGCGCGCGCCGGCCGGCCGGCGATCGACGCGCCGCCCGTCGCCGAGGTGCGCCGCGCCGGGATCGTGGAATCGCGCCACCGCGGCCACATCGTCGTCGTCGCGGCGGACGGGACCGTGGAGCACGCCCTCGGCGACCCGTCGGTCCCGGTGACGCTCCGCTCGGCCGTGAAGCCGTTCGCCCTCCTCGCGTTCGTGGAATCCGGGGCCGCCGACGCGCTGCGCGTATCCGACGAGGAGCTCGCGGTCCTCGCCGCGTCGCACGCAGGGGAGGACCGGCACGTCCGGACGCTCCACGCGCTGCTCCGGCGTGCGGGCCTGACCGCGGCACAGGTCCGGTGCGCGCCCGCGATGCCCACCGACCCCGCCACGCATGCGCGGCTCCTCCGCGATGGCGAGGGCCCGGGGCCGCTCCGCCACCAGTGCTCCGGCTTCCACGCCGCGAGCCTCCTCCTCGCCCGCCACGGCGACTGGCCGCTCGACACGTACACCGACCCCGCCCACCCGACGCAGAAGGCGGTGCGCGATGCCGTCGCACGCGTCTTCCGCACGACCGTCGCGAAGCTGCGCATCGGGATCGATGACTGCGGGCTCGCGACGTATGCCTTCCCCCTCGCGGACGTGGCCCGTGCCTACGCGCTCCTCGCAGACCCGGCCGTGGGCGCCGGCCGCGACCGGGCGCTCGGCCTCGCGGTCCCGGCGCTCCTGCGTATCCGCGACGCGATGCGTGCCGCCCCGGAGATGGTCGCGGGCGTCGCCTCGCTCGACACGCAGCTGATGAAGCGGGGGAGCGGCCGGATCGTCGCGAAGGGCGGCGCGGAGGGCCTGCGCGGCATCGGGCTGCTCGCCGGGGCGCGCGGACCGGGCACGCCACCCGCCGGGATGGCGCTGAGCATCGAGGACGGCGACCCGACCGGGCGGGCGAGCCGTGCCGCGACCGTGGAGGCGCTCGCGCAGATCCGTGTCCTCGGACCCGAGGAGCTCCGTGCGCTCGGCCCGATGCACCACCCCGCGGTCCACGGACCGGACGGCACCCTCGCCTGGGAGCTCGTCCCCGGCTTCACGCTCGCGCCCATCCTCGAGCTTCCCTCGCGCGAACGGCGAGGGTGAAGCCAGAGCGGATCCCCGACCCGTACCGGGCGCTCGGCGTGCCCCGTGGCGCCACCGACGCCCAGGTGAAGGCGGCCCACCGCCGGCTCGCGAAGCGCTGGCACCCGGACACGCCGGATGGCGACACGACGCGCTTCCTCGCGATCCAGGAGGCGTACCACCTGCTCATGGACCCGCTCCGGCGGCGTGCCTGGGACGACGCCCACGCCGCCGCGCCCGTGCGTGCCTCCGAGCCCGGTCGTGCCGCGCGTCCCACGCACCCGGGCAGCGGCCGGACCCGCGGCGCCGGCCGTGCCGCGCGGGAGGCGCGCGCCCGCGCGCGCGCGCCGCCGCCCCCGGCCGATCCGCCGTCCGGCGGGCCGTGGACGGACGCGGACCGCGCCCCCGGGATGCGCACCGGTCAGTGGTCGGCCGCGGGCGTCCCGTGGTGGGAGGACTTCCGCCCGCGCAGCGGCACGGAAGGTGGCGGCGACACGGCGGACGCGACCCACGGCGGCGGCGGTGCGGGGGCCGGTGCCGGCGGTGCACGCCCCGGTCCGCGCGCCGCACCGGGGCCCGCCGGGGCAGCCGATGCACACGCCAAGCCCACCGCGCCCGCGTCGCCGGCCGACGACCCGGACGTCTACAGCCGCTCGTCGGGCGCGGCCTGGTCCATGGCCGCGCGGCGCCACTTCCGCAAGGGGGACGAGGAGCTCGCCCGGGGTGGCGCCTTCCGCCGCCGCGGGAGCGGGTACGTCCTCGGTGCGGAGGCCCGCCGGCTCGCCGCGGAAGAGGCGGCGGAGGCAGAGGCGATCCTGCGGTCGCGCGCCCCCGGCCCGCCGCCCGCGCGGACCGCCTTCGACGAGGCGACGCGTGGCCCGGCGGCCGGTGCGGCACCGCCGCCCGCCGCGGCGACCACGGCCCGTGCCGGTACGGCCACCCCGCCCGCCGCGGCGACCGCGCCCCGTGGCGGAGCGGCCGGCGCGTCGACCGCGGCTCCGCCCGTGCCCGCGCCTGCCGCGGCCCGTCCCGCGTCCCCGCCGCCGACCGCGCGCGCGGCCACGGCTGCCCCGACGGCGGCGGTCGGCGGGAGCGTGCGCACCGCGCCCGCGGCCACGCCGACGGCCACCCCCGCCGGCCGCGCGGCCGACCCGGCCACGTCCGCGCACGGCTCGCTCCTCGGGCGCGTCCGGCGTCTCTTCCGCACGGGCTGACCGTACGGGGCGCGGCCTGCGCGTGCGGCGCGGTCCCCGTCCGGCACGTGCGCGTGACCCGGAGCCGTGGCACGCTGTCGGGCATGACCGTCCGCTGCCGCATCGCGCCGAGCCCGACCGGGCCGCTCCACATCGGGACCGCCCGCACCGCGCTCTTCAACTACCTCTTCGCCCGCCGGATGGGCGGCACGTACATCCTCCGCCTGGAGGACACCGACGTCGCCCGCTCCACTGCCGCGTTCGAGGCGGACATCCTTGCGGGCCTTCACTGGCTCGGCCTGGCGTGGGATGAGGGCCCCGCGATCGCGGGCCTGCCCGAGCGGGGCGCGTACGGCCCGTACCGCCAGATGGAGCGCATCGCGGCGTACCGCGAGGCGGCCGAGCGGCTCCTCGTGGCGGACCGCGCCTACGAGTGCTTCTGCACGCCCGAGGAGCTGGCCGCGGACCGGGCCGCACAGGAGGCCGCGCGCGAGCCGCTCCGCTACGTCGGGCGCTGCGCGCACCTCCCGCCGGAGCGGCGTGTCGCGCTCCGCGCCGCCGGGCGTGCGCCGGTGATCCGCTTCCGCGTGGGCACCGGCACGGTCGCCTTCGACGACATCGTCCGCGGGCACGTGGAGATCGGCACGGACGTGCTCGGCGGCGACCTCGTGATCATGCGCTCGGACGGCACGCCGCTCTACCACTTCACCGTCGCGGTGGACGACGCGGCGATGGCGATCACGCACGTGATCCGTGGCGAGGACCACCTCTCGAACACGCCCAAGCACATCCTCCTCTTCCGGGCGCTCGGCGCGGAGATCCCCGCGTTCGCCCATCTGCCGCTCATCCTCAATCCCGACCGCACGAAGATGAGCAAGCGCAAGAGCCAGACCGCGGTGGATGCGTATCGCGCGGAGGGGTTCATCCGCGAGGCGATCGTCAACCACCTCGCGCTCCTCGGCTGGTCCTCCGGCGAGGAGGACGAGGTCTTCGGCGTGGACGCGCTCATCGAGCGCTTCGATCTCGCCCGCGTCCAGAGCAGCGGCGCGGTCTTCGACCGTGAGCGCCTGGAGTGGCTGAACGGGCAGTGGATCCGGCGCCTGAACGACGCGGATCTCGTGGAGCGGGCCCTGCCGTACCTCGCGGACGCGGTCCGGGGCGGCATCGAGGCGGGCACGCCCGGGCGCGTCCCGACCGCCGACGACCTCACGGCGCTCCTGCCGATGATCCGCGAGCGCCTGCCGAAGCTCGACGCGATCGGCCCGCTCACGGCCTACCTCTTCCTCGATCCGCCCGCCCCGGACCCTGCGCTCCTCGTGCCGAAGCGCTGGGACGCCGCGACGACCGCCGACGCGCTCCGCGCCGCGCGCGAGACCATCGGCCACGGCGGGGCCGTCGGGTTCGAGGCGGAGCCCCTGGAGGCTGCCCTCCGCGCCCTGTGCGATGCACGCGGCTGGAAGGCCGGCGACCTGTTCATGGCGCTCCGGGTCGCGGCGACCGGGCGGACCGCCACGCCGCCGCTCTTCGACGTCCTCGTGGCGCTCGGCTGGGAGCGGACGCTCGCCCGCCTCGACGCGGCGCGGGACCGGCTCGGCTGACGACCCTCGTGCCCGGAAACATGCCGTTGATGCGCGTCCCGCAGGATGCGGCGCGTGGCTGAACGGACGGTGCTTCTCGTCGATGACGAGCCGGTGATCCGCGAGACCGTGGCGGAGGCGCTCGAGGCGGACGGCCTGCGGGTCATCACCGCGGCGAACGGGCGGGAGGCGCTCGTCCGCTTCCGCGAATCGCCCCCCGACCTCGTCCTCCTGGACCTGATGCTCCCCGAGCTCGGCGGGATGGAGGTCTGCCGGATCATCCGCCGGGAATCGCCGGTCCCGATCATCATGCTCACCGCCCGCGACGCCGAGCTCGACAAGGTCCTCGGCCTGGAGCTCGGCGCGGACGACTACGTGACCAAGCCCTTCAGCCTCCGCGAGCTCCAGGCGCGCGTCCGCGCGCAGCTCCGACGGACGGACGCGGGTGCGGCCGGCGCGGCCCCCGGCCCGGTCGGCGCTGCGCGGCCGCGCGAGGTCCGCCTCGGCAGCGTGACCGTGGACCTCGCGGGCCACCGGCTCCTGCGCGACGGGACGGCGATCCCCGTGAAGCCCAAGGCGTTCGAGCTGCTCGCCTGCCTCATCCGGAACGCGGGCCAGGTGATGACGCGCGACCAGCTTCTCGAGCAGGTCTGGGGCTACGACTACATCGGCGAGACGCGCACGGTGGACGTGCACATCCACTGGCTGCGCGCTGCCATCGAGGAGGTCCCGGGGACGCCCCGCTACCTGCAGACGGTCCGCGGCACCGGCTACGTCCTCCGGCTCACCGAGGGCTGAGGCGGCCCGCGCGCCGGACCGGCGTCAGCCCGCCCCGCCCTGTGCCTGGACCTTCGCCCAGGTGTCCTTGAGGGTGAGCGTCCGGTTGAAGACCGGCGCCCCCGGCCGCCCGTCCGGGTCCGCGCAGAAGTAGCCGAGCCGCTCTAGCTGGACGGTCGCGCCCGGCTGCGCGTCGGCGAGGCCCGGCTCGAGCATGCAGCCCGTCAGCACGGTCCGGGAATCGGCACGCAGGTCGTCGAGAAGGTCGCCGTCCGCCCCGGGATCCGGGCGGGTGAAGAGCGCCTCGTACAGGCGCACCTCCGCGGGGACGGCGTGCGCGGCCGAGACCCAGTGGAGCGTCGCCTTCGGGCGGCGTCCGTCCGGCGAATCGCCACCCCGGGTGGCTGGGTCGTAGGTGCATCGCAGCTCCACGACCTCGCCCGAAGCGTCCTTCACGACCTCGCGGCAGGTGATGAAGTACGCGCCCCGCAGCCGGACCTCGCGGCCGGGAGCGAGCCGGAAGTACTTCGGCGGCGGCTCCTCCATGAAGTCGTCGCGCTCGATCCAGAGCTCGCGCCCGAACGGGACCAGTCGGGTGCCCGCCGCCGGATCCTCCGGGTTGTTGCCGATCTCGAGCTGCTCGACGCGGCCCTCGGGGTAGTCCTCGATGACGACCCGGAGCGGCCGGAGCACCCCGAAGCGCCGCTCTGCCGTGCGATTGAGGACGGAGCGGACCGCGTGGTCCAGCTGGCCGATCTCGACCGTCGAATCGGCCTTCGCCACGCCGATCATCGCGGCGAAGTCACGGAGCGCCTCGGCGGGATAGCCGCGCCGGCGCATCCCCGCGATCGTGGGCATCCGCGGGTCGTCCCAGCCCCGCACGCGCCCCTCCTTCACCAGGCGCAGCAGGAAGCGCTTGGACAGGACGGTGTACGTGAGGTTGAGCCGCGCGAACTCGTACTGGTGCGGGACCGCGGGGACCGGGAGGTTCGCGACGAGCCAGTCGTAGAGGGGGCGGTGGTCGCTGAACTCCAGGGTGCAGATCGAGTGGGTGATCCCCTCGATCGCGTCCGACTGGCCGTGCGCGTAGTCGTACGTGGGGTAGATGCACCACGCGTCGCCGGTCCGCGGATGGTGCGCATGGAGGATCCGGTAGAGGACCGGGTCGCGCATGTTGATGTTCCCGGACGCCATGTCGACGCGCGCGCGCAGGACGCGCGCGCCGTTGGGGAACTCGCCGGCGCGCATCCGCCGGAAGAGGTCCAGGCTCTCGTCCGCGCTCCGGTCGCGCCAGGGGCTGTCCCGCCCCGGCTCCGTCAGCGTGCCGCGGTGCTCCCGGATCTCGTCCGCGGAGAGGTCGTCCACGTACGCAAGGCCGCGCGTGATGAGCAGCTCCGCCCACGTGTAGAGCTGCTCGAAGTAGTCCGAGGCGTAGTAGAGGTGGTCGCCCCAGTCGAAGCCGAGCCAGCGGACGTCGCGGATGATCGCGTCGATGTACGCCTGCTCTTCCTTCACCGGGTTCGTGTCGTCGAAGCGGAGGTGGCAGCGGCCCCCGAACTCCCGCGCGATGCCGAAGTTCAGGCAGATCGACTTGGCATGGCCGATGTGCAGGTGGCCGTTCGGCTCGGGCGGGAAGCGGGTCACGACGGCGGCGTGCCGACCCGTGCGGAGGTCGGTGGCGACGATGTCGCGGATGAAGTCGGACGGCTCGGGGGTGGGGCGCTCGCTGGTCACGGGCCGCAGGGTAGCATGGCACCCGGGCGCGTCCGGGGGAGCGTCCGGCAGGTCGATGTGCCAGACGTTGACGACGCGATGATGCGCTGTTGACGCCTCCGGGCGACCGTGCCTCCGTGATCGCCGCCGACATCTCCCACGCGCCGACACCCGTCCCGTCATCCGCGCGCACCGACCGCCGCTCCCTCTCGCCGCTCGGTGCGGTCCCCGACCGACGCTCTGCGCGCTGCCCCGCAGGCGGCGCGGCAGCCGTCGCACGGATCCTCTCCCGGGCCGGCGCGCGTCCGGACGCGTGGGCGGATCCAGGCCTCGGCGATGCCATCGACCGGGTGCGCCGCCAGCTCCTGCCGATCGGCTCGCTGGCCGCGCTTTCCGCGAGCTGGACCCGCGAGCACGCGGTCCATGCGGCGGTCTCCGAGGGTGGCCGGGTCACCTGCGAGGTGCGCCTGGCCTACGCCGTGCGCTGGCTCGAGCTGACCGGCGCGGTGGACGAGCGGCCGTGGTCCGTCCTTGTCGGGGGATCCGGACGCTGAACCCGCGCCGCATCGGCGTCCGGCGCGCGACGCGGATCCGGCGTGCGTGCCGTGGCACCGGCCGGCCCGGTCAGCCGTTGCGCAGGCCGCGCGTGTCCACGACCTCGAGGTCGCTGCCGGTGATCGCGTGCAGGCTGTGCAGGTCGTCATCGTCCCAGCCGCGATGGGGGGCGCCGGTGACGTACCAGGCCGAGCCGTTGTCCGCGAGGAGCATCCCGTAGCGCTTCAGGGCGCGGAGGATGACGCGCGACTGTGGCGGGAAGCCCCGGATGTCCACGGAGCGCTTCAGGCGGACGCGCAGGCCCATCGGCGGGTACTCCGTCCCGGTCCGGCTGCTCGCGAAGTGGCGCGCGGGGTAGATGAACGCGCGGCGCGTCTCGGGCGCAGTGAAGCGGAGTGCGTGGCGGATGGCGCCCGCGGCGACCTCCTCGTAGCGGACGAGGCCCGGGAAGATCGGCAGCCCGGCCGCATCCGCGCTCGTCCAGCCGCGCGGCCGCAGCGCGTTCGACGTCAGCGACCAGATCGCGCCGGAGCCGGCCGTCCAGCCGGCGGACCCGTCGGGCTCCGCGTGGTAGAGCTCGTAGAGGGTGCAGCTGCTCCGGTCCACCGTGATGAGGTGACGGTCGCTCCCGCCCTCGATCGCCGGGTCGGCCGGTATCGGGTACGGGCCCGCGTCGCTCTCGTCGCCGTACTCCACGAAGTCCACGACGTGGCGTGGGGTCGCGGCGCCTACGAGCTGCCAGGGGATGCCGTACCCGTCCGCGTCCGCGTCGCTGAAGTCCGGGTGGAGCGGTGCGTCCAGCCCGATCGTCGCGCGGAGGCGCGCGGAATCCGGGTGGACGGGGAGGCCGTCCACGCGCCGGTTCCAGACGTTCGATGCCGGGAGGACGGGGCACTCGGGGGCTCCCGGGACGGTCACGGCGGCGCCCGCGGGGGCGGGCAGCGTCGCCACGAGGAGCGCGGCCGCCGCGAGCGGCAGGAGCGGGTGCCGGCGGGAGCGTGCAACGGTATCCATGCTGTCCAGCCTGCGCCGGTGCGCGGCCGGTGCGCGAGCCCGCCGACGGTCCCGTCCGGACCGGCGGATGGTCCCGGCGGGGGACGCTGATGCGCCCGCATCCTCGCTTCCCCTACCTGCGCCGCATCCGGCCCGTGGGGCCACGGCAGGCGGACCGCTATCCTCGCGCCATGCCCCTCGAGGACGTCCGCCGGCTCGTCGACCAGCTGCCGCTCGGCATCGTCCACGTGGGGCGCGACCGGCGCGTGACACGCGCGAACGAGGCCGCGGGCGTGCTCCTCGGGCGGAGCGCGGATGCGCTCGTCGGCCGGACGCTCATGGAGCTCTTCCTCGACCACCGGGTGGAGGAGCTCGTGCTCGCCGCGGCCGCCGGCAGCGGCGGCACGTCCGTGGAGCTCGATCTGCCGCGCGAGCGGCGCGTCACCCTCCGGGTCCGCCCGTCCGGCGACGGCCTGGCCTGGCTCGTCCTGGAGGACGTCACCGAGCTCCGGCGGCTCCAGCGCATCCGCGCCGAGTTCATCGACAACCTCGCCCACGAGCTGCGCACGCCGCTCACGACCGTGCGCCTCCTCACGGAGCGGGTGCTCATGGAGCTCGAGGGCACGGAGGTGCCTGGGCGGATCCGCGAGCGGGTCGCGACGATCGAGGTGGAAGCGGGGCACCTCACGCAGATGGTCAACGAGCTTCTCGACCTGTCACGGATCGAGCAGGCGACGACGCGCCTCGACCTCGAGGACCTCGCGGTGGGCCCGCTCCTCGACAGCGTGGCGGCGCGGCTTGCGACCTTCGCGGAGCGCCAGGGGGTGGCGATCGTCGTGGACCCGACGGGCTTCGGCCTCGTGGTCCGCGGGGACCGCGACCGCCTTGGCCAGGTGCTCGTGAACCTCGTCCACAATGCCGTGAAGTTCTCCCCGGCGGGCGGCCGCGTCACGCTCGCCGCGGTCGCCGAGGGCGACGACGTCGTCCTCTCGGTCGCGGACGAGGGGCCGGGGATCCCGCGCGCGGACCAGGCGCGGATCTTCGAGCGCTTCTACAAGGTGGACCGTGCGCGGCCGCGGACCGGCGGCGGGACGGGCCTCGGCCTCGCCATCGCGCGACATATCGTCGGCGCGCACGAGGGCCGCATCGACGTCCTCTCGGAGGAGGGGCACGGCGCGACCTTCCGGGTCGCCATCCCGGCCGCGCGCGTCTGACCGCCGGGCGGGCTCAGCCCGGTCCGGCGAGGTCCGGCGGCAGGAGCAGCCGGAGGATGCCCCGGCCCGGACGCAGCGTCGCGGCCGTGGTGATGCTCGCGAGCGCGCCCTTGCGCAGCGCAAGCCCGTCGCTGCCCACGAGGTCGCACACGGCAGCGGAGATCCACGGGTCATGGCCCACGAGCATCGGCGCCCGCCCACCCTGCGCGGTGACGACCGCGGCCAGCTCGGCGAGCCCGGGCTCGCCTGCGAGCGCACGCTCCGTCACGACCGCCACGCCGAGGCGCTCGCCCACGATGAGCGCCGTCCGCAGCGCCCGCTCGCGCGGGCTCGTGACGATCGCGTCCGGCAGGATCCCGCGCACCGCCAGGAGCTCCGCGAGCGCCTGTGCCTGGCCGACACCGCGCTCGCTCAGCGGCCGCGCGTCATCGTGACCGGACCAGCGCCCCGGGTCGCCCGCGTGCGCGTGGCGGAGGAGGTGGAGCAGCACCTCGCCCCGCCCGACGGTCACGGGTTGAGGTCCTCCGTCTCGCCGGTCGCGAGGAAGACGACGTCCTCGGCGACGTTCGTGACCCGGTCGCCGATCCGCTCGAGGTAGTGCGCGGCGAAGAGCACGCGCGCGCCGCGATCCACGTTCTCCGGGTCCGCGCGCATCGCCACCAGCATCTCGTCGAAGGTCGCGTGGTAGAGAGCGTCCACCTCGTCGTCGCGCCGTGCGACGTCGCGGGCGAGCGCCTCGTCCTGGTCCACGAGGGCCCGCAGCACGTCACGCACGAGCGTGGACGTGAGCCGGCCCATCTCGGACAGGTGTCCGTACGAGCCGAGCGTCGGGTGCGGCGCGAGCTTGCGCGCCTGCTTCGCCACGGACGACGCGTGGTCGCCCATCCGCTCGAGGTCGTAGGCGACGTGGTCGAGGGCGAGCAGGAAGCGCAGGTCGCGCGCCACCGGCTGCTGCGTCGCGATCGTCCGGGTGACGAGCGCCGTGATGAGGCGCTGCGCCTCGTTGAGGCGCGCGTCACCCAGGATCACCTCCATCGCGAGGTCTGCGTCGTGCGTCTCGAGCGCGTCGATCGCGCGGACGATCTGGTCCGCCACGAGGCTGCCGAGGCGCAGGACGTTGTCCTTGATCTCGCGCTCC
>JBJTJV010000090.1:0-17190 GCA_046352645.1 Chloroflexota bacterium | reverse complement strand
ACGATGCGCGTGACCCCGTCCGCGACCTCGTAGGGCGTCTCGGACGGCCGCGTCGGCCGCCCTGCCCGCGCAGCCAGCCCGGCGACCGCCCGCCGATCCGGGAGGGGATGACGGGCTGCCGCTCCTTGAGCTGGCCGTCGTGCTCCTCGTGCTCGCGTTCGCGGGTGCCCGGGTCGCCTGGGCCGCGCGCCTGCCGGGCCGCGACCCCGAGCTGCTGTGGCGGGCGGTCGCCGGGCTGGCTGCGCGGGCAGGGCGGCCGACGCGGCCGTCCGAGACGCCCTACGAGGTCGCGGACGGGGTCACGCGCATCGTTCCTGCGGTCGGTGCCGACGTGCGTGCCGTGGCGGAGGCACGCGTCGCGGCGCGCTACGGTCGCGTCGCGGTCCCACCCGATGCGGTCGACGGGCTCGTGGCGGCGTTCCGGCGGATCCGCCGCGCGCTCGTCGCTGCCCGGCTCGGGCGCCGCCGCTGAGGCGCGGACGCGGCAGGGCGTGGGCCGCTGCGGGGCGTCCCGCGGGCGGCCCGTGCGTTCAGCGGGCGCGCGCCTCCTCCAGGCGGATGGCCCAGATCTGCATCACGGCGTCCATGTGGCCGATCCGCTCGAGGACGTCCGGCCCCGGCACGTCGTCGAGCGTGAGCACCATGTACGCGTCGGCCCGCGGCTCGCCGCGGGCAAGGGTCAGGCCGCTGATGTTGATGTCCGCTTCGCCGAGCAGCTGGCCGATGCGTCCGACGGTGCCCGGTCGGTCCGAGTGGTGCGTCACGAGCACCATCGGCGCCGGCGCGAGGTCGAGCCAGTAGTCGCCGAGCCGGACGAGGCGCGGCTCTCCCGCGGCGACCGTGCCCGCGATGAGCGCCGATCCCCGCAGCGTGAGCAGGGACGCGTGGCGCCCCGCGTCCGCCACCTTGCGCTCGGCGATGGAGATGCCGCGGGCGCGCGCGACCTGGGCCGCATTCACGACGTTGACCCGCTCCTCCGTGTCGGCGAGCAGCCCGCCGAGGGTCGCAGCGACCAGGGCGGACGTGTCGTGGCCGGCGAGCTCACCCGCCACCTCGAGCGTGAGGCCCGCGAGGTCCGGTGCGTACTGGGCGTAGAAGCGGCCGAGGAGCCGGGCGAGCGGCAGGTACGGCGCGACAGCCTGGGCGGTCTCCGGCGAGACGAGCGGCGCGTTCACGGCGTAGCGGGCCGACCGCCCGGCGAGGACGTCGAGGACCTGCTCGGCGGTCTCGACGGCGACCCGCGTCTGCGCCTCCTCGGTCGAGGCACCGAGGTGCGGCGTGAGGATCGTGTTCGGCGCGGTGCGGAGCGGGTTCTCCGCGGGCAGCGGCTCGTCGGAGAAGACGTCGACGGCCGCGCCGGCGATCGTCCCGGCGGCCAGCGCCTCTGCGAGCGCGGCCTCATCGATGACGCCGCCGCGGGCGACGTTCACGAGGAACGCCTCCGGCTTCATCGTGCGCAGCTCGGCCGCGCCGATGAGGCCCTTCGTCTTGGCCGTGAGGGGCACGTGCACGGTGATGGCATCGCACGTGCGCAGGATCTCCTCGACGGACGCGAGCCGGATGCCCCGGCGGGTCGCGGCCTCCTCGGTGACGAACGGGTCGTGGCCGAGGATGCTCATCTCGAAGCCGCGTGCGCGATCCGCCACGGCCATACCGAGCTTGCCGAGGCCGATGACCCCGAGCGTCTTGCCGCGGAGCTCGCGGCCCGTGAAGGCCGCGCGCTTCCACTCGCCGCGCCGGAGCGACGCATCCGCCGCGGGGATCCGTCGCGCCAGCGCGAGGAGGAGCGCCATGGTGTGCTCGGCGGCCGCGATCGTGTTGCCCGTGGGCGCGTTCACGACCACGATCCCGGCCGCGGTGGCGGGCTCGAGCTCGATGTTGTCCACGCCGACGCCGGCCCGCCCGATCACCTGCAGCCTGCGCCCCGCGCCGATCGCCTCGGCGTCCACCCGCACGCCGGACCGGACGAGGAGCGCGTCGTACTCGGGCAGGGCCGCAAGGAGGTCGTCCCGCGAGAGCCCGGTCCGCACGTCCACGTCATGGTGCGGACGGAGGATCGCGAGACCCTCCTCGGCGAGCGGCTCGGCCACAAGGATGCGCATCGATGGTTCTCCGGGAGCGGGGCGGAACGACGGAGCGCGGGCGGCCCGGTCCGACCCCCGCCCGGGGGGCCGTGGAACACTGCCCGCTGGTCTTTTATCGTAGCCGGGGTACGCCGCGGATCCCTTCCGCCGCCCTGTCGCCCCGGGCGGCGCGCATGACGCGCGCGGCTAGACTGGCGCCGTGCCCGCTCGCCGCTCGACCGACGCCACACCCGAGCATCTCGGCCTCGACCCCGCCGTCCCGCGCGGCGCGCCGCTCGCGGCACGCATGCGTCCCGTCGACCTGGACGCGATCGTGGGGCAGGTCCACCTCCTCGGGCCCGGCGGCGCGCTCCGGCGGATGGTCGAGCGCGGACACCTCGCGAGCATGGTGCTGTGGGGGCCCCCGGGGGTCGGCAAGACGACCATCGCACGGCTGCTCGCGGATGCCGTCGGGGCACCGTTCGCGACGCTCTCCGCCGTGTCCAGCGGTGTCGCGGACGTCCGAGCGGTGGTGGCCCGGGCGCGGGGCTGGGTGGACCGTGGCGGTCGGACGACCGTCCTCTTCCTCGACGAGATCCACCGCTTCAATCGTGCCCAGCAGGACGCCCTGCTTCCGCACGTCGAGGACGGGACGCTCGTGCTTGTCGGCGCGACCACGGAGAACCCGTACTTCGAGGTGAACGCGGCGCTCCTGTCGCGGATGCGGGTCTTCCGCCTCGAGCCGCTGACCACGGACGAGCTCGGCGCGATCGTGGACGGCGCCCTCGCGGACGCGCGGGGCCTGCGGGGCGCGGTGCGCCTCGCGGACGACGCACGCGCGCACCTGCTCGACATCGTGGCCGGTGACGCGCGTGCCGCCCTGAACATCCTCGAGGCAGCCGCCGCGCTCGTCCTCCCGCCGTCCGCGGACGCGACCCACCCGGTGGATGCGCCCGATGGCGCCCCGCTCCCGTCCGTCGCGGAGGGCGCCGCCACCGTCATCGGTCTCGACGCCGTCGAAGCGGCCGCGCAGCAGCGCATCCTCGCGTACGACCGAGCGGGTGACGGCCACTACGGCACGGTGAGCGCATTCATCAAGAGCATGCGCGGGAACGACCCGGACGCTGCCCTGTACTGGCTGGCGGCGATGGTGGCGGCCGGCGAGGACCCGCGGTTCATCGCTCGCCGCATCATCATCGCGGCGTCGGAGGACGTGGGGAACGGCGACCCGCGGGCCCTCCAGGTCGCCGTGGCCGCAGCCCAGGCGCTCGAGCAGCTCGGCCTCCCCGAGGGCCAGTACGCGCTCGCGCAGGCGGCGTGCTACGTCGCGGTCGCCCCGAAGTCCGATCGTGCCGGCCGCGCCTACTTCGCCGCCCTCGAGGACGTCCGCGGGCTCGGCTCGCTGCCGGTGCCGCCGCATCTGCTGAACGCGTCGGTGGCGCGGATGCGCAGCCACGGCATCGGCGTGGGCTACCGCCTGCCGCACGACTACCCGGGCGGTGACGTCGCCCAGCAGTACCTTCCCGACCGGCTCGCCGGGCGCCGCTACTACGTGCCCACCGAGGAGGGCATGGAGCGCCAGATCGGGGATCGGCTCGCGCGTCTTGCGGAGGCGCGGGCGGCCGCGGATGCCGCCGGCGGTCCGCGACGGCGTCGCGGAGGGGAGCGCTAGTAGAGCCCGAAGGGATCGACGGCCGTGAGGACGAGCCAGACGGCGATGAGGGCCCCGAAGAGGATGAGCGCCACGATGAGGATGCGGCGGAGGTCCTGGCCGACGTAGACGTACTCCTCGGCCGCCCGGGCGGCAAGGACGCTGTCCGCCTTGACCTTCCGACGCCCATGCGTCGAGCGCACGATCTCCACCGGCTCGGTGACGGCCGGCGCGACGGGCACCTGGGCGACCGCGGCCGGGGCGCCCGCTTCCGTCGCGCCGCTCTCCGCGTCGCGCGCGCCGCCCGTGCGCACGGAGGTACCGCGCACGGGGGCGTGTCCGCCCGGCCGGTGCGTGCTCCGGACGCCGGAGCCTCGGACTCGCTTCGCCACCCGCCTGGACCCTCCGTGGTTGGAGCACCGGGAGCAGTCGCCCCGGCGTCGTGCTGGAGGATAGCGCACCCTCCCCGCGGCCCGCTGCTAGCATCCACCGGCGGAGGGCGTACGTCGGGCCGCGAGGAGGCCGGAGCGGGGATGGTCGAGGTCGTGATCGCGGTCGGAGCGGCCATCGTCGCCGCCGGGTCCGCGCTCCTCGCGTTCCGTGCGGAGCGGCGCCTGCGGGCGCTGCGGGTCGAGCTCGCGCGGGCGCCGTCGCAGGCGGAGATCGGCCGGCGGATCACCTCGCTGGCGGCGCGCCTCGAGGAGAGCGAGTCGCGTCTCGGTGCGGTCGAGGCCACGGCCGATCGGGCGCTCGTCCACGTCGGCCTCGTGCGCTTCAATGCCTTCGAGGGTGTCGGCGGACAGCAGTCGTTCGCGCTGGCGCTCCTCGACCCGCACGCGGACGGTGTCGTTGTCTCGGCGCTCCATGCACGGGACACGACGCGCGTCTACGTGAAGCCGATCCTGGGCGGGACGCCCTCCGGCCCGCTCGCGGACGAGGAGGTCGCGGCACTCCGCGATGCAGGCATCGGGATCCCGCCCGCTGTGTGACACCGGAGGTGGCACGGCGGGGCCCGATGGTCCGCGCATGAGCCGCCGTCCTTCGCACACCACCGATCCCATCCCCGCGGCAGACCGCCCGGCCACCGCGGCCCCGCCGGTCGATCTCTCCGTCGTGCGGGAGCTGCTGCGCGGCCTGGACCGCGAGCAGCGTCGTGCCGTGACGCACGGGGAGGGGCCGCTGCTCGTCACGGCGGGTCCCGGCACCGGCAAGACGGAGGTGGTGACCCGTCGGATCGCGTGGCTCATCGCGAGCGGTCGCGCGCGACCGGCGGAGATCCTCGCGCTCACGTTCACGGAGCGTGCCGCGGCCGAGATGCAGGCGCGCGTGGACCTGCTCGTGCCGTACGGGCGGGCAGACACGGCGATCCATACGTTCCACGCCTTCGGCGACCGGATCGTCCGCGCACATGCGCACCTGCTCGGCCTCCCGGAAGACCCGCGGGTCCTCGGTCCCGGTGAGGTCCGGGCCGTCCTGCGCGACGAGCTCTTCTCCCTCGGCCTGCGGCGGCTGATGCCCCTCGGCGACCCCGCCCGCGAGCTCGATGCGCTCGCCGATGCCATCGCCCGGGCGAAGGATGCCGGGCTCACGGCCGCGGACCTCGAGGACGCGGCGGGCGCTGCGGACGCCCGCGCGGAGAGCCTCGAACAGGCGATGGGCGCGGATGCGCAGGACGCAGACGATGCCGCGGTGCTGCGCGAGGAGGCGGCGGTGGCCCGGGAGGTCGCGGGCGCCTGGCGGCGCTACGCGGACGCCCTCCGGGAGCGGGGCTGCATGGACTTCTCCGACCAGGTCGTCCTCGCGGAGCGACTGCTCGCGGGGCATCCCACCGTTGCCGACGCGACCGTCCGGCGGTTCCGCTACGTGCTCGTGGATGAGGGGCAGGACACGGACGTGGTCCAGGCGCGCCTGCTGGAGCGCATCGCCCCGCACGGCAACGTGACCATCGTGGGTGATGCGGACCAGGCGATCTACGCGTTCCGCGGCGCGGGGAGCGGAGCTTCTGCCCTGCGCGCCCCCGGCGGCAGGCCCGCGCGCCACGTGATCCTGCGCCGCAACCATCGTTCGCGCGCGCCCATCCTTGCCGCCGCCCACCGGACCATCCTCCACCAGGGGACGGAGCGGACCGTGGCGCGCGACGGCGACGACCGTCCGCTTGTCGCGGTCCGGCGTGGCCGGCGCCCCGCACCGGTGCGCGTGCACGCATTCCGGACGGCCGCGGAGGAGGCGGATGCGGTCGTCGCGGAGATCGCGGCGGGCATCGCCGCGGGTCGGGGGGCCCGCGACTACGCGATCCTCGTGCGGACGCACGCGGACGCACGGCCGTTCCGGCGCGCGCTCGATGTGGCGGGCATCGCGTGGACGGGGAGCGACGGCAGCGGGCTGGCTCGCTCGCCGGAGGCGCGTGCGCTCGCCGTGCTTCTCCGTGCGGTCGCGGATCCGGAGGACGACGCGGCGCTCTACGGGGTCCTCACCGCCGACCCATGGCGGGTGGACGACGGACGGCTCTCCACGCACGTGGCCCGGGCCCGGGCCACCCATCGGCCCCTGCTCGAGGTGCTCACCGCCGTCGCGTCCGGGGACGAGCCCGCGGACGCCCCGCTCCGGACGGCGGGCCTGGGAGCTGCGCTGGACCTCCTCGCATCCCTTGTCCGGCGCAGCCACCGACGGCCGGCGGAGGAGATCGTCCACGGGTGGCTGCGGGAGAGCGGTCGGCTCGCGGAGATGGCCGCTCGTGCGGCAGCGGGCGATGACGCGCCCGTCCTGCGCACGGCACGCCTGCTCGAGGTGATCCGGGGGCACGGGGAGATCGCGACGGATTCCCGGCTCGCGTTCCTTCTCCCGGTCTTCGACGGGCTCATCGCGGATCTTCCGGATCCGGCTGCCGAGGCCGACGGTCCGGCGCCGGACGCGGTCTCGGTCCTGACCGTCCACCGCGCGAAGGGGCTGGAGTTCCCCGTCGTCTTCCTCACCGGGTGCGTGGACGGCCGGTTCCCCTCGCGGGACCGCGGCGAGCGGATCCCGTTGCCGCGCAGCCTGCGCACCGACGCGCTCGACCGAGCGGCCGCGACCCTCCAGGAGGAGCGACGACTTTTCTACGTGGCGCTGACCCGGGCCCGGGATGTGCTTGTCCTCACGTGGTCCGAGCTGGCGGGGTCGGAGGGCGGACGGCGCAGGCGTCCCTCGCCGTTCCTCGCGGAGGCCGTCGACCTCCCGCCGGTGGGCCCGACCGGCGCTCGTGCGGACGCAGCCCTGGCTGCGATCGCTGCGGGGGCGGCCGAGGCACCGCCGGAGACCCCTGTCCGGCTCGGTGTCACCGGCGCCCCGCTCGGTGTGACCGACGTGGACGAGGTCCTTGCCTGCCCGCTCCGGTACCACCTCGGGCGGCGCGTGGGCCTGCCTGAGCCCGCGCACCACGCTCGTTCGGTGGGACGTGCCCTCCATGCGGCCCTCGCCGCGTGGAAGGTCGCGACGCTCACCGGGGACGCGGATCCGGCGACGACGGCAAGGGCGGTGCTCGACCGGACCTGGCGGAACGAAGGTTTTCTGTCACGGGCGCACGAGGAGGCACGCTTCGCGGCTGCTCACGCCGCGCTGGAGCGTGCCGTGACGGCGGAGGCGGGGATGGCGGACCGCGAGACGGTCGCCGTCGAGCAGCCGTTCGCCGTCGAGATCGCGGGGGTCGCCCTCCGCGGCCGGTATGACCGGATCGACCGGACGGATGGCGGCGAGATCGTGGTGGATTACAAGTCGGGTGCGGTGCGCGACGCCCGCCATGCGACCGAGCGGGCACGCGCATCCACGCAGCTCCATCTCTACGCGCTGGCGCGGGCGGCGGAGACGGGGCGGATGCCGGTCGCGGTCGAGCTGCGTTTCCTCGAATCGGGCGATGTCGCGCGGATCGCACCCGATCCCGCACGCCTGGCCCGCGCATCCGACCGGCTCGCCCGTGCCGCCGCCACGATCGCCGCGGACGATCGGCGGCCCACGCCGGACCGGTTCGCATGCGGTCAGTGCCCGTGGCGTCGGATCTGCCCGACCTCCGCCGCCTGACCCGCGGTCGCGCCTCCGGCGCCCACCGCCGCTACGATTGGGCAGGGCGCCGCATCGGCCGCGCCCGTTCGCCCCAGGAGGACGTCCGCCCGGATGCCGCCCGAACCGCGCCGCTCGCTCGCCGCCCGCAATGGCTGGGACACGGAGTTCCCGCCGATCGACGGAGAGGACCTGCCGTCCTACGTCGGCATCGCGACCTGGGCCGGGCGACCCTACGTGCCGGACCCTGCGGCGATGCGCGCCCGCGGCACGGATGTCGCCATCGTCGGGGCGCCGATCGACGACGCTGTCTCGCATCGTCCGGGGGCGCGCTTCGGTCCGCGCGCCATCCGCGACGTCATGACGACCGGGACGTACTCGCTCCAGCTCGATGTCGCGCCGTTCGCGCACCTCGATGTCGTCGACGCGGGCGATGTCGCCGTCGCGCCGGCGCACCTGCCCCGCAGCCATGCCGCGGTCTTCCATGCCGTTCGGGCGATCGCGGAGACGGGCGCCATCCCGATCGTGCTCGGCGGCGACCACTCGATCACGTGGCCGTCCGCGTCTGCCGTGGCGGAGGTGCGTGCGCCGCGATCGATCGGGATCGTGCATTTCGACGCGCACGCGGACACGGCCCCGGATCAGTGGGGGGTCCCCGGCGGGCACGGAACCCCGATGCGGCGGCTCATCGAATCGGGTGCAGTCGCCGGGCGCAACTTCGTCCAGGTGGGCCTGCGCGGGTACTGGCCTCCCGCGGATGTGCTCGCGTGGATGCACGAGCAGCGGATGCGCGTCCACCTGATGCGCGAGATCGAGGAGCGGGGTGCGGATGCGGTCGTCGAGGACGCGATCGCGGAGGCGCTCGAGGGTACGGATGCGATCTACCTCTCGGTGGACATCGACGTGATCGACCCCGGCATGGCGCCCGGCACCGGCACGCCGGAGCCGGGCGGTCTCCTTACCCGGGAGCTGCTCCGTGCCGTCCGCCGGATCGTCGGCTCCGTGCCGCTTGCGGGGATGGACGTGGTGGAGGTCTCGCCGCCGTTCGACCACGCCGAGGTGACCGCATTCGCCGCGCATCGCACCGTTCTCGAGGCCGTCAGCGCGCTCGCGGTGCGCGCCCGGGACGGGCACCCGGTGCGCTGGAGCCCGGACGGAGGGCCCGCGTGACCGAGGCACGCGCCGCGCGGCTCGCCCGCTGGTACGACCTGGACCTGCTCGACGATCCCGGCGATCTTGCGCTCTACCAGGCGCTCGCAGCGCAGGCCGACGGACCCGTCCTCGAGCTCGCCGCGGGCTCCGGCCGGATCGCGGTCCCGCTCGCCTGCGCCGGGCACGCGGTGACGGCGCTGGACAACGACGCGGGCATGCTCGCCCGGTGTGCGGCCGCATGGGCCACGGCCCGCGGCAGGCGGCCGGCCGAGGGTCTCGCGTGCGTGCACGCGGACCTGCGGGACGCGCGCCTCGGCGCTTCGTTCGCGCTCGTGATCCTCGCCCAGAACGCCATCGCCCTCCTGCCGGACGCGGCGGGGCGGCAGGCTGCGTTCGCGACCGTCGCCGCGCACCTCGCGCCCGGTGGCCGCGTCGTCGCCGACCTGCTGCTGCCGAGCGCAGCCGAGCTCTCCGAGCACGACGGCCGCGTGCGGCTGGAGTGGCTGCGGCCGGACCCCGAGACCGGGGAATCGGTGGCGAAGCTGACCGCCGCGCGCCACGACGCCGCGCTCCGCGTGACCGAGCTCGTCCAGGTCTTCGATGCGACGCCCGCGGACGGCGGGCCGGTCCATCGCACGACCCGCACGGACCGGATCGCGCTCCTCTCGGCGGACGAGCTCGTCGGGCTCGCCGACGGTGCGGGTCTCGTCGTGGAGACGCTCGCCGGGGACCTCGACCTCTCGCCGTTCGGCAGCGGCGCGGAGCGGGTCGTCCTCGTCGCGCGCCGTCCATCCG
Source organism: Chloroflexota bacterium (assembly GCA_046352645.1). Lineage (GTDB taxonomy): Bacteria > Chloroflexota > Limnocylindria > Limnocylindrales > CSP1-4 > JAFMJV01. The sequence continues at coordinate 7,497 of JBJTJV010000090.1, read as the reverse complement.
TCCCCGCCCGACGCGGAGCGCGTGCGTGAGCGGCGACCGTCGTCCCGTCGGGTTCTTCGATTCCGGCGTCGGCGGCCTCACGGTCCTGCGCGAGGTCATCGCACGGCTGCCCAACGAATCGACGGTCTACCTCGGGGACAACGCGCGGACGCCGTACGGGCCACGCGCGGATGCCGAGGTGATCCGCTTCTCCATCGAGTGCGTGGCCGAGCTCGTCCGGCGCGACGTGAAGGCGGTCGTCGTCGCGTGCAACACCTCGTCGTCCGTCGCCCTCGACGCGCTCCGGCAGCGCTTCCCCGTGCCGATCCTCGGCGTGGTGGGCCCGGGTGCCACGGCCGCGAAGCTCGCCACGCGGAACCGTCGGGTCGGCGTGATCGCCACGGAGGCGACCGTCCGCTCACATGCGTACTTCCACGCGATCAAGGGCGAGAGCCCGTTCGTGGAGGTCTACGAGCACGCCACCCCGGAGCTCGTCCCTCTCGTGGAGGCCGGCAGGCTCGGCGGGCCGGAGGTGGCGTCCGCGGTCGCCCGCGCGGTCGCCCCGTTGCTCGGCCGCGACGGACCCGCGCGCGGCGCGCTCTTCCCGCTCCCGCCCGGTGAGCGCATCGACACGCTGCTGCTCGGCTGCACCCACTACCCGCTCCTTCTCGGCCCGATCGCCACCGCCGTCGGCCCGGAGGTCCACGTGATCGATTCCGCGTCGGCGACCGCGTCGGCGCTCGCCGGGCTCTTCGACGTGCACGGGATGCGCACGGATGCGACGGACGCGGAGCACCTCCAGCTCACCACCGGCGACCTCGCCGCGTTCCACCGGACGGCGGCGCTGCTCTTCGGCGACCTCTTCCCCACGGTGGAAGCGGTGGCCCTGCGCCCGGTGCCCGGGGAGCCGGCATGAGCCGCGCGCTCCGGGCTGCACGTCTCGGCGCGTGGATCGTCGTCGCGGCGGGGGGTGCGCTCGTGGCGCGGAGGCTCGCGCACGACGGGGCGCGCACCGACGGGGGCGTCGCGGACTGGACGGCCGCGGAGCGCATCGCCGCCCGGTGGCTCGCCGCGGCGCCGGGGCGGCTCTCCGACGCGGAGCTCGCAGGCACCGCGGACGCCTGGGCCGCGACGGTCAGGGCCGTCGTGCCGGTGCTGGAGCGCCATCTCGGCAGCCCGCTCCCTGGCGTCATCGAGCGCCACGCGGTGGTCAGCCGCGCCGGATGGGTGGCCGCGAACGTCGGGACCTTCCGACAGCTCGCGGACCGCCTCACGCCGCTGCTCGGACCGGTGCCACCGGCAGGCTCGCCGCTCGCGGTCGCACGCGGCGCGGGCCGGTGGATGACCACCCGGCAGATCGCCTTCCTGCTCGGCTGGAGGGGCGGACGTGTCCTCGGCCAGTACGACGTCGCGATCCTCTCGGCCGAGCAGGCGCCGGGGCGTCTCCTCTTCGTGGAGGAGAACATCCGGCGCGTGGCGGACGAGCTCGATCTGCCGCTCGGGGCATTCCGGACGTGGATCGCGCTCCACGAGGCGACGCACGCCGGGGAGCTCGAGGCGAACCCGTGGGTCCGCCCCTGGCTGCGCGACCGGCTCGAGCGGCAGCTCGCGCTCGTCGTGCGGGACGCCGGTGGGCTCGGCGGCGCCGGCGTCGTCCGGCTCGTCGGTCGGCTCCGGGACGTGCGCCGGGAGGGGGTGAGCGCCGGCCTCCTGCCACCCGAGGCACGGGTGGGCTTCCGCGAGGTCCAGCGGATGATGAGCCTGCTCGAGGGATACGGCGACTGGGTGATGGACCACGCCGGGGCGGAGCTCCTGCCGGACGTAGCGCGGATGCGCCGTGCCTTCGAGGGCCGCCGAGCGCGCAGCCGTACCGGCCCGGACCGGTTCGTCGCGCGGCTGACGGGCATGGACCTCAAGCTCGAGCAGTACCATCGGGGCGAGCGCTTCATCGCCGCGATCGTCGCGGGCGGCGGTGACGACGCGCTCCGGTGGCTCTGGTCGGGCCCCGATGCGTTCCCCACGGAGGACGAGATGGATCATCCCGCCCGATGGGTCCGCCGGATGGCGGGGACGGAGGCCTGATGCCGGGCCGGGGCCCGGGCGTGGCCGAGGTCCTGCCGCCCTACCTGCTGCCGGACCTCCTCGCGCAGAGCGACTTCATCGTCCTCGCACTCCCGTACACCGACGAGACGAACGAGATCATCGGCGAGTCCGCGCTCGCGGTCGTGAAGCGTGGTGCGTGGCTCGTGAACATCGCGCGCGGAGGCCTCGTGGACGACCGCGCGCTCGAGCGCGCCCTGCGCGACGGGCGCCTGGGAGGTGCCATCCTCGATACCCTGCGCGAGGAGCCGCTCCCGCCGACGAGCCCGCTCTACGACGTCCCGAACCTGCTCGTGACGCCGCACACGTCCTGGTCGAGCGGTCGCGTCCTGGACCGGAGCATCGGACTCTTCTGCGACAACCTCGAGCGCTACCGCACGGGCGCGCCGCTCCTCAACCGCGTCGACGTCGCCCGCGGCTACTGAGCCGCGCCGGTCGCAGGGTCAGGCGCCGGTGCCCCGGAAACCCGCCGAGACGAGCTCCGCGAGGACGGCATCGGCGATGGTCTCGACGTCGCCGTCCCGTTCCTCGGGTGCGGACCACGCCCAGCCGTCCAGGTAGGCGTCCGTGTCCACCAGCCCCTCGCGCATGGCGATCCTGTCGATCTCCTGCTGGAAGAGGTTCGGCAGCATCCGGGCCGCGGACGCGCCACCCGCGTCGGTCACCTTCACCTGGGAGGGGATGTCGCGCCAGCGCATGATCCGGACGGTCGCCATGGGGGTCGGTCGCTCCTTGTCCTCGGTCGTGCGCGGGGTCAGCGGTCGCCCCAGCGCCGGTCTTCCTTGTCCACGTCGAGGACGAGCGAGCGGAACTCCTCGTCCGGGTCGCCATCGTCGGCGAGGGCGCCGGAACGCTCGTCGATGCCGACGACGCGCGTCTCTCCCTCCTCCGCGGAGACGGTCACGGCAACGCGCAGTCGCCGGTCGTCGATCACGGTGAAGCCGGCGGTCCGGGCGAGGTCGCGCGCGATCGCCTCGCTCAGCGTGTCCTCCTCGAACGTGTCGATGACCCGCCGGCGCGCCGCGAGCACGAGCTCGAGGAACTCCTCCTCGTCATACTCCGTGTCGTGGGCGAGGAGGAGGTCGGAGAAGACCTCACCGTCGCCCTCGTTGAGCTCGTAGTAGTGGCGCGGGTCGGTGTCGTGCTCGTCCATCGGCGCGAGTATAGGTCTGCGAGGAGGGTCCCCCGATGTCCGACGTCACACGCATCCCGGATGTGGTCGTCGTCGGCTGCGCCGCACGGGACATCACGGCGGACGACGCCCGTGGCTGGCGCCTCGGCGGAGGCGTGACGTACGGCGCGCTCGCGCTCGCCCGGCTCGGGGTGCACGTCGGCGTCGTCGTCGGCCTCGACCCGCTCGCCCGCGACGCGGCCGAGCTCGGCCTCATCGAGGCGGCGGGCGGTACGGTCATCCGCGTCCCCGTCGCGCAGGGTCCCGTCTTCCACAACGAGGAGCGACCCACGGGACGCGTCCAGACGTGCCTCACGACGAGCGACCCGGTCCCCACGGACGCTCTGCCGGCAGGCTGGCGACAGGCACCCGCCTGGTACCTCGCCCCGGTCGCGTCGGAGATCCCCGATGCCTGGGCCGATGTGCCACGGCCGCGCGCGCTCGTCGCCTTTGGCTGGCAGGGGATCCTCCGCCACCTCTATCCCGGTGAGCGGGTCTGGCCGCTCGACCCCGGGCCGTCGCCGCTGCTCGCGCGTGCGGACATCGTCGGCGTGAGCCGCCACGACATCCCGCATGGCCTGCGGATGGATGACATCGCGCGCTGGCTGGGTTCCCCCTGCGAGCTGCTGCTCACCGCCGGCCCGCACGGCGGCATCCTGCTCCGATACCTCAGGGGGCGGCTCGTCGGCGGCCGCACGTGGCCGGGCCTGCCGATCCATGCCGAGGTGGACGCCACGGGCGCGGGCGACACGATGCTCGCGGGCGTCCTCGCCGCCCGGGTCGTCGCGGATCGGCGCGGGGAGGACGGACGCGACCTGCGGCTGGGCGCCCTCGCGAGCTCGCTCGTCGTCGAAGGTCCGGGCATGTCCGCGGTCCCCGCGCGCGCCGCGATCCGGTCCCGCGACACGCTCCTGCGGAGCGGCGGCCGACCCTGACGGAGCCCGCCCGCGCGCGCCGGGGCCGGCCCGTGCGGTGTATCCTCGCCGCCGTGCGAGGCCGCGAACGCGCCCGCAGCGACACGGGGAGGGTCCGATGCCGCCGGTCATCGAGGCGCGCGGGATCTCGAAGAGCTTCGGTCAGGTCGTCGCGCTCCGCGACGTGCACCTGAGCCTCGCCGCCGGCGAGGTCCTCGGCGTGGTCGGCGACAACGGGGCGGGCAAGAGCACCCTGATGAAGATCCTCGCGGGCCTCTATCCGCCCACGAGCGGCACGCTCGCGATCGATGGCGAGGCCGTCACGCTCGGCAGCCCCGGCGACGCTCGGGCGCGCGGCGTGGAGATGGTCTACCAGGACCTCGCTCTCGCGGGGAACCTGCGCATCGACGAGAACATCTTCCTCGGGCGCGAGATCACCCGGAAGGTCGGCCCCTTCGCGTTCGTGGATCATGGCGCGAACCTCGCGCGGGCGAAGGAGCACCTCGAGAAGCTGCGCATCCACGTGAAGAGCGCGACCCAGCGGGTGGAGGAGCTCTCCGGCGGCCAGCGCCAGGCGGTCGCGATCGCCCGCGCCACCGCGTTCGACGCCCGGGTCGTGATCATGGACGAGCCCACCGCGGCGCTGGCGGTGAAGGAGGTCCGCAAGGTCCTCGACCTCATCCGCGACCTGCGCGAGCACGGCATCGCGGTCATCCTCATCCGCCACCGGCTGGACGACGTCTTCTACGTCTGCGATCGCGTGATGGCCCTCTTCCACGGCCGGAACTTCGCGGAGGCGCCGCTCTCCGAGGTGGATCGCAACGAAGTCATCGGCTGGATCATGGGGAACCGCTCGGGTGAGCCGGTCCCCGCCGGCCTGGACCTGAACTAGGGGAGCCGCGCACGATGGCCGAGCCCGCAGAGCCCGCCGCGTACCGCCTCGAGAGCGGCGAGGCGCCGGACCGGCTGCCCCTCGCGATCCAGCTGTCGAACTTCGTCGACCGCTACGGCGTGCTGCTCCTCGTGCTCGTGATGGCGGTGATCTCGTTCGCCGCGCAGCCCGACGTCTTCCTCTCGGACAAGAACATCCTGAACATCTTCCGGCAGAACGCCTTCTACTTCATGCTCGCGCTCGGCCAGTTCATCGTCATCGTCACGGCAGGCATCGACCTCTCCGTGGGGTCGATCCTCGTGCTCGGCATGATGGTCTCGGCGGTGCTGTTCAAGGACTTCGGCGCGCCCTGGCCGGTGCTCGTGATCGCGCCGCTCCTCGTTGGGCTCGGCGTCGGGATGGTGAACGGCATCGGCCTCACGAAGCTGCGCCTGCCGCACCCGTTCATCATGACCCTCGGGATGATGTTCATCGCGCGCGGGTTGGCGAACATCATCTCCGGCGGGGTACCCATCGACAAGATCCCCGAAGAGGCACGCTGGATCGGCTACGAGAACCTGGACATCCTCGGGATGCGCGTGCCGGCCTCGCTCTTCGCGGTCATCGCCACCTACATCCTCGTCTGGATCTTCCTGCACTACGTGCGGTCGGGCCGCCACATCTTCGCGGTGGGCGGCAACCCGCAGGCGGCCCGGGTGAGCGGCGTGAACGTGGACCGCACCCTCATCCTCGCGTACGGCCTGTGCGGGCTCCTCGCGGGCTTCGCGGGCCTGATCGTGCTCGGCCGCACGGGCTCGGGCTTCCCCCAGGCGGGGAGCGGTGACGAGCTCTATGCCATCGCAGCGGTGATCATCGGCGGCGCGAGCTTCTTCGGTGGCCGGGGCACGGTGCTCGGTGTCTTCGCGGGCGTGCTCGTGCTCGGCCTGCTGCGGAACCTGCTCAACCTCAACAACGTGCAGTCGTTCTGGCAGCAGGTGCTCATCGGCGTGATCATCATCGGCGTGGTCGCGTTCGACGTCGTTCGGCGGCGGCTGACGACGGCGGGCTGACCGGCCGCGTCCCGCACGCGCCCGCGGTCTGCGCAGGGCTCGCCGGACCGTCTCGACAGGTGCGCCCGCTCCGCGTACGATGACCGCCGTCCCGGCACAGTGCCGGGCGTTGGATGGAGGAGCGATGAACCGCTCGAAGATGCTCGTGATCGGCGCGACCACGGCCCTGGCCGTCGCGGCCGTCGCGCCCGTGGCCGCCCAGGACACCATGGATCCGGGTGCCGCCGCCGGCAAGAAGCTCATCGTGAACATGAAGGGCCCCGGCGCCGGCAACCCGTTCTGGGCCGCCGTGGAGAAGGGCGCCCTCGAGACCGCCGCGGCCTGGGGCCTCGACGTCTCCGTGATGTCGCCGCCGGCCGAGTCCGACGTCCAGTCGCAGATCGCGCAGATCGAGGATGCGATCGCCCAGGGCGTCGCGGGCATCGCGCTCGCGCCGACCGATCCGGCCGCGCTCGCGCCGGTCGTCGAGGAGGCCCGCGCGCAGGGCGTGCAGGTCGTCTTCATCGACACGATGGGCTCGAACGAGGGCGTGACCTTCATCGGCACGGACAACATGGCCGGCGCCGCGCTCGCCGCGCAGTACCTGTGCGACGCGCTCGATGATGGCGAGCAGGTCGCGATCCTCCAGGGGATCATCACCCAGAGCACGGGCCAGGCCCGCGCGACCGGCTCCCACGACGGCCTCGCCGCGTGCGCGCTGGAGATCGTGTCGGAGATCCCGGCTGACTGGGATACCGCGAAGGCCCAGCAGGCGGTCGAGGACATCCTCACGGCCTACCCGGAGCTCGACGGCATCTTCGCGTCGAACGACAACATGGCGCTCGGCGCCGTCGAGGCCGTCAAGCAGGCGGGCCTCCTCGACGCGATCACGATCGTCGGCTTCGACGCCAACCCGAACGCCGCCGATGCGGTGCTCACGGGCGAGCTCGAGGCGACCATCGCCCAGGCCCCGTACAACATGGGCAAGTTCGGCGTCGAGAGCCTCGTGAAGCTCATCAACGGCGAGATGCTCGATCCGGTCGTCGACACGGGCACCGTCCTTGTCGATCTCGCGAACGCGGTCGACTTCGACAGCAACCCGGACAACGACGCCGAGAACGACTGACCTCCTTCCACCGGCATGGCCGGAGACGGCCGCGGGGTTCGCCCCGCGGCCGTCTTTCCTTTCTCAGCGGGCGCGCGCGGGGCGCACCTCCACGCTCCCCGGACCGTTCGGCGTCTGCGCGGGGGCGCCGGCGCGGCCGGCGATGCGTGCTGCGAGGCGGGGGCGGCGGCGGACGAGGGCGGGTTCGACGTGGCGGTGAGGGCGGCCCGCGAGCCGACGCCGGGCGGCAAGCGCCGCGGCCTGGGCCGCCACGGAGCGCGCCGGTGCTCCCGGTCCTTGGCGAGCGC
>JBJTJV010000089.1:0-8242 GCA_046352645.1 Chloroflexota bacterium | reverse complement strand
TGAACAGCACCGCGAAGGTGACCCAGGGTGCGGGCGACCGCATCCGCCGGATCCAGACCGGCAAGGTCCAGAACTACGCCCTCGGCATCGCGTTCGGGCTCATCCTGCTCGCGGCGATCGTCCTCCTCCTGGTGAGCCGCTGATGATCGACCTCGCCGGCATCCCGATCCTCTCGCTCATCGTCGCGGTCCCGCTCGTCGGGGCGATCCTCCTGGCGTTCGTACCGGGCGACCGCGTCGTCCACATCCGCAGGCTCGCGCTGCTCATCTCGCTCGCAGCCTTCGCGGTCTCGCTCGTCGCGGTCCTCGCCTTCGACCGGAACGCGAGCGGCTTCCAGCTGACCGAGAAGGTGGCCTGGATCCCCTACTTCGGCATCAACTACGAGCTCGGCGTGGACGGCATCAGCCTCATCCTCGTCCTGCTCACGACGCTCCTCACGTGGATCTCCATCCTCGCGAGCTTCGGCCCGATCACGTCGCGGGTGAAGGAGTACATGATCGCCTTCCTCGTGCTCGAGGTCGGCATGCTCGGCGTCTTCCTCTCGCTCGACCTCTTCCTCTTCTACATCTTCTGGGAGATCGTCCTCGTCCCGATGTACCTGATCATCGGGATCTGGGGCGGCGCGAACCGCATCTACGCGACGGTCAAGTTCGTCCTCTACACGCTCATCGGCTCGCTGCTCATGCTCGTCGCGCTGCTCGCGACGGCCTTCAGCTTCCAGGCTGCGACGGGCAGCTGGGACGGTGCGTTCTCCATCGTCACGCTGCGCGGCTTCGGCTTCGATGCGACGCTCCAGACGCTCGCCTTCCTCGCCTTCTTCCTCGCCTTCGCGATCAAGGTCCCGATGTTCCCGTTCCACACGTGGCTGCCGGATGCGCACGTGGAAGCCCCGACCGCGGGCTCGGTGATCCTCGCGGGCGTCCTGCTCAAGCTCGGCGGCTACGGGTTCCTGCGCTTCGCGCTGCCCCTCTACCCGCAGGCGGCCCAGGAGCTGGCGGGCGCGATCATCGTGCTCAGCCTCATCGCGATCATCTACGGCGCGATCGTGGCGATCGTGCAACCGGACCTCAAGAAGCTCATCGCCTACTCATCGGTCAGCCACATGGGCTTCGTCACGCTCGGCATCTTCGCCTTCCAGGAGCAGGCGATGGAGGGCGCCATCCTCCAGATGGTCAACCACGGCCTGATCACCGGCGGCCTCTTCCTCTGCGTCGGCATCATCTACGAGCGGACGCACGACCGGACCATCGCCAAGATGGGAGGCCTCGCCGCGAAGACGCCCATCTGGGCCGCCGCCTTCGGCTTCTTCATCATGGCGAGCGTGGGCCTGCCGGGGCGCGCGGGCTTCGTCGGCGAGTTCCTCGTCTTCCTCGGCACCTTCGCCGTCTCCCCGCTCGCCGCGGCGATCGCCACGCTCGTGATGGTCTTCGGCGCCGTCTACCTGCTCTGGATGTTCCAGCGGGTCGGCTTCGGGCCGGTCTCGGACTTCCTCAAGGGGCTCGGGCACCACCTCACGGACATGACGCCCACGGAGGTTCTCACGCTGGCCCCGCTCGCCGTCCTGACGATCGTCATGGGCGTCTACCCGGCGCTCATCCTCGACCTGATCGGCGGGCCGGTCACCGACCTCCTTGCGGACTTCACGTCCACCACCACGGGGATGCTGCCGTGACGACCAACGAGTGGCTCGCGATCGCGCCCTTCCTCATCGTCTCGGGGCTGGCGATCCTCGTCGTCGTCGTGGACATGATCCGGCCCGGCAACGACCGGCTCGCCACGCTCGTGGGCGTCGTGGGCGTGCTTGCCGCGATGGTCGCGACCGTCTGGGCCGGCCCGATCGGCGGCCTCGGCGACGTGCCCGCGATCGGCCAGCTGCCCGAGGGTGGCACGGCGGTCTTCGGCGGCGTCTACGTCCGCGACGAGATGACCTCCTTCCTCGACCTGCTCTTCCTCGGCATCACGCTCCTGACGATCCTCTTCGCGCCGGACTACCTCCGCCCGCGCCGCCTGCCGGTGGCCGAGTTCATCTCCGTGCTCCTCTTCGCGGTGAGCGGCGCGATGCTCCTGGGTGCGGGCCGCGACCTGCTCATCCTCTTCCTCGGCCTCGAGCTCCTCGTCCTGCCCGGCTACCTCCTCGCGGGCTTCGCCAAGCGCGACGGGCTCTCCACCGAGGGCGCGATCAAGTACTTCCTCCTGGGCTCCTTCTCCAGCGCCATCCTTCTCTTCGGCCTCGTCTTCGTCTTCGGCTACACCGGGTCGACGAACGTGGACGTGATCGCCGAGCGGCTCACGGGGATCGTCGGCGGGTACGCGCCGTTCCCGCTCGCGCTGGGCATGGGGATGGCCCTCGTCCTCGCCGGCGCGGCCTTCAAGATCGCCGCCGTGCCCTTCCACTACTGGACCCCGGATGCCTACCAGGGCTCGCCGACCCCCGTCACGGGCTACCTCTCGGTCGGGCCCAAGGTCGCCGCCCTCGCGCTCGTGCTGCGCCTCTTCGCGGATGCGATGGGCCCCCTCGCGGAGGAGTGGTACCTGATCGTCGGCGTCCTCGCGGCGATCACGATGACCGTGGGCAACCTCGCCGCGCTCGGCCAGGACAACATCAAGCGGATGCTCGCGTACAGCTCCATCGCGCACACGGGCTACATCATGGTCGGGCTCACCGTCTTCGGCGGCTCGTCCGACCCCGAGGTCCAGGCCGCGGGCGTCCAGGGGATCCTCTTCTACGGCTTCGCCTACGCGGTGATGAACCTCGGCGCCTTCGCGTGCGTCGCCGCGCTCCAGCGTCGGCCGGGCGTCACGAGCCAGATCTCGTCCTTCGCCGGGCTGGGTCGGCGGGCACCGCTCCTCGGCGTGGCGATGACGCTCTTCCTTCTCTCGCTCGTCGGCATCCCGCCCACCGCGGGCTTCCTCGCCAAGGCGGTCATCGTGCTCGGCGCGATCGAGGGTGGCGGCTACCTGCCGGTGCTCGCCGTCATCGTGATGCTCAACGCCACCGCGGCCGCCTTCTACTACCTGCGCGTCGTCGTGACGATGTACATGCGCGAGCCGGCGGAGAACGCGAAGCCCGTGGAGATCGGCGGCCTCACCCGCGCCGGCCTCGTCCTCGCCGCGGTCGCCACGATCGCGATCGGGCTGCTGCCCGCCGTGACCGGCGCCGCGCTGGACATCACCGAGAAGGCCGCGCAGACGGTCGTCACCGCCGACCGCTAGACCGGCGCGCGACCCACCGGCGGGCGGGTCGCGGGAACCCGATCGCACCACGGGGCGCAGGCCCGCGAGGCCCGGACCCACGGGGAGCAGGCCCACGATCCGGCCGACGGCCCACCCTCCGGGCGGCAGCCGCCGCGCGCGGACCCGCCCGTCAGGGAGCGGGGCTCGGGCTCGCGAGGAGGATGGCGGGCGGCGCGTCCGACGCGAAGAGCGTGGCCGTCGTCAGCTCCACCGCGACGTCACCGTCGTTCCCGCCGAAGTGACGAGCCCCGGGGTTCTCGATGACCGCGTCGCCCGTCTGAAGGGCCACCACGTCGCCGGCCCCGAGCGTGGCCTCCGACCCGTCCGCGCGGACGTGGATCGCGGTCCCCTCGAGGACGTGGAACGTCAGGGTGCCCGCGAGGACGCGCGCCACCTGGTAGCCCGGATGGCGGTGCGGCGCGAGCTGGTAGCCGGGCGGGATGTGGTACGCCCAGAGCGTGAGCGTCTGGCCCGGCGCCGTCTCCGGCTCCACCGACCCGACGAGGATCCGCTGGAACGCGCCCGGGTCCGCCGCGGCGGTCGCGCCGTGGCCCGCGTGCGCGGCCGGCGAGGCGGCCGGCGAGGCGACGGGCGCGGGGGCATCGAGCGCGGCGAGGATCGCGCCTGCAGGCAGGAGCACGTGGAAGACATGGCGCCACGTCCCGTCCTCGAGGTGGTCGCTCTCGGCCCAGCCGGTGGCACCGGCGAACTCGCCGGAGCCGCCCGCGATCGTGCGCACGAGGCTGGTCCCGGTCCGCAGCGTGCTGCCACCCGCGGGGTAGTAGCCGCTCCCCGAGACGATAAGCTGGTCCGCGGAGCCCGCGAACTGGTCCGCCTGCGCCTCGCCGAAGATGAAGTTCAGCTGGACCATCCGGACCTCGTCGCCCACGTTCGGGTAGTCCACGGTAGTCGTGACGAGCATCGCGTCGTAGCGACCCGCGGGCGTCCCGTCCGCGAAGTACGTGGGCGTGGCGACGTTCACCCGGATGTCGCCGAGCTGATGGCCATCCGAGCCCGGGGTGACGAGCTCCGTCGTCACCGCCGCATGCGTGACGGCGAAGACGCGCGTGGTCCAGAGCGCGCCGTCCTGCGCGGCGACGGGGGCGAGCGAGACGAGCAGGAGGAGCACGGCGACGCCGAGCGCCGCCATCCGCCGCGGGAGATCGAACCGGTGGGGAAGCATCCGTCCTCCGAGGGTGTGGGGGGCGTGGCTCACGGCTGAGTGGGCAGGATGATGTGGAGCGTGTGGCGCCAGGAGCCATCGTCGAGGTGGTCGCTCTCCGCCCAGCCGGTCGCGCCGGCATAGGCCCCGGACCCGCCGATGATCGGCCGGACGAGCACCGCCCCGACCGCGATCGTGCTCTGGTCGCCCGGGTAGTAGCCGCTGCCGGAGACGATCACCTGGTCGCCACCCCCCGCGGGCGACTCCGCGTCGCGCTCGAGCACGAAGTCGAGCCTGCTCATCCGGACCTCGTCGCCCACCGCCGGGTAGTCCACGCTCGTCGTCACGAGCAGCGCGTTGAGATGGCCGATGGTCAGCCCGTCCGCGTCGTAGAGCTCCGTCGCGGGGAGGACCCGCAGGTCGCCGAGCCGGTGGCCGTCCGACCCGGGGCTGACGAGCTGTGTCTTCACAGCGACATGGAAGACGGGCTTCACGAGCAGCCGGACCCCCGCGGGGATCGCCGGGGCGCCGGACGTCCCGGCGGCCGGCATGGGCGAGGGGTCGGCGGCGGCAGCCGGCGCGACCGCCCACAGGCAGACGGCGAGGACCGCGGCCGGCGCGGCGAGGGGGCTACGGGAGCGACGGTCTCTGGCGGGCATCCCCACCATTCTACGCACCCGCCTGCGCCGCCCGGCGCGCGATCCCTCGCAGGAACCCGGCGCTCTCGACGGGCGATGCGAGCACGAGGTCCGCGTGCGGGGCCACCTCCGGGAGCACGTCCGCGTGGGCCGCGACGGCGAGCGCCAGCCCGGCGAGCTCGCCCGCCCCCCGGGCGGCGCGCAGGACCGTGAAGGCACGTGCGTCGTGGCGATCGTCGCCGAGCATGCAGGCCGCGGCGGGACGGACCTCGTCGAGGAGCGCGCGCAGCGTCTCGGCCTTGGCGGGCGCACCGGGCGCGCGGAGCTCGAGCGCGCGGCGGCCCCTGAACCGGACGAGCTCGCCCGCCACATCGGTGGCGTCCACGGCCGCGGCGATCCGGGCCGCGGCGGCCACGAGGTCCGGCGCGGTGCGGAAGTGGAAGGTGACCGCGGGCAGCTTGCGCTCCACGACGAGCCACGCGTCCGGGACCGCGGCCTCCACGGCGCGCGCGACGCGCTCGGCGAGGAGCGACAGGTGCGGCGGGAGCGGCACGGCCGTGACCACGAGCCGCTCGGCACGCGCCCCGCGCGCGAGGTGGCCCCGCTCGGTGCCGTGGTCGCCGAGGTAGGTCGCGCCGCCGACCCGGACGCGGCCGACGAGGTCGCCGGCGGTGCGGCCGGAGAGGAATGCCACGTGGACGCCGGGGAGCGCCGCGAGCCGTCGGAGCGCCGCCTGCGCGGCCGGGAGGATGCGCGGGCCCCACGGGTCGCCGGAGAGGTGCGCGAGCGTCCCGTCGAAGTCGGAGACCACGAGCAGCGGGCGGAGGTGGAGGAAGGGCGTGGCGCGGGTGAGCGCGACGCGCGCGTCCACCTGCGGCCATGCGGCCGCCCGGTCGGCCATCAGATCCAGTCGATGTGGCGGAAGTAGAGGAAGACGGAGGCGCCCACGAGCGCCACGCACGCGGCCACGAGCCAGAAGCCGGGCTCCTGGTGGAGCGAGAGGGCGCTCCCCGCCTCGCTCATGCCGAAGATCCCCGCCACCGCGCCGATCCCGGCGAGGACCGCGGTCACCGCGGTGAGGCGCTTCATGACGTCCGAGAGGCCGTTGTTCACCGTCGAGAGATACGCCTCGAGCGCGCCGGAGACGAGCTCGCGATGCGTGTCCAGCTCGTCGGTCACGCGGATGAGGTGGTCGTAGACATCGCGGAAGTAGAGGATCCGGTCCGGCGCGATGAGCGGGTTCTCGCGGTTCGTGAGCTGGTTGAGGATCTCGCGCTCCGGGCTCACCGTGTGGCGGACCCGGAGAAGCTCGCGGCGGATCCGGAAGAGCCGCTCCAGGACGGGCCGGGACGGCTGCGTGACGACCTGGTCCTCCAGGCTGTCGATCTCGTCGGAGAGGTGGTCCATGAGCGGGAAGTAGCCGTCCACGATCGGGTCGACGATCGCGTAGAGGAGGAAGTCGGTCCCCTCGGAGAGGTAGTGGTCGATGCCCCGGCGGGCGAGGTCGATCGTCTCCGCCGGACGCCAGCCGGGCGGGTGCGAGGAGACGAGGAAGCGCTCGCCCACGACGATGTCGATCTCGTGCGCGTGGACCCGGTTCGCGTAGGTGAGCGCGAAGAGGACGAGGTGCATCGTCCCGTCCGTGTGCTCGACCTTGGCGCGCTGGTTCCGGTGCGCCATGTCCTCGAGGACGAGCTCGTGGATGCCGAGGGCCGCACCGACGCGCAGGAGCGTCTCCTCGGACGCGTCCTCGAGGTCCACCCAGAGCCGGACCGCCGGATCGGCCGCGGCCGCGGCGATCGCGTCCGGGCCGTCGAGAGACACGAGGCCGCCGGCCGCGCTCCACGCGTGGATGACGACCGGCCCCTCCGGCCGGCCGTGGTGGCGTCGTCGTCCCGATCCGAAGCCGTCCATCGCCTCCCTCGTGCGACGCGCCGAGCGTGGCACGTCCGGGTGCGCCGCGCCGGGGCCGGACGGACCACCGGAGGTGCGCCGCCGGTCGCTATCCTGCCCCTTCCGTGACCGCCGCGCAGCCGGGGACCGCGTCCCCCCACCCGACCAGCTTCCCCGCGCTTGTCGCCGTCGCGACGATCGTGAACGCGCTCATCCTGGGCATCCGGCTCGTGGCCTCGTACCGCGCGCTGGACCTCGGTGCGGACGCCTTCGCGCTCGGCGTGGTCGCGGCAGCCTTCGCCATCCTCCCGGTGCTCCTCGCCGTCCCGCTCGGGCGGCTGACCGACCGCCACGGCGAGCCGCTCTTCCTCGTCCTCGGCGGCATCCTCATGGCGGCAGCGACGCTCCTCACCCTCGCCGCCGATACCCTCGCGCTCCTCGCACTCTCCCAGGCCGCGCTCGGCATCGGCCAGCTGATGTCCGTGATCGCGAGCCAGACGCTCGTCGGACGCTGGTTCCCCACGAAGGCGGCGCGGAGCGGCCGGTTCGGGCACTACGCCGCGGGTGCAGCGGTCGGGCAGCTGCTCGGGCCGATCGCGGGCGGGGCGATCGTCGCGGCCGGCGCGGATGGGAGCGCGCTCCTCCTCGGGTCGCTGCTCCTCGTGGCGCCGGGCATCGCGGGCGTGGGGCTCGCGGCATGGATCATGGTCCACGAGGGTGGCGCGCCGCGGGTCGGCGCGGACGGTACGCGGGCGCCCTGGGTCCCGGCGATGACGATCCTGCGCTGGCCGGGGATGGGCCGGACGATGGTCGCGTCCCTCGCCATCAACCTCGGCGTGGACATGCTCATCGTCTTCCTGCCCGCGTACGGCGAGGCGAACGGGCTCGGCGTGGAGACGGTGGCCGCGCTCCTTGCGCTCCGCTCGGCCACGGCGATCGGCGCCCGCGTCCTCACCGGCCGGGTCGCCCGGAAGCTCGGCGACGGCCGGGCGCTGCGTGTCGTCATCGCGGTCGCGGCCTTCGCCTACCTGACGATCCCGCTCACGGCCTCGCCGGTCGTGCTCGCGGTCCAGATCGTGCTCCTGGGGCTCGGGCTGGGGCTGGGGCAGCCGCTCACGCTCGCGTGGGTCGCGGCGACCTCGCCGCCGGATGCGATGGGCACCGCGATCGCCGTCCGCCTGACGGGGAACCGCGTCGCGCAGCTCATCGCATCCGGCGGCGAGGTCGCCGCGACCCACGCGAGCGTGAGCGGCTGCCCCAGCCCCAGCCCGAGCCCCAGGAGCACGATCTGGACCGCGAGCACGACCGGCGAGGC
>JBJTJV010000088.1:0-10079 GCA_046352645.1 Chloroflexota bacterium | reverse complement strand
GGGTGCGGGCGCGGGCCCGCGTCGGTCAGGCGTCCCCGCTCGCGGCTGCGGGGTCGGGCGCTCCTGCGCTCGGCCCCATGATCGCGTCGTCCCACGTCATCCGCAGCGTCTCGCCGGGTCGGAGCACCTGGTAGCGGTCGTCGTCCCAGCGTCCGTCCACGAGGTCGCGGACGAGCCGGAGGTCGGCGACGACCTTCTCGAAGCGCCAGCCGCGCTCCTCGGCCTCCGCCTGCGCGCGGGCCTCGGCGGCGCTCGCCGGAAGCCCGGTATCCAGGAATGCACCGCGCTCGTACCGCTCGCTCCAGCCCCCGAGCGTCTCCATCAGGTAGGCGGCGTTCTGCTCCCCATAGCGCCGGACGTACTCCGCGGACGTCGCCTGGGCGTCCTCCGCGCGGGCCGCGTCGCCGAGCAGCCAGCCCTTCAGGGCGTTGCCGCGATCGACCTGGTCCGCCACGTACCAGTAGGTGCCCGGCGTCGCCTCGAACTCCGCGCGGTAGCGCTCCCGGCTGCCAAGGAAGATCGTGATGCAGTCGTGGGCGCGGGTGAGCACGACCGGGATGTCGCGCGCCACGATGCCCGCGGTCGCGCCGCCGCACAGCCCGTAGGCGAGCACGATCGCGTCGTACCCGGGGGGCACCGCGTCGATCTGCTCCTGGATCCGCTCCCGGAGCGTCGCCGGTGCGACGTGGAGCGCCGCCGTGAGATCCACGACATCCACGATGTGCGGCGACGTCGCGGCGGCAAGGTCGACCGGCCGCAGCAGGATGTCGCAGGCGATGGCGCGGATGCGCAGCGGCCGGCCGCCGTCGGCCGGGGAGGGGAGCGAGCCCGGTGCGCCCGCCATCCGTCGCGTCAGGCGCGCGCGCCGGCGCCCTTCTGGAAGGTGGAGATCAGCTCGCGCGCCTTCATCACGGCGGACGCGGCGTCCGGCGCCCAGCCGGTCGCGCCGACCTGGTTCGCGAACTCGGGCGTGACCGGCGCGCCGCCCACGATCACCGGAACGTTCGCGATCTCCGGCGTGGAGCGGACGAGCTCCACGACGTTCTTCATGCCGCCCATCGTGGTCGTGAGGAGCGCGGAGATGCCGATGAGGTCGGCCTTGTGCTCGATCGCGGCGGCGACGTACTTCTCGGGCGCGACGTTCACCCCGAGGTCGATGACCCGGATGTTGCCGCCCTTCCACATCATCGCGACGAGGTTCTTGCCGATGTCGTGGAGATCGCCCTTGATCGTCCCGATGACCGCGGTGGAATCGGGCTGGATCCCGCCCGCGACGAGGAGCGGCTCGAGGAGCGCGACCGCACCCTTCATCGCGCGGGCACTGATGAGCATCTCGGGGACGAAGAGCTCCTGGCGGGCGAAGCGCCCGCCGACGACCTCCATCGCGTCCGTCATCCACTTGAGGATCGCGTCCGGGGCGACGCCCTCGTCGATCCCCTCCTGGGTGATCCGCACCGCGGTGTCGCGGTCGCCGATCTCGACCGCTTGCTGGAGGGCCGCGAAATCCGCCATGGCTGCGTGTCTCTCCCTGGTGCAGTCCCGGCTCAGCTCGCCGATGCGGCGAACGTGCCGATGTTCTTGGGGTCCGGCGTGGGGTAGTCCACGGGAGGCCGCTCGATGGTCCGCCCGTTCGGCCGGTGGGCATTCGACCAGTCGGTGGCCGCCTGGTTGATCGCCTTGAGCCGGTCCTGCTTGGTGATGAGCGGGACGGAGCCTTCCGGCGCAAGGCCGTCCACGCCCTTGTCGAGGAGGTCCCAGCACGCCTTGTAGACGTCCTCCGCCGTGCCCTGGTAGAGCAGCGTCGGGTTGTTCAGGTTGCCGAAGAGCGAGATCCGGTCGCCGGCGACGGCACGGGCCTCGAGGATGTCCACCTGCGACTCGAAGTGGAAGACGTCCCAGCCGGCCTCCGCGAAGTAGTCCACGCGGTCCGTGCACTTGCCGCAACAGTGGAAGACGCTCGGGCCGCCCATCTCCGCGGAGATCCGCTGGTGCATCTCGAGGAGGAAGTCGCGGTAGGTCTCCGCGCGGCAGAGGTCGCCGGTCGTGTGGTCGCACCACATCACCGCGTCCGCGCCGGCCTCGAACTGCGCGCGGGCCGAGGCAAGGCAGGCGGGCAGGATCTTGTCCAGGTACCGCTTGATCTTGTCCGGCTCGAGCATCACGTCGATGAGGAAGTTCTCGATGCCCACGAGCGCGTAGCCGACCGACCACGGCCCGTAGACCTTGCCCACGATCCCGACGTCCGGGTAGCGCTGGCGGAGGAGGCGGATCGCGCCGGTCGCGGCGACCATGGTCGGCTTCTGGAGGAGGTCCTTCGGGACGACGATCTGGTCCGGGTCGTCGATCGTGTAGCTCGACGTGCTCGGCCAGTTGTCCTTCTCGGCCCACTCCGTGGGGGCGCCCATCGCGTGCGCCTCGAGCTGGGAGTGGAAGACCGGCATGATCGTGTCCATGCCCAGGATGTCGTGCGCGGTCGCGGCGAGGCGCGCCATCTTCTCCGCGTCGAGGTGCGCCTCGGGGAACCAGGCGTCGCTCGCCTCCATCATCTCGAGGGTGACGACGGAGCTGAGCGTGAGCGCGGGGACCTTGTCCACGCGCCCCCGGAACATGGCGGACAGGAAGCGACGCCGGGGCGTCATCCACTCGCCCGTCAGGCGCTGTGCCGCGATCTGGTCCGTCATCGACCCCTCCTGCGTGCTGGTCCGCGCATCCTAGCCGGTCCCGGAACCGTTTGCAGCCCGTGACGCGCGCGGGTGGACGACGCCCCGTCGCTGTGCGCCGTGGCGCCTAGGAGCCGGTGACGTACCAGACGCTGCCCGCGCCGCTGCCCCAGCCGTTCACCGCGTAGATCCGGCCGTCCGCCCCCGTGCCGAAGGAGACGACCGAGACGCCCACCGACGACCCGTCCGGGAGCGGGCCGAGCGTCCGCGTGGCCGGGACGTCCCAGACCGTCTGGAGGCAGAGGTCCGCGAAGACGTAGCGACCGTTGAGCGCTGCCCCCTCCCGTCTGCTGACGTGCCCGCCGATCACCGAGCAGGCGCCCGGGTGGGGGATCTCCGCGATCGGCAGGAAGCCGCAGTCGGTGGTGCACAGGTCCTGGCTTGCGCATCCCGCCAGCCAGTTGTCCAGCGCGTCGTGCGCGCCCTCCACCCGCGGCCAGCCGAGGTCGCGGACGGTGGGTGCGGCCGGCACGCGCGTGACCTCCTCGCGGCAGTCCTGGCCCACGTCGCCGATCCAGAGGTCGCCGGTCTCCGGGTCCACGGAGGCCCGCCAGGGGTTCCGCAGGCCGTACAGCCAGACCTCGTCGCGGCCGGCGATGCCGACGTAGGGGTTCCCGGCCGGGATCGCGTAGCGTTGCGGCCCCGGGCCATCCGGGTCGAGCGGGTCGATGCGCAGGATCTTGCCCCGGAGCATCGTCAGGTCCTGGGCGTCCTGTGCGTTCACGCTGCCGTCACCGAGGGCGATGAGGAGGTTCTGCCCGGAGAAGCCGATCCAGCCGCCGTTGTGCGTGGACGCGGGCTGGCCCAGGCGCAGCACGGTGCGCGCGGACTTCGGCGCGGCGCGCTGCGGGTCGTTCACCCGTCGGCGGTCTTCGGCGACCACGCCGTTCCCCGCGGTGTTCGTGTAGTAGACGTAGAAGCGCCGGTTCGTGGCGTAGTCGGGGTGGAAGGCGAGGCCGAGGAGGCCCTCCTCGCCGCCCGTCCGTACCTTGTCGCGGAGATCGAGGAAGGTGACGCCGTTCGTCCAGCCGGAGCCTGCGGGGGCGAGGACGCGGATCCTGCCCGCGCGCTCCACGACGAAGAGCCGTTCGTCGCCGGCGTTCGTCACGCCGACCGGCGCGAGGAAGCCGTTCGCGACGAGCTCGAGCGAGACGGCGGCCGACGCCGGTGCGGCGCCCGCGAGCAGGAGGGTGAGGACGAGGAGGGACGTGCCGGCCCTGCGGACGCTGCACGCCACGGCGGTTCGGATGCTGCGCATGGGCGGGAAGGTAGCGCGTCGGGCCGGAGCGTGCAGCAGGACTTTCGGGTGGCCGACGGCGCTAGAAGAGCGGCCAGGGGTAGACGCGTCGGTCCGTGTCCGGCGCCGGGAAGCGGCCCTCCGCCAGCAGCGCCGCGATCCGCGCGCCCGTGGCCGCGATCTCCTCCGCTGCGAGCGCGTCCCGCAGGCGCTCCCCGAGCGATCCCCCGAGCTCCGCGCCGACGCGGCCGAGGTCGGCCCGCTCGGCGTCCGTCAGCGGCTCGCCCTGCCACGCCCACAGGACCGTCCGGAGCTTCGGCTCGACGCTGAAGCAGATGCCGTGGTCGCAGCCGTGCACACGCGCGCCGTCCACGGGGAGCAGGTGCCCGCCCTTGCGGTCCGCGTTGTTCGCCACGAGGTCGAAGAGGGCGATGCGCCGGAGCCGTGGGTCCCGGGCGAGGATCATCAGGAGGACGTCCGCGTCCGGGTCCGTCTCGATCCAGAGCTGGAGCGCGCCCGGGCCGTGCGGCCCGTCGCGCAGGATCGTCGGCGGCACGATCGACCAGCCGAGCGCCTCGGAGAGCTCCCACGCGGCGAGCTCGCGGCCCGCGAGCGTGCCGTCCGGGAAGTCCGCCAGGGGACGCTCGCCGCGGATCGGCTTGTAGACCGCGTGGAGCGTGCGCGTCCCGTCCGCGAGCGGCTCGGGCGACCGCAGCCGGCAGAGGAGCGTCGCGTTGGATGCCTCGGCGATCCGGCCGCGCACGGTGATCGCCCCGTCCCGGAGCGCCGCGAGCGCCGCGTCCGTACCGACCGGGACGTCGGCCTGCCAGGTCACGCCGGGGATCCGTCGCGCCCGGGTGGGGTCAGTTCAGGAGGCTGCCGGGGCGGTCCGCACAGCGGTGCCCCTGCGCGTCGAGCGGACGGCCGCAGAACGGGCAGGGCGGCCGGCCGGCGGAGATCACCCGCTCCGCCCGGCGGGTGAAGCCGAGCGCGAGCGCGGGCGTGAGCCGGACGCGCAGGAGGTCCGGCCCGTCGGGGTCGTCCGCGTCCTCGTCCTCGTCCGCGTCCGGGGCCGCGGCGTCCGCGGTCACCTCGAGGTCCGGTCCGTCCTCGTCCTCCTCCTCGTCGTCGTCCGCGAGGTCATCCTCGGTCAGCGCGCGCGCCTCGAGGACGAGGTCGTCCGCCTCCGGGTCCCAGGAGATCGTCATCGTGCCCACCCGGAACTCGTCCCGGAGCGGCTCGTCGAGCGAGCGGTCGTCGTCCCCGCGCGGGCTCGTGTCCGCCAGGTCCACGATGCCGCGCCGGTCGAGCTCGGCGAGGATCGCGTCGAGCCTGTCCGCGAGCGCGGCGACCTGCATCTTCTCGAGGGTCACGGACGCGATGCGGCGGCCCTGGATCGCCTGGAGGAAGAAGGTCCGGCTGCCGGGTCGGCCGACGGTGCCGGTGACGAAGCGGTCGGGGTCGTCGAAGAGGAAGAGGCGGCGCGGCATGCCCCGGACTCTAGGCCATCCGCGACCGGCGCGCCGCCTCGCGGATGGCTCCGGGTACCATCGACGCCATGCAGGTCGTCCATGCGCCGATCCACGCGGACCACGACCCCGGCCACGAGGTCCAGGCGGGCCGCATCGTGCCCGCGCTGGAGATCCCCGCGCGGGCCGATGCCATCCTCGCTGCGCTCCGGGCCGAGCCGCGCCACCGGATCGTCCCGCCGACCCCGTTCGGTGACGCGCCGCTCGCGGCCGTCCACGACCCCGGCCTCCTCGCCTGGCTCGCGCGCGCCTGGGAGGGCTGGGTGGCGGCCGGCCACCCGGGGCCGCTCATCCCGGACACGTTCCCGCTCACCCGCTACCACGCGGGGATGCCCGAGGCCGAGCGGCCGGACGGTGCGATCGGTGCCGCCGGCTACTGGGTCTTCGACACGATGAGCGCGATCGGGGCGGGGACGTGGCCCGCTGCGCGCGCCGCGGCCGATGTCGCGCTCACCGCGGCCGAGGCCGTGCTCGCGGGTGCGCCCGCCGCCTACGGGCTCTGCCGCCCGCCCGGCCACCATGCCGCGCGCGCGATGGCCGGGGGCTACTGCTACCTGAACAACGCGGCCATCGTCGCGGAGCACCTCGTGGCGCGGGGCGCCGGGCGGGTCGGCATCCTCGACGTGGACTACCACCACGGGAACGGGACGCAGCAGATCTTCTGGGAGCGCGCGGACGTGCCGTACCTCTCCCTGCACGCGGACCCGCACCGCGCCTACCCGTACTTCTCCGGCTTCCCCGGCGAGACCGGAGGCGGCACGGGCGCGGGCGCGACGCGGAACATCCCGCTGCCCGCCGGCACGGACGACGATGCCTACCTCGACGCCCTCGATACCGGTCTCGACTGGCTTGCGGGCCGCCACGACGGGATCGTCGTCGTGAGCC
The DNA here is from genome assembly GCA_046352645.1 of Chloroflexota bacterium. GTDB lineage: Bacteria > Chloroflexota > Limnocylindria > Limnocylindrales > CSP1-4 > JAFMJV01. The sequence continues at coordinate 3,708 of JBJTJV010000088.1, read as the reverse complement.
TCGGCATCGACACGTACCGGGCGGACCCGATCGGTGACCTCGGGCTCACCACGGACGGCTACCGGCGGATCGGCGCGCGCGTCGCGGCGACGGGTGCCCGCCTCGTCATCCTCCAGGAGGGCGGCTACCACGTGGGCGACCTCGGCCGGAACGTGGCGGCCTGGCTCGACGGCGCGGAGCTCGGCGCCGCGGGCTGACCCGGCCCGGCGCCCCGGGCGCGCTCAGGCGCGCGGCGAGAGGACGGAGAGCACGGTCGCGGCCGCGCTCACCACGAGCGAGCCCAGGACGGCCGCCACGAGCGCCTCCGCGTCGAGCGTCGGCGGGAAGCCCCCGAGCACGAGCCGCGGCTTGCCCGGCAGTGCGATGTCCGCGATCGCCGCGACGAGGAGGAGCAGGCCCGCGTTCACCACGAACGAGAAGAGCCCGAGCGTGACGAGGTTGAGGGGCAGGGAGACGAGCCGGAGGATCGGCCGGAGCCACGCGTTCACGAGGCCGAAGATCAGGCCGAGCGCGCCCGCGGTGAGGACCGCGCCGAGCGGCTCCTTCCCCCAGCGGATGCCGAAGCCGGGGACGATGAGCGCGGCCACCACGATCGCGACGGCGCCGACGAGGACCTGCGTGAGCATCGCCAGATGATGGGGGAAGCGGCCGTGCTGCGCGCGCGGCCTGCGCCGACCGCGCGGCCCGTGCCGTGCCCGTGCCGCGTCAGCGTGCCGTCCAGCCGCCGTCGAGCGGGATCGCGGCGCCGGACATGCTCGCGGCGGCGTCCGTGCACAGGTACGCGGTGAGCTCGGCGATCTCCGCGGGGTCGATCAGCCGCTTCACCGCCGCGGGCGCGAGCATCACCTCCTGCACGACGCGGTCCTCCGGGATGCCGGAGGTGCGCGCGAGATCGCCGACCTGGCCCATGACGAGCGGTGTCCGCGCGTACGCGGGGCAGATCGCGTTCGCGGTGATCCCGTGGGCGCCGCCCTCGAGCGCCGTGGCGCGCGTGAGCCCGACGAGGCCGTGCTTCGCGGCCGTGTAGGCGGACTTGTTCGGCGATGCGATCAGCCCGTGGATCGAGCTGAGGTTCACGATCCGGCCCCAGCCCGCGGCGACCATCCCGCCCCAGGCCGCCTGGGTGAGGAGGAAGGGCACGGTGAGCATCAGCTCGAGCATGTCCCGCCAGCGGTCCGCGGGGAAGTCGGCGATCGGCGCGACGTGCTGGTAGCCCGCGCCGTTCACGAGGATGAGCGGCGCGCCGAGCTCCGCGGCGGTCTCCGCGACCGCCCCGGCCGCGGCCCCCGGCGCGACGAGGTCCGCGATGACCGCATGGCCGCCGATCGCTGCCGCGACGGCGCGTGCCGCCTCCGCGTTCCGGTCCACGATCGCGACGCGCGCGCCACCCGCGGCGAGGCGCTCGGAGATCGCGCGGCCGATGCCGCTCGCACCGCCGGTCACGAGCGCGACGCGGTCGGCGAAGGGGAGACGAGCGGGCGGGGCGGCGGGGTCGTTCGGCATGGGCGCGAGTCTACCCGCCGACACCGAGCGTCCGGAGGACGAGGAGGATGCCCGCGGTGGCGACCGTGGCGCCGAGCCCCACCCGGAAGGGCCCGGGGCCCACGTGCGGGTGGAGGAGGTAGCCGATGCCGAGCCCGGCGAGGATCGCGGGGACGGTGAGGCCGAAGCGCACCACGCCGGTGACGTCGAGGAGGCCCGCGGCGAGGAGCGCGAGGACACGTGCGCTGCTCCAGAAGACCGAGAGCGTCGTGAGGCGCGCGCGGAAGCGGGACGGGTCACCGCCCGCGTGCGCGAGGAAGACCACTGTCACCGGCCCGGCCATCCCGTAGAGCCCGCTCAGGATGCCCGCCCCGACCCCCCATGGGCCGGCCCGCCGGAGCAGGGTCGCCGCGTCCCACGGGCGGATCGTCCGGCGTGTGACGAGGTAGAGCCCGGCGAGGACGAGCGCGGCGCCGAGGCCGAGCGCGAGGAGGCGGACCTCGATGCGGGGCAGGAGGAGCGTGATCGCGATGGAGAAGGGCAGGCTCGTGGCGAGGAAGCGCCGGAGGAACGGCTCCATCCGGATCTCGCGCCGGAGGACGATGAGCAGGACGAACCCGGTGACGAGGTCGCCGAGGGCGACCCAGACGAGCCCGTCGAGGAGGCCGAGGCCGCCCGTGAGGTGGAACGCGAGCGCCAGGCCGAAGAGCGCGTTGAAGACGATCGCGCTCGCGCCGCCGGTGATCCCCCGGACGACGTACGCGAGCGCGCCGGCACCGAGGAGGACGAGGAAGCCCGGATCGACCTGCACCCGCTGACGATGGCGCATCGCGAGCGTGGCTGCCACGCACGGACGCCCCGGCCGGGCGATGATGGGCCGGTCGCACCCGCCGGGGTCGCGCGCGCCGGCCGTCCGCCGGACACAGAGGAGCACCGCCCGTGGCCCCCTTCCGCGGCATCTTCCCGATCGCGCCGACCGCGTTCAGCGCATCGGGCGACCTCGATCTCGCGAGCCAGCGCCGGGTCGTGGACTACCTCATCGCCGCGGGCGTGGACGGGATCTGCATCCTCGCGAACTACTCCGAGCAGTTCTCGCTGGCCGACGCGGAGCGCGACACGCTCACGACGACGATCATCGACCACGTCGCCGGGCGGGTCCCGGTGATCGTCACCACGAGCCACTACGGCACGCGGATCGCGGCCGAGCGGAGCCGCCGCGCGGAGGCCGCGGGCGCAGCGATGGTCATGGTCATGCCGCCGTACCACGGCGCCACGTTGCGTGTCGCCGAGCAGGAGATCCGCGACCACTACGCGGCGATCGCCGACGCGACGAGCATCCCGATCATGGTCCAGGACGCACCCATGTCCGGCACCGTCCTCACCGCCGCCTTCCTTGCCCGCCTCGCCCGGGAGGTCCCCCAGGTGGCGTACTTCAAGCTCGAGCACGGCGTCGCGGCGGACAAGCTGCGGGCGCTCGTCGCGCTCGGCGGCGATGCGATCGCAGGACCCTTCGACGGGGAGGAATCGATCACCCTCCTCGCCGACCTTGCCGCGGGCGCGACCGGCACGATGCCCGGCTGCACGACGATCGACGTGCTCCGGCGGACCTGGGACCTGTGGCACGCCGGCGACATCGCGGGGGCGACCGCGGAGTACGAGCGCGGCGTCCCGCTGATCATCTACGAGAACAAGCTGTGCGGTCTCATGGCGACCAAGGCGCTCATGGCCGAGGGGGGCATCCTCGCGAGCGAGGCGCCGCGCCACCCGTACCGGCCGCTCAGCCCGGAGATCCGCGCCGGCCTCGTCGCGATGGCCCGGCGGCTCGACCTGCTCGTCCTGCGCTGGGCCGCCTGACGCTCCCGGCCCGGGTGCCCGCGCTCAGGCCGCGGGTGCGATGAGGTCGAGCAGCGAGCCGACGACGCGGTCCGCCTCCGCGAGCGCCTCCGGCATCTCGGACGGGATGCCGACGCAGGCGAGCCACGCCGCCTTCGCGGCGCGGATCCCCGTCGGCGAATCCTCGAGCGCGACCGCGTCCGCGGGCGCGATGCCGATCCGCCGGCACGCCTCCAGGTAGATCCCCGGCGCGAGCTCGTGGAGATCGCGCTCGCGGCGACGGGCCTCGGGCGCTTCCTCGATGCGGTCGCCACGAGCGACGACGCGGAGCCCAAGCCCGCGCCGGGGATCTACCGGGAGGCGTGCCGGCGGATCGGCATCGCGCCCGCGGAC
>JBJTJV010000087.1:0-23227 GCA_046352645.1 Chloroflexota bacterium | reverse complement strand
GCGACACGGACCCGTCGGTGGCCGCGGTCCTGCCGCCGGGCGTGCCGCTCGTCGCCGACCTCGACGCGGCGCTCGACACGCCCGGGCTCGAGGCGGTCGTCATCGCGACTCCCCAGGCGCACCATCGGACGGCGGTCGCGGCCGCGCTCGCGCGGGGCCTCGCCGTCCTGTGCGAGAAGCCGGTCGCGCACACGCTCGAGGACGCCGATGCGATCGTCGCGCTCGGCTCGCGCCCGGGCGCTCACCTCGTGATCGGTCACATGTACCGCGTCGATCCGCGCTACGCGGCGATCGCGGCGGCCGTCAACGCCGGCGAGCTCGGCGCCGCGGTCCAGCTCACCGCACGCGGCAACGTGCCGGACTACGAGGGGCGCGTGCTGGCCGGACGGACGACGCTCGCGAACGAGAACGGCGTCCACGTCTTCGACCTTTTCCAGTGGCTCGCCGGACCGATCGTCCGGGTCTACGGGGAAGCGAGCGCGACCGGCGTGCTGGGCCCCGGGCTCGTCGATTCCGTCGCCATCACCGTGCGCTTCCGCGACGGGGCAGTCGGCACCTACGCGACGTCCTGGACGATGCCGTCGGCGCTCGGCTATGCCTCCGACCACGTCTTCTCGTTCCAGGGTGCGGCCGGGCTGGCATGGATCGACGCCCGCCAGCCGGAGACGGGGATCGTCGGCCCGGGAGTGACGCGCTTCCCCGGCACGCTCGCCTACCGCGATCCCACCGGCGTGCCGTACGGGCTCTACCGGACGGAGCTCGAGGCGTTCCTGGCGGGCGTTCGGGATCCGGGCCGGCAGGCGTGGCCGGTGACGCTCGCGGAGGCGCGCTCGGCGCTCGCCGTGGCGCTCGCCGCGGACCGATCGATGCGCGAAGGTCGGCCGATCGAGGTGGAGGGATGACGATGCGTTGGGGAGTCCGGAGCCTGAGCGTGGGCACGTTCGAGGAGCCCGGCCCGGCGGTCTTCTGGATGCGCCGCTGGGACGAGTGGATCTCGCTGCGGCTGCAGCGCATCCTCATCGAGGGGCACGGCCGGACGATCCTCGTGAACACCGCACTGCCGGACGACCTCGGCGCGCTCCGTGCGGAGTACCCGGGGGCGATCATGTGGGGCGAGCCGGGGACGCGCGGCGCGATCGTGCGGTCCCCCGACGAGCTCCAGGTCCCGGCGCTTGCCGCGGCGGGTGTCCGGCCGGACGACGTCACGGACATCATCGTGACACCGATCGTCCGCTATACCACGGACACGCTGCGCGACTTCCCACACGCGCGGATCCACCTCTCGAAGCGTGGCTGGGTGCACTACCACACGACGCACACGCACCCCCACGACTCGCGTGGAGCGTTCTCCCGCGACACGCTCGTCCACCTCGTCACCGACGGCTGGGACCGGGTGGCGCTCCTCGAGGACGAGCAGGAGATCGCACCGGGCCTGCGGACCTGGCACGGCGGCGTCCACCACCGCTCCTCGCTCGTGGTGGAGGTGGAGACGAGCGTCGGGACCGTCGCCATCTCCGATTCGTTCTTCGTCTACGAGAACATCGAGGAGGGCATCGCGCTCGGCCTGAACGAATCCTTCGAGGAGATGGCCGCGACGAACGCGCGCGTGCTGCGGACGGCGCGGCACATCGTTCCCCTCTACGACCCGACGGTCTTCGTCCGGTATCCCGGTGGCGTGATCGCGCCACGACCGGGCTGACGCAGCGGCACGGCCGCGAGGGTCAGCCGCCGCCCACCTCGGCCGAGCGGACGGCGCGCCAGTAGGCGCTGGCACCCGCGAAGTGGTCGGCCATCCGGCGCTCGGCGAGCACGGCGTCACGGGCGAGGAGCGCGGCGGCGATCTCCTCGTGCTCGCGGAGGATCCGCGCCGCCTCGTCCGGGTCGAGGTACTCGGGGCGGTGGACCCGCTCGAAGGGCAGGAGCGTCTCCACGAAGCGCGCGATGAAGGCGTTCCCCGCACCGTCCCGGATGAGCTGGTGGAAGACGTTCACCCCCTCGATGCGCGACTGCGGCTCGCGCATGTCACGCGTGAGGTTCGCCATCTCGCCCACGACCTCCCGGAGGCGCGCCAGCTCCGCGTCCGTCATCCGCGTCGTGGCGAGCCGGGCGGCCATCGCCTCGAGCATCCCCCGGATCTCCTCGATCTCCTCGACGGGGATCTCGACGAGGGTGGAGACGACGGCGCCGCGCCGCGGCTGGGAGACGACGAGCCCCTCCTGCTCCAGCCGCCGGAGCGCCTCCTTCACCGGCGTCGTCGAGATGCCCATCTGGGCGGCGACGTCGCGCTCCTTGATCCGTCGCCCGGGCGGCAGCGCGCCCGACAGGATCGCGTCGCGGATGTCCTCGTAGGCGAGGTCCCGGAGCGAGCGCAGCTCCGCGGGCTGGAAGAGCGTCCCCGACGAGGTGCTTCCCGCTTGCACGGCCATCGGGTCAGCGGTCCAGGCGCCAGCGGGCGAGGACGTCCTCGTCGATCGTGACACCGAGGCCGGGACGGTCCGGCGGGCGGACGGCGCCGTCGGCGTAGTCGAGCCGCTCGCGGATGATGTCCACCGGGTAGCGAAGGTGGCCACTGATGTCCGATTCGTAGCCGAGGTTCGGCAGGCAGACCGCGACGTGCGCCATCGCGACGGTCCCGATGCCGAGCTCACACTGGCTGCCCAGCGTCACCTGGAGGCCCGCCGCTTCCCCGATCGCTGCCGCCTTCGCCGCGGCGAGCATCCCGCCCGCCTCGCAGACGTAGATCGCGAGGACGTCGGCGGCCTCCGCGCGCGCGACGTCGAATGCCTCCGACCAGTGGCGCATCGATTCGTCGGCGAGGACGGGCGTCCCGATCCGGGACCGCACGTACGCCATCTGCTCCACGTGGCGCCGGTGGACCGGCTGCTCGACGAGCTGGAGGCGGTACCGCTCGAGCACCCGGAGCTCCTGGACGGCAAGCATCGGCGAGGGATACCCGGAGTTCGCGTCGACCATCACGTTGATCGCGTCCCCGAGCCCCTCGCGGATCGCCCGGACCATCGTCTCGTCGAGCCCCGTCCCGGGCCGGCCGATCTTGACCTTGATCGTGCGGACGCCCTGCGCCACCCAGCTCGCCGCCTCCTTCACGCCGTCGTCCGGGTCGCCGAAGGCGAGGCCCCAGCGGATGTGCGCCTGCTCGCGGACACGGCCGCCCAGGAGCTCGGAGGCGGGCAGCCCGCGGACCTTGCCGGTGATGTCGAGGAGGGCCATCTCCACGCCCGCCTTCGCGGGCTCCGAACCGTCGAGCGTCCGGTCAATGAGCGCGACGAGCGACCGCAGCTGGGTCGGGTCCTTGCCCACGATCGCCGGGCCGATGAGGCGTTCGACATCGTCACACTGGATGGCGCCGGTGCGGCCACCGTTCATGGAGATCTCGCCGACCCCCTCGATGCCGTCGCTCGTGCGGATCCGGACGATGCCGAAGTCGCTCACGCGGAGCGGCGCACCGCTTCCCGCGGAGATCATCGGCTTCGCACGCGGTGCGCGGACGGGGATCGCCTCGACGGACGTGATCGTCAGGCCCACTCGGGGAACACTCCCTTCCAGTTCTCGTGGATGATCGCCTCGATGACGTTCTCGGGGATGTGCGGCAGCCGGGTCCCCTCGACGGGGGCGTTCACCCGCCGCAGCCCGTCGATCACGTTGTCCACGGTGCCGCTCGGGAAGTCCGAGCCGAGCAGGATCTTGTGGGTGACCCCGTACTCGAGGGCGGTCGCCATCGCCTGCCAGTAGCGCCACGGACGGTAATGGCAGGCGCTGTTGTCCGCCCACACGTTCGGCGCCTTGCGGATGAGCGCGACGAGGTCCTCCTCCCAGGGGTGCCCCAGGTGCGCGACGATCATGCGCATCCCCGGGAAGGCCATCGCGAGGTCCTCGAGGAGCAGTGGCGTGGAGATCCGCAGACGCGCCTGGCTCGGGAAGGTCGTCCCCTGGTGCCAGATCGTGGGGATGCCGAGCCGCTCGACCTCGGCGAAGAACGGCCAGTGGGCCCGGTCCGTCGGGTCGAAGTGCTGGTAGGCGGGACCGACCTTCAGACCCCGCAACCCGAGGTCATTCACCGCGTGGCGCAGGCGGTCGATCGCGTCCGGCTCGCCCGGATCGACCGAGGCCCAGCCGACGAGCTTCTCGGGGTGAAGCCGCACGTAGTCCGCGATCACCTCGTTCGGGACCCAGACGCCGGTCGCCTTCGCCTGCAGGCCGAAGACGACGACCCTGTCCGCGGTCGTGCTCGCCGCCCAATGCTGCGCCGGGGTCGAATCGTAGGAATGGAGGTCGAGGCTCGCGCTGTACGCGGCGCCGCCGCTCATCCGCAGCTTCACGAGCTTGGACGCGAGCGCCTCCTGCGCGAAGCGTTCGCCGATATGGTCGGGGTACCACATGACGTGGGTGTGGACGTCGACGATCATGCGGGCTCCAGGCCGTCGAAGCGGGGCAGCTCCAGGCGGAGCGTCATCGGACCGCGGCCCATCGTCTGGCCCATCCGCATGTCACCGGCCACGGAGAGGAGCGCCATCGCCTCCGCGGGCTCGATCCCATATGCCCGCTCGAGCGCGCCGACCATCGCCTCGCAGGCCTCCCTGCGCGCTGCGACGAAGTCGTCGTCGGCAGTCATCACCGCGATCCGGTCGGCCCAGACCGCCCACGGCCAGGTCGGCGCGCGTCCGGGAAGGAGGTCGATGCGGAGCGTGACGGTCGCGGCGACCTCCAGGCCCACACCGGAGAGCTCGCCATCGCCCTGGACGGCGTGGATGTCGCCGACGTAGAGGAGCGCATCCGCGACGGCGACCGGGAGGTGCACGGATGCGCCGGCAGCGACGACGGGCTGGTCCATGTTGCCGCCGTAGCGACCCATCCGGCCGGAGGACGGCGGCTCCGCGCCGGCCTCCGGCGCAGGAGCGGTCCCCAGGCAGCCGATCATGGGACGGAGCGGCAGGACGAACCGCTCGCTGAAGTGGACATGGCCATCGCGGATGGCGACCCGTCGGCCGAGCGGGCGCGGGACGCGGCCGGGCGCGAGAGGGTTGACGTGCGCGTGTCCGCCGGCCCAGCCCGCGTCGGCGACGTCGATGCCGAGGATGGTGACGACGAGGGCGTCCCCCGGTCGCGCGCCGCGGACGGCGATCGGTCCGGTGATCGGGTTCCCCTGTGCCGGCGGCTTTGGCAGCTCGAAGAGCGTCCCGGGCGTCCGGTCGTCGAGGAGGCCGGCGCGCGCATCGTGGGTCTCGACGACGACCGTCGCGCCCGGGTCCACGACACGGAGCGGGGCCAGGGCCGGGTCGTACGCGTAGCCGACCCGGTCGCGGGTGAGATCGGGGCGGGCGATCGGCATCGGAGGTCAGGCCGCCGCGCCGAGCGCGGTGAGGAGGCCCCGCAGCTCGGCGCGGTCGGCCTCGGTGAGAGGCGCGAGCGGCGGGCGGACCCGGCCACCGCCGGGCTTCCCGAGGAGGTGCATCGCCTCCTTGATGACGACGGTGGAGTAGCCGGGCGCGCGCGCCCGGAGCGCGGCGAACGGGCGGATCCGCTCCACGATCGGGACGGCCGCCTCGGGACGCCCGCCGGCGACGGCGTCGCGGACGGCGAGCGTGAGGTGAGGCGCGACGTTGATGAGGCCGCTCGTGAACGCGTCCGCACCGAGAGCCGCGTAGCGCGCGGCCTGACCCTCCGCGTTCCCGTTCACCCACGCCCAGCGGTCGCCGATCGCCGCGCGCGCGGCGGCGAAGAGGTCCGCGTCACCGACCTCCTCCTTGAGCGCAACGACCCCGTCGACCTCCGCAAGACGGAGGAGCTGGTCGAGCCGGTACGCCTGGCCCTTCGACGCGAAGCCGATGCCGCCCAGCCCGCTCGCGGCGGCGATCGCGCGATAGTGGGCGACGAGGCCCGCGTCGGCGGGCTCGGCGAACCAGAACGGATCCACCATGAGCCCGGCGGCGCCCGCGCGCGCGGCGTCCTCGGCGAGCCCGGACGCGATCCGTGTGCCGTTCCCGATCCCGACGATGAGCGGAACCCGGCCGCCGACCGCCTGCACCGCGGTCTCGATGAGCGCGCGATACTCCGCGAGGTCGAGCGACCAGTACTCGCCGACCGCGCCACAGACGGCGACCGGGCCACCGTGGGCTGCGAGCTCCGCGACGATGGCGGCGAGCCCGGCGTGGTCCACGCGGTCGTCGGGCGTGAACGGCGTCGGCGCAAAGGCGACGACCCCGCGCAGGGACGCGCGGAATGCGGTCGGTGTCAGGTGCGGTCCCTCCCTGCTGCGGCGGCCGATCTCGACGCTGGTAGTATCTCATATCTCAGGTCCCAGATGACGCGGAGGCAGCGGGTGACGGACGGCGCACCGATCCTGTTCGAGGAGGCGACACGCGCCCGCCTGCGTGACGTGGCGGGGCGCGCGCTCGTCATCTGGCCGGTCGGGGCCACGGAGCAGCACGGGCCCCACCTGCCGACCGGGACGGACGCGATGCACGCGGAGTGGGTGGCGCGCGAGGCCGCCGTGCGCGCGGCGCGGGACGGCCTCGCGACAGTCATCGCGCCGACCCTGCGCATCGGCTCGTCCCAGCACCACCTGCCGTTCGGGGGGACGATGTCGCTTCCGACGGAGACCTACTACCGGGCGGTGCGTGCCGGGGTCGAGTCGCTCGTCACCGACGGCTTCCGGCGGGTCGTCGTCGTGAACGGCCACGGCGGGAACCACGAGATCATCCAGCTCGTCGTGCGCGACCTCGCCCTGGAGATCCCGGATGTGCACCTGGGCGCCGGGTCGTGGTGGACGATCGCGTGGGATGCGCTCGTGGCCGCGGGGGCGGCGGACATCGGGCGCTTCCCCGGCCATGCGGGTCGGTTCGAGACGTCCCTCATGCTCGCGATGCGGCCGGACCTCGTCGTTCACCCTCTCCCCCACCGCGACGACCCGGGGACGACGGACCCGCGGCGCTTCGGCGCCGACCTCCGGGCGGAACGCTCGGGCTCCTGGCAGGCGATCGATGGCTACGGAGACTCGCCGGACCTCGCGGACGCGGAGCTCGGCCGCCGCTGGCTCGACGTCTCGGCGGATGCGGTCGCGGCGTCGTACCTCGCCTTCCAGCGGGCGGCCGGAGGACCCGTCGGGTAACGCACACCGCGACTGCGCGGAGCGGCCGGCCGCGGACGCTCCGCCCCGGCTACGCGCCCGGCGCCTCCGCCGCGAGGATGCGGTCCGTCGCGGGGTCCGGCTCCCCGCCGTGGAACCGGTCGAGGACCGCCCGGAAGGTGGCCCGATCCGGGTCGGCGCGCAGGAAGAGCGTCATGGACGCGTGGAGCTTGCGGGCGTCGGTCTCGCCCAGGATGGCCACGGCGTCCCGGTCGGCCGGTGCCGCGAGGATCGCGCCGGCTGCTTCCTCCAGCCGCGGCCCCAGGACGGGATCGCGCAGGTACGCCCGCGCCTCCGCGAGGGACGTGATCGCGTAGCGCCGGGCCATCTCGCTCTGCCCGAGCCCGGCGACCTGGGGGAAGACGAACCACATCCAGTGCGAGCGCTTGCGACCCTCGCGCAGCTCCCGGCACGCGGCCGCCCAGGTCGTTTCGTCCGTGTCGAGGTCGGCGGAGGCATCCTGCGCCGTGACGTGGTGGCGCAGCCCGGAGCCGGTCCGGTCATCCATCACAGGGCCACCCACCTGTACGGGTCATAGCGGATCGCGAAGTCGCGCTCCGAGAGCGTCAGGTAGTACAGCCCCTCGCACACGCCGACGATGGTCGGGACGAGCGTCCAGCAGAAGAGCAGGTAGAGGAAGCCCGACCGGCCCCGCTCGAGGTAGAACCGGTGTGCCCCGACGCTGCCGAAGACGAGCGCGAGGACCACCGCGACGGACCGCGACACGCCGCGGACCATGGTCTGCTCCATGCCGCACGCCGGGCAGAGCTCGGCGCGCAGGTCGAGCCGGGCGGAGCAGGCAGGGCAGGTCCGGGTGCGCGCGTCGCGCGGGACGAACGGCGTCGGCGGCGGCGATCCCGGCAGGGGGCCCGACGGACCCGGCATGGGCCTCACCAGTTCCGCTCGATCCATCGCCGGTCCAGCTCCGCCTGCGTGGCACCCGTGTGCGCAGCGACGGCAGCGACCAGGAAGAGCAGCGGCGCGATGCCCGCGAGGATGAACGGGAGGAACCCGTCGTAGACGCCCCATGCCGTGGTGCCGAACACCGCGAGCCAGTCGACGAGGCCGGCGATGCCGAGGGCGAGGAAGAAGCCGGCCAGCGTGTGACCGCGGACGGCGCCGCCGAGGTGGAGCAGGGTGAGGATCGCCGCGGCCACGAGGACGATGATCAGGGCGAGGTCCGGCAGGTAGCCGATGCCGTAGCCGACCGATGAGCCGAACGCCGAGTACCCGAGCAGGAAGATGCCGGTCAGCCCCACCACCGCCCCGCCGGCGGACCTACCGGAGACCTCCGGTGGCCGGGCGCCCCGCCGCGCCACGCGGACCCCGCAGCCGGGGCAGATCTCCGCGCCGACGTTCAGCCGGCGGCTGCAGATCCCGCAGGTCTGGCTCATCGAGACCCCTCCTCCCATGCGTGTCGCGAGATCGCCGGAAGGCGACACGCGCAGAACACCGCGGGGGCGTGCCAACCGTGCGGCACGGGGCCGGGGGCGGTCTTGACGCGACCCCCGACGATCGCTCGGTGGACCCTCGACCGCTCCCCGTCCTGCACGGCCCGCGCATCACCCTGCGGCCGGCCGTGCCCGCCGACGCCCCGGCGCTCGCGCGGATCCTGCGCACCCCCGCCGTCGCGCGCTGGTGGCCGATCGCGGACGACGCGGAGGTGGTCGCGCTGTGCGCGGGCACGGACGCCGCGCTCGCGGTCTGGGTCGTGCTGCGCGCGGGTGCGGTCGTCGGGCTCGTGCAGGCGTGGGAGGAGAGCGACCCGCAGTACCGCCACGCGGGGATCGACATCGCGCTCGATCCGACGGTGCACGGACGCGGCCTGGGGCCGGAGGCGATCCTGCTCGTCGCGGCACACCTGCGCACCGATCGCGGGCACCACCGGATCACCGTCGACCCGAACGCCGCGAACACGCGTGCGATCCGCGCCTACCGATCGGCGGGCTTCCGGGAGGTCGGCGTGACGCGCAGCTCGGAATGGGACGCGACCCTGGGCCGCTGGACGGACGGGCTGCTCATGGAGCTCGTCGTGGAGACGGCCCGGACCTGACGCCGAGCCGTGACGCCCGGATGGCACGCAGGGGTACCGTCGTCCCGGTTGACGCTGGTCGAGCACCCTGCGAAGGTCCGCTGGTGAGCACCGACCGCAGGGGGGATCCACGCATGACCGGCGCGTCCACCATCGTCCGCCATCCCCGTCCGGGTCCACGGGGCGCCCTGCGCCCACGGGTCGCCGCGGTCCTGCTGGGCATCGCGGTGCTGCTGCCCACGGTGGCTGCGCCCGCGGCCGGCGCCGCGCCCGCGTTCACCGGGAACGCGGAGAGCGGCACGAAGTGCGCCTCCGGCAGCGGACCCGCGGCCACGCCGATCGTCCTCACGCTCCGCGAGGCGAACGGCGTGAACGTGGAGACCGTGGCGACCACCGTGGACGGCAACGGCTACTGGTCCGCCTGCTTCCCCGCCCTCGGCCTCATCACGGTCGGACGGAAGATCCGCGTCGAGGGTGGCGGCAAGGCCCGGACGGTCGCCGTCCCCGCGCTCACGAGCTTCGGCGACCGGGTGAAGGACCGGATCTCCGGGGCGGCGCCGGCAGGCGGCAGCGTGAGCGTCCGCCTCTTCCGCTGCCTCATCCTCATCCGCTGCACGCAGAAGCTCCAGCGCACCGCGCAGCGCAAGCCGAGCGGTGCCTGGTTCGTGCGCCACGCGGTGGCCTTCGACGCGCGCGGGCTCGATCGGAGCTATGTCACCTGGCGCTCGCCGAAGAACGACCGGTTCATGCTCCGCGGCTTCTACCCGGGCTTCATGGCCCTGGTGGGCACACAGGCCGTGAACGGGCTCTACCGCCCGGGACGCACGGTCACGATCTCGCTGCGCGCGGCGCTCGGCGATCCGCCCACCGCGTCCGTCTCGGTCGCCACCGGTGCCTACCCGAGCTTCACCTCGACCCTCCCGTCCGGCACCATCCTCGGCGGGTACTACGTGGAGGCGGACTTCGCGCTCGACGCGTCGCTGCGGATCCCGACGATCGAGCGATCCTGGGCCGCCGGGACGAAGCAGATCGGCGGCAAGTGCCTGCCGAACCTCCCGGTGCTCCTCGACTGGCCGGAGAACCCGGGCGACCCGATCGGCGGCACGGCGGACGCGGACGGCTGGTACCGCACGGCGCTCCGGCCATCCACCCCCGGGCCGGCGAACGTCGGGGTCGTGTCCGTCTCCTGCCAGAGCGTCCGCGGCGACGTCGCGGTACTCGCCGGAGGCTGACGGGGAGAGTGTATCGTTGCGCTCGGGCCGCGACGTCGCCCGTGGGGTGGCCCGGCCGCAGGGGAGGTCATCGATGCGTCGTCTCGTCGCGGGGTTCGCCCTTGCCGCGCTCACCGTCAGCGGCCTCGGGGCCCCGGCAGCGGCCGCGACGCCGTCGCTGAACATCGTCCAGAAGCTCGTGGCGATGAACCGCGAGACGGGCGACTTCGACGTCCTGCTCATCCTCGTCGTGTGCCCCAGGACGCAGCTCGCGATCGTGGACGCGCTGAACGGCCCGGAGACCCGGACGCTCTTCGCGCCGACCGATGCCGCCTTCGCCGGGGCCGGGATCGACAACCCGCTGGAGGCGGCCCGCACCTGCGCGACCATCGATCCGGAGGCTCTCGCCTACCTGCTCGCGTACCACGCGACGGATGGAGCGGTCCGCTACCGCGACGCCCAGCGGGCCGTGGGCACGTTCCTCCAGATGCTCAACGGAGAAGCCGCGGAGATCACCGGCACCCGGTCGCGGCCGCTGATCGAGGGCGCGGCGATCGTCCGTAAGGACATCAAGGCCTCGAACGGCCTGATCCACGTCGTGAGCTCCGTCCTCATCCCGACGTGCTTCCCGGTCGGGAGCCCGGACGGGCTGGACGATACCGCGGACTGCTGATCCGCGGCGGCGGCCCGCTCTCGCGCCTCTTCGGCGGCGAGTGACCCCCGCCTGACCGGGCCGATGGGTGCCACACAGCTGGCACGCCCGTCCCGCATCGTGGCGCTTCGCGGCACCTCCCGGTGGCGCAGGCAGACCGGAGGTGTGGATGGCGCGAACGCGGACGACCATGACGACCCGTGGTGCGGCGCTCGGAACGGCGATCGTCGCCGCGGTGCGGACCGCCCTGCCCGGGCATGCGACGTGGACGGCGGATTCGGAGGACGGCTTCACCTGGTGGTGCGGCTGGGTCCGTGAGGAGGTCGGCAGCAGGCCGGCCGGGGTGGTGAACGGCCGGCCGCTGGCCCAGCTGCGGCTCTACACGCCGGTCTTCCGCGACGTCGCGGAGACGGTGGCGGCCTACGCCTACGTGGACGAGCACAACCGCTTCCCCGCCATGGGCGCCTGGTCCTACGACGCGGAGACGCGCACCATCGGCTACGGCTGCACCGCGCTCGCGGAGCCCGTCATGGACGGCTGGATGACGCGCTGGCTCGCGGTCGCCGCTGCCATCGGCGCGATGGTCCCGCGTCCCCACGCCTCGCTGCCGAACCCCGGCTGGACGCTGGACGCGGAGCCGCACCCGGTGATGGGCGTCCAGGCGGACCCGATCCAGCCGCCGGTCGCATTCCCCAGGGCCGGACACGACGCGGCGGGCAGCGGCACGGGGACGGCCGCGCCGCCGATCCCCGCGGACTGGCTCCGGCATCTCGCCGAGCACCTCGACGCGGCAGGCATCGCCGCAGCGTACGAGGAGAGCGTGGAAGTCCTCCACGCGCCCATGCCCTGCGGCCCGGACGAGCTCGCCTTCTGGGCGCTCACGTCGCACGTCCACCCGGTCCTGGGCGCCGGCCTGCTCGTCCGCCTGCTGCTCCCGATGCGCTTCGGGCGGATGCAGGCGCGCTGGGTCGCGAACGCGCTGAACCGGGCGGAGGTCGCGCCGCCGGACGGGACGCTGCGCGCTGCCGGGTTCGGCGCCTGGGTCTCGGACCCGGACGGCACGCTCGCGCACGTCCTGTTCGTGCCGGCACGTGCCGTGGGCACGCTGGACCGGCGGAGCGCGGCGAGCCTCGTGGAGCTCCTCGCCGCGTGGGCACGGCTGCGGGCGGAGGCGGCGGCAGAGCGCCTGCCCTGGCTCCGGGCCGCCGCGGCCGCGCTCCACCCGGACGAGGCGCCGCCCGATGCTGCGGAGGCGGAGGCGGGTGCCGCCGCGAAGGCCGGTGGAGCCTCGGATGGCGCGGAGGAGCCGCGGGAGACCCCCGTGGCAGAGCTCGGCTTCGGGCCGCGCGCCCGCACGCCGCGCCCACGGCGGACGGAGGCGCGGACGGATGCGCCGCGGACCCTCATCGTCGACCCGGAGGACCCGGATGCGTACGCGGAGGTGGACGCGGCGGTCGCGGACGCGGACGACGGGGATCGCATCCTCGTGCGGCCGGGCCACTACGTCGTGCCGGTCGTGGTGGACCGCGCCGTGCGCATCGAAGGCGACGGCCCGCCGGAGGAGATCCTCCTCGCGCCGGTCGGCGGGGAGTGCGTCGGGTTCGCGGCCTCGGGCGCGCTGATCCGTGGCCTGACGATCCGGCCCGCGCTCGGGGGCAACGACGGCACCTTCCACTCGGCGGTCGCCGTCCACGATGTCGCGGTGGCGGTGGTCGGCTGCAGCCTGTCGAGCCATCTCGGGGCGACCGCCTGGGTCGGTGGCGCGTCCGCGCGCGTGACGTTCCACGACTGCAGCTTCCCGGAGGGGACGCAGAACGCGCTCTTCGTCACGCAGGGGGCGCGCGTGGAGATGCAGCTGTGCCGCGTCACCGCGCACGGCTTCCCGCTCACCGCGCGCGGTCCGCGGGCCGTGCTCCGCATGGACGAGTGCACCGTGGAGGGGAACCTCGGCGCGGGCGTCGCCGCGCTCGACGGCGCGCTCGTGCAGCTCCGGCACGTCGACCTCCTGGACAACGCCGGGGACGGCATCCAGCTCGGCGGTGCGGCACCCGCCTCGTCCGTGCAGGACTGCTCGATCGTCGGCAACGACGGCGCCGGCATCCAGATCCGCGGCGGCCAGGGCGTGCGCATCGAGCGCAACCGCATCGAGCGGAACGTGGCGGGCATCATCGTCGCGGACGGCGGGGCGCCGATGCTCGCGGAGAACACGCTCACGGAGAACGCGACGGTCGGCATCGGCGCCTCGGACGAGCTGACGCACCCGCGCGCGGTCGGGAACACGATCCGCGGAGAGCGCGCGTCGGGCATCGTCGTGCGCAACGGGGCGGGCGGCACGTTCGAGCAGAACGAGGTCATCGGGGGCGCGCAGACCGGCGTCCGGGTCTCCGGCGAGGGGACGCGGCCCACCTTCCGGGGGAACCTCGTCCACGGCGGGCCGGGCGTGGGCGTCGCCGTCTCCGGAGGGGCCGGCGGCACGTTCGAGGGCAACGACCTCCGCGGCAACGCCGGGGGCTCCTGGCACCTCGCCGAGACGAGCGCCGTAGAGCGCAGCGGCAACCTGGAGGATGTGGGCCACGTCCCCGGCCCGCCGGACCCGGACCCGGACGCGCCGCCGGTCCGGATGCACTGAGCGGGCGGCCCCGGCGCGCCCGGGGTGGCTGCGCGGTGTCGCGGCCACCGGGCGGATCGGTGGGCGCCCAGGCGCCCGGGCGCCTGGGCGCCCGCGCGGGCCGGGGCATCCGGGGCGTGGGGGTTGACAGGCGGGCGTACTGTTCGCGTCAGGCATGAAACCGGTTTCATCCCGACACGACGAGGGTCCTGTGGTTCGTCACACGCTGCGTGATGTCGCCGCGCTGGCGGGAGTCTCGAAAGCGACGGCATCCCGGGTCGTCAACGGCACGGCCCGGGTCGACCCGGCCACGCGGGAGCGGGTGCTCGACGCGATCGCCCGGCTCGACTACGAGCCGAGCGCCGCGGCCCGCAGCCTCAGCGTGGGACGGACGCTGACCATCGGCGTCATCGCGTCGTACCTCACCCGGCCCCAGGCGGTGGAGCGGCTGCGGGGGGTGGATGCGGTGCTCGGGGACAGCGGCTTCGACCAGGTCATCTACAACGTGGAGACCGTGGAGAAGCGTGACCGGTACCTGTACGGGGTCGTCCGCGCCCAGCGCACGGACGGCCTCCTCGTGATCTCGCTGCCGCTCGGCGACGCGGACGCCGGCCACCTCGCCTCCGCGTCGATCCCCGTCGTCGTCGTGGACGCCCATGCGCCCGTCGTGGAAGGCCTCCCCCACGTCCTCGGCGACGACGTGGTGGGCGGGGTCGTGGCGACCCGCCACCTCGTGGAGCTCGGCCACCGCCGGATCGCGTTCATCGGGGACGCGTTCGAGAACCCGTTCGGCTTCACCTCCAGCCGCCACCGCCACATGGGCTACGAGCGCGTCCTCCGGCGTGCGGGCCTCGGACCGGACCCGTCGCTCGTGGCGCTCGGCGCCCACGGCCGCTACCAGGCACGCGAGCTCGCCACGCGGCTGCTCGCCCTGCCGGACCGGCCGACGGCGATCTTCGCGGCCTCGGACACCCAGGCGCTGGGCGCGGTGACCGCGGCCCGGGAAGCCGGGCTGCGCGTCCCCGATGACCTCTCCGTCATCGGCTACGACGACATCGAGATCGCGGACTACGCCGGGCTCACCACCGTCCGCCAGGGGCTCTTCGAGTCCGGCAGGGCCGGGGCGGAGCTCCTGCTCACGGAGATCCGCGAGCGTTCGGCGGAGCCCGCCCGCGTCGTCATCACGCCCGAGCTCGTCGTGCGCGGGACCACGGCACCACCACGGGAGGGACGCCGCTGAGCTGATCGATGCGCATCCACCCCACGCAGGCCAAGGAGAGGAGAACCACGATCGTGACCCAGACCCATCGCCGGGCGCAGCGCCCGCTCGTCGCGCTCACCGCGCTCGCGCTCGCAGCGACCGCCCTCACCGCAGCTCCCGTCGTCGCCGCCGAGGCCGGCGACGCTCCCGACTTCGGCACGGACCCGGTCCAGCTGCTCGCCTACTTCGAGACGGGCTTCGCCCTCCCGGGCGCGCTCGCCGAGGAGTTCACGAACCAGCACCCCAACGTGACCTGGAACATCCGCGAGGACCAGTTCACGAACCTCATGCAGCAGAGCCCGCTGCTGCTCTCGGGTGACAACCCGCCGGACCTCATCCGCCTGCCCTCGATGGTCGACCTGGCGAAGGACGGGCTCCTCCTCAACCTCGATCCGTACGCGACGGCCTTCGGCTGGGACCAGTGGTCCCCGGCGATGCTCGTCCAGAACCGCGTGGACGAGAACGGCCAGCGCGGCGCGGGCTCGCTCTTCGCGGCCGGCCTGAACTACAGCATGACCGGCGTCTTCTACAACCGCGCCCTCGCGGAGCAGATCGGGATGACCGAGGCGCCCGCCACGCTCGCCGAGTTCGAGGCGCTCCTCGCGGCCGCCAAGGACGCCGGGCTCCTCCCGATCATGCAGTGGGGTTCGGCGAAGAGCGGCATGGGCCTCGCCTTCCCGCTCCAGAACCTGATGGCGTCGCTGGGCCCGACGGAGCCGATCAACGACTGGATCTTCCAGAAGGAAGGCGCGACGATCGACACGCCGTCGAACGTCGAGGCCGCGAAGCACCTCCAGACGTGGGTCCAGAACGGGTACTTCCCCGAGGACGTGAACGCGATCGAGTACACGGACGCGAACGCGCGCTTCGGCGCGGGTGAGGGCGTCTTCATGTTCAACGGCGACTGGCAGAACGCCGGCTATGACGCCGCCGCGCCCGGCGGCATCGGCTTCTTCCTCTTCCCGCCGGCCGAGGAGGGCGGCAAGTACGCGGCGATGTCCGCACCGCTCACCTTCGGCATCGCGGCGAACGCGAAGCACGCGGACTGCGCTGCGTACTTCCTTCACTGGGTGGCGACCGATCCGGTCGCCCGCGAGATCGACGTCGCCGTCGGCGGGTCCAACCCCGGTGGCCCGTCGGATCTCCCGATCCCGGCGGTCGCCGAGGGCTCCGTGACGAACGACACCCTGGCCGCGGGCCCGGTCGTCTCCGGGGACGACGGCGCGATGGACTTCATCGCGAACGCCACCGGGTCGATCTTCGCCCAGGGCTGGACGCCCGAGCTCCAGAAGATGGTCGGCGGCCAGCAGACCGCCGAGGGCCTCCACCAGGCCGTCCAGGCGCAGTACGAGATGGAGCTCGGCCGGTGACGGTCGCCTCCCTGCGTCGGGGAGCCTGAGCTCCGGGTCCATGGATCCCGGTCAGCCGATGGCGATCGGAACGTCCACGGCAGCACGGGTCCCGCCTCGCGGCGGGGCCCGTGCCCGCCGCTGGGCGGGTTGGCTCTTCGTTGCGCCGGCCTTGATCGCCTACGGGCTCTTCGTCCTCGTGCCGTTCGCGATGACGGTCCAGTACTCCACGCTGCGCTGGAACGGGACCGGCCCGCAGACGTTCACCGGGCTGAACAACTACGTCACCGTCCTCACGGACCCCGACCTCGTCCAGATCATCCTCAACGCGTTCAAGCTCGTCGTCTTCTTCAGCTTCGTCCCGGTCGCGCTCGGCCTGCTCGTCGCGGTCGTCATCCGGCGGGTGGCGACGGGACCGCTCGGCGCGGTCGCGCGGACCGTCCTCTTCCTGCCCCAGGTCATCCCGCTCGTGGCGGCGGGGATCGTGTGGAGCTGGATGCTCAGCAAGACCGGCGTGGTGAACCAGGTCCTCGATGCCACCGGGCTCGGCTGGCTCAGCCGCACCTGGCTCGCGGACTTCGGCATGGCGCTCCCCGCGGTCGGCGTCATCGGCGCGTGGGTGCTCCTGGGGCTGTGCACGGTCCTGCTCCTCACGGGGATGAGCAAGATCGACGTCGCGCTCTACGAGGCCGCCCGCATCGATGGCGCGACCGCATGGCAGGAGTTCCGCGCGATCACCGTGCCGAGCCTGCGCTACGAGATCGGCGTGTGCATCACGGTGACCACGATCGCCGCGCTCGCCGCCTTCGACATCGTCTACATCTCGACGGGCGGCGGCCCGGGGGTGGCCACGATGGTGCCCGGCCTGGAGATCTACCGGCTCGCGTTCGCGGGACGCCAGATCGGCCTCGCCTCCGCGCTCGCGGTCATCCTCATCATCCTCGTCCTCGTCGTCGTGCTCCCCATCCAGCGCCTCACGCGGGAGGAGCCCACATGATCGTGAGCCGCCGCGAAGCCGTGACCGGCCGGGTGCTCCTCATCGCGCTCATCGCGGTGACGATCATCCCGTTCCTGAGCCTCCTCACGACCGCCCTCCACCCGTCGAACACCGTGCCACCGGGCCTCTCGTGGCCGGAGGATCCGCAGTGGGGGAACTTCATCGAGGCCTTCGGCCAGGCGAAGATGGGCTCGCTGCTCACCTCGAGCGTGCTCATCGTGCTCGGCGTCGTCCCGGTCGCGGTCCTCATCGCGACCATGGCGGGCTTCGCGATCGGGCACCTGCGGATCCCCGGCGCGCGCTACCTGTTCCTGCTCTTCCTCCTCGGGCTCACCCTGCCGATCGAGGGGATCATCACGCCGCTCTACTTCCTCGTCCGCGGCCTCGGCTTCATCAACACGAAGCTGGCGATCATCCTGCCGCTCATCGGGCTGTTCATGCCGTGCGGCGTCTTCTGGATGCGCGCCCACTTCGTGAACATGCCCCCGGAGCTCTCGGAGGCCGCACGCGTGGACGGGGCGACGACCGCCCAGCTCTTCTGGCGGATCCACGTCCCGCTCGCGCGGCCGGCCGTCTCGTCGCTCGCGATCCTGCTCTCGGTCTGGACGTGGAACCAGTTCCAGCTCGCGCTCGTGCTCGGGGACGACCCCGCCGAACCGACGATGGCGGGTGCCCTCGGCGCGTTCCAGGGGCACTATGCGACGGACATCCCGCTCCTGTGCGCGGGCTCGCTGCTGATCCTGACGCCCACGCTCATCGTCTTCCTCATCTTCCAGCGCCAGCTCATCTCGGCGCTCCTCCAGGGATCGCTCAAGGGCTGATCGCCCACGCGACCGCCACCCCCAAGGCTCTGAAAGGGAATCCGTGCGCCCCGGTCCGCAGCTCCTGACCTACCCCGATTCGCTCGGTGGCGACCTGCCGCGGCTGCGGGCCCTCCTCGAGGGGCCGCTCGCCGGGCTCTTCGGCGGTGTCCACATCCTGCCGCCGTTCCCCTCGTCGGGCGACCGTGGGTTCGCGCCGCTCACCTACCGCGAGATCGAGCCGCGCTTCGGTGGCTGGGCGGATATCCGGGGCATCGCGCAGACGCACGACGTGCTCCTTGACCTGATGGTCAACCACATCAGCCGCCGGAGCGCGGAGTTCCGCGACTTCGAGGAGCACGGGCGTGCGTCCGCCTACGCCGACCTGTTCATCACGCTCGACAAGGTGTGGCCGGGTGGCGAGCCCGATCCCACCGATGTCGCGCGGATCTTCCTGCGCAAGCCGGACCACCCGTTCTCCACCATCACGGTCGGGGCGACCGGCGAGCAGGAGACGGTCTGGACGACCTTCGGGCGGCCGGATGGATCGTCCGAGCAGGTGGATCTCGACCTGCGCTCGGAGGCGACCCGGCGGCTGATCGCGGGCTGGTTCACGTTCCTCGCCGACCGGGGGGTCTCCATCGTCCGGCTGGACGCGGTCGGCTACGTCGTCAAGGAAGCGGGGACGACCTGCTTCATGGTCGAGCCGGCGATCTGGGAGCGGATCGACTGGCTGATCGAGGCCGCCGGCCGCGCCGGGCTCTCCGTCCTGCCCGAGGTCCATGACGTCCCGGCGACGCACGCGAAGCTCGCCGCCCGCGGCTACTGGACCTACGACTTCATCCTCCCCGGCCTCACCCTTCACGCGTTCCGGACCGCGTCGGCCGGTCGGCTGGCGGAGCACCTCCGCTCATCGCCCGATCGCCAGTACACCACCCTCGACACCCACGACGGGATCCCCGTGAGCCCGGATCTCGAGGGCATCCTGGACCACCGGGAGATGGGCGAGCTCGCCGAGGAGATCGTCGCCCGGGGCGGCAACGTGAACCGGATCCTCTCGGACCACCACGCCGCCGGCACGGATGTCCACCAGCTGAACTGCACGTACCACGCGGCGCTCGGCGGCGACGACGAACGCTATCTCGCCGCGCGCGCGATCCAGCTCTTCGCCCGCGGGGTCCCGCAGATCTACTACGTGGGGCTGCTCGCGGGTGGCAACGATCACGCGGCGGTGGCGGCCACAGGTGAGGGGCGCGCCGTGAACCGGCACGACTACACGACGGACGAGATGGCCGCTGCGCTGGGACGACCGGTCGTGCGGCGCCTCCTGGAGAGGGTCCGGTTCCGCCACGATCACCCGGCGTTCGACGGGAGCGTGGACGTCGATGTGCCGGAGCCCGCCCGGCTCGTGATCCGGCGGCGGAGCGGGCCCCACGAGGCGACGCTGGACGTCGATCTCCGGACCGGCGCCCACGCGATCGCGGCGTCCGGAGCCTGAGGGCGCGCTACCCGAACCGCTCGGCCAGCCAGGCGAGCTTCACCCGGTCGTGGAAGGCCTGGCCGCCCTCGTGGTCGTTGAACGGATAGACCTCGATCCGCCGCTCGGCGCCGCCCCAGTGGTTGTAGGCAGCGAAGACCGTGGACGGCGGGCAGATCTGGTCCATCAGGGCGACGGAGAAGAGCGCCGGCGCCGTCGCGCGGCGGGCGAGGACGGCCCCGTCGAAGTAGGCGAGCGTCCGGCTGACCGCCTCTCCGTGGTCCCGATGCGACCGGAGGTAGCCGGCGATCTCCGCGTAGGGCGCCCGGTCGGTGATGGTGATCCCGCGCGGGAAGTCGCACAGGAACGGCACGTCCGGCGCGACCCCCACGAGATCGGGGACGAGCGCTCCGGCAGCGATCGCGATCCCCCCGCCCTGGCTCGTCCCCGTGACCGCGACGCGCGCCGGGTCCACGGCCGGGTGCGTCCGCAGCGCATCGACCGCGCGGACCGCGTCCGTGTAGACCCGCCGGTAGTAGTACGCGGCCGGGTCGAGGATCCCGCGGGTCATGAAGCCCGGATGGAACGGGGCGCCGGCGGGATCGGGATCGGGCGTATCCCCCACCTGCCAGGCCGACCCCTGGCCGCGCGTATCCATGACGAGGTGCGCGTACCCCGCGAGCGCGTAGAGCACCTCCTCGTGCGCGAGGCCGCGCCCGCCTCCGTAGCCGATGTACTGCACGACCGCGGGGAGCGGGCCCGGCCGCCCGGCCGGGAGCTGGAGCCAGCCCTTCACCGGCTGGCCGCCGAACCCCGCGAAGGTGACGTCGTAGGTCTCGACGAGGGCGAGGTGGTTCTCGACCCGCCGGAACGTGACCGCGAGGTCGTGCGACCGGGCCTCCGCCAGCGTGCCGGCCCAGAAGGTCGGCAGGTCGGCCGGGACGGCGAGGTCGGGACGATAGGCGCGGAGCTGGTCGATGGGCAGGTCGGTCTGGGCCACGGTCACTCCCTGGGACGGTCCGGTCGATCGGAGACGTGGCGAGGATATCGGTTGCCGGCCGCGCGGGAGAGGGCCCCCGCGGGCGACCCCGTTGACGGGCGCCCGCGGCCCTGCGATGGTCCGCCCGTCCGAGACCAGCCGCACGCGGAGGCCCACCGATGACCGGCGACCGACCCCACACCGATCGTGAGCACCCGCGGCGCCGACGCTGGGTGCGCCCCGTCGCGCTCCTTCTCGGGATCGCCCTCGCCCTCCCGCTCGGCGGCGTGCCCGCGTCGGCGGCGGTGCCGTTCACCGTGCGCGCCGACCTGGGCACGAAGTGCGTCGCCGGCGCGGACGGGTGGTACCGGGCGACCCTGCGTCCCGCGGTCAGCGGCCCCGGGGACAGCGACCAGGTCGCCGTCTATTGCCAGAGCGTCCGCGGGGACGTCGCGGCGCTCATCCCCGCCCCCTGACGGCGGCGCCCGGCGGGACCGTGGCGCCGCCGACGCGCGCTCGGCTCAGGCCCCCGCGCGGAGCTCGATGATCCGGCCGAGGAAATCGCCGCGGTCGGCGGCGTAGGCTCGGTCCTCGTCCAGGATCAGCCCGTTCGCCATCAGGTCGTCGCCGCCTCGGACGGCCGCGTTCAGGCGCGCGAGCCGCTCGTCCTCCGGCCAGACGGTGGCCCGGTAGGCGCGTGACGGGTCGAGGCCGGAGAGCCGGAGGACGCGGGGTCCGGGCTCCGGCCGGGAGAGGACACGGAACCAGCCCACGAGCGCGTGCGCCCGGTCATCGGAGACGCTCATCCAGGCGGTCTCGTTGCCGTCCCCGTCCCAGGGGCCCACGAGCCGGCGGAAGTCGCCGAACTGGAAGAGCCGACGGCGCTCCCGGTACCACGCGATCTGGGCGCGGATCTCGGCGCGGTCCTCCGGGGCGAGCGCGGTCGGGTCGAGCTCGTAGCCGAAGGCGCCCCAGAAGGCGACCGCGGCCCGGGTCGCGAGCGGCTCGGTCCGGCCGACCTGGTGGTTCGGGATCGCCGAGACGTGGGCACCCATCGCGCTCGGTGGGTAGACGAGCGAGCTGCCCCACTGGATCCGCAGGCGCTCGACCGCATCGGTGTCGTCGCTCGTCCAGCCCTGTGGGGCGAACGCGAGCATCCCCGGATCGAAGCGGTTGCCGCCGCCCGCGCAGCTCTCGAAGAGGACCTCCGGGAAGGCGGCCCGCATCCGGCGGTAGAGCGCGTAGACCCCGAGGATGTGGCGCATCGCCGCCTCTCCCTGGCGCTCCGGCGGCAGGGCACCGCTGTGGATCTCCGTCAGCGAGCGGTTCATGTCCCACTTGATGTAGCTGACCGGCGCGTCGCGGAGGACCGCCTCGAGCGCACCGAAGAGGTGGTCCACCACCTCCGGCCGACCCATGTCCAGGACGAGCTGGTTCCGGCTGAGCGTCCGATGGCGCCCGGGGATCCCGATCACCCACTCCGGATGGGCGCGGTAGAGGTCGCTGTCCGGGTTGACCATCTCCGGCTCGATCCAGAGCCCGAAGCCGATACCGAGCGCGGTGACCCGGCGGGCGAGCCCGTCGATCCCGCTCGGGAGCTTGCCCCGGTTGACGACCCAGTCGCCGAGCCCGGCCCGGTCGCTGTTCCGGGCGCCGAACCAGCCATCGTCGAGCACGAAGAGCTCGACCCCCAGCTCCTGCGCGCTGCGCGCGATCTCGACGATCCGCTCCTCGTCGAAGTCGAAGTACGTCCCTTCCCAGTTATTCAGGAGGACCGGCCGCTCGCGGTCCCGCCAGCTCCCGCTCGCCAGGCGCCGCCCGTAGAGGTGGTGGTAGGCGCGGCTCATCCCGCCGAGCCCCTCGCCCGACCGGACGAGGAGCGCCTCCGGGGTCCCGAAGCTCTCCCCCGGCCCGAGACGCCAGCCGAACCGGCCCGGGTGGACCCCGATCCGCGCCCGGAGCGTGCCGAACGGCTCGACCTCCACGTCCGCAGTGAAGTTCCCCGCGTGGACGAGCGAGAGCCCGAGCACCTCGCCCTGCTCCTCGGTGGCGGACGGCCGGCGGAGCGCGAGGAACGGGTTCTGCTGCCAGGACGAGGTCCCGCGCTCGGAGCCGATGGAATGGATCCCCGGCACGAGCGTCCGCTCGTGGACGTGGCGCTCGCGGGCCCACGCACCGGAGAGCTGGACCATCCGCCAGGCGGCGTCGGGAAGGTCGATCGACCAGCTCATCGCGGTCGTGACCGTCAGTGATGCGCTCCCCACGTTCCGGATCGTCATGCTCCGGGCGACCGCCGGGTGATCCCGGAAGACCGAGAGCCGGAGAAGGACCTCCACCCCCGCGACCGGATCGGCGAGCGCGATCTCCACGGTCTCCGCCTCGGCCGGGTCCTCCACGTACGTGGACGGCTGTGGCTCGATGCCGGGCTTGCCCGGGACGATCACGTGGCCGACGTAGGCGAGGTCGAGGACCCCGGAGCCGTCGGGCTGGTCGATCACGAGCGCCGGGATCCGGTAGTCGCCGCTGCCGGCGGTCGGGACCGCGATGCCGACCGGGTCGCCGAGCCGGTTATCCCAGCCCGTGAACGGCCGCCCGGCGAGGTGCGCGTACGAGCGCCCTGGGGCGTGCGGCGCACCTCCATGGCGCAGCCCCAGCGCGCCGCTCTCGTGTACCGCGAGGCCGAGCCTTATCAGGCCGAGGAGTAGGAGTAGCTGACG
>JBJTJV010000086.1:0-4908 GCA_046352645.1 Chloroflexota bacterium | reverse complement strand
AGGTCGGCGAACTGCGCGATGAGGCCCATGTCGTGGCCGATGAGCACGACCGCCGAGCCGATCCCTTCCTGGAGCCGCCCGAGCGTCTGCATCACCTGGCGCTGGACGACGACGTCGAGCGCGCTCGTGGGCTCGTCCGCCACGATCACCTTCGGGCTGAGGACGGTGGAGATCGCCATGACCGTCCGCTGCTTCATGCCGCCGGAGAGCTCGTGCGGGTAGCGGTTCGCGACCTGCGGCGGCAGGCCGACGCGCGCGAGCTGCGCGGTGATCCGCTCGTCCAGCCCCTTGCGGCCGGCGCGGCCCTCGTGCGCCTCGATCGCGTCCGCCATCTGCTTGCCGATCCGCATCACCGGGTTCAGCGAGTTCATCGCGCCCTGGGGGACGAGCGCGATGTCCCGGAGGCGGACCTCGCGGAGGCCCTTGTCGTCCAGCTTCAGCAGGTCCGTGTCGCCGAGGAGGACCTCGCCACCGATGATCTTCCCGGGCGGCCGGGTGAGGCGCATCAGCGCGGTCGCCATCGTCGTCTTGCCGGAGCCCGATTCGCCGATCAGGCCGAGCCGCTGGCCCGGCTGGAGCGAGAACGAGACGCGGTCCACGGCGGGGACGTCGCCGTTCGGCGTGGTGTAGGCGACGCGCAGGTCGCGGACCTGGAGGACGGGGGCGCCCGTCCCCACCGTGACGCGCGCGGCGGTCGTGTCGGTCATCGCGGTCTCCCTACCCCTGCCGCAGCCGCGGGTTCGCGAAGCGGTCCATCCCGGCCGAGGTCAGGAAGAGCGCCAGGAAGATGTACGAGATGACGAAGACGGGCGGGAACCACCACCACCACATCCCGCGCAGGACCGCGGTGTACTCCTGCGACCAGTAGATCGTGATGCCCAGGGTGGGCGTCTGGATCGCGCCGAGGCCGAGCGCCTCCAGGCCGATCGAGGCGAGCATCGCCCCGGCCACCGCCCCGACGAAGCTCGCGGCGATGAACGGCATGAGGTTCGGCATCACCTCGCGGAAGACGAGCCCGAGCGGGTTCACCCCGTTCGCCCGCGCCACCTCCACGTAGGAGCGCTCCCGGATCGAGAGGACCTGGGCGCGGATCGTGCGGGTCGGGAACATCCACGAGAGCGCGGCGACGGTGAGCGCCATGATCTCGATCGTCATCTGCTCGATGTTCGCCGCGATGACGACGAGGATCGCGATGCCGGGCACCGTGAGGAGCGAGTCGGAGATGATCCGGATCGTCGCGTCCGTGATGCCGCCGAAGAAGCCCGCGATGAGCGCGAGCACGACGCCGATCACCGTGCCGACGATGCCGGCGATGAGGCCGATCTTCAGCGTGTTCGGGATCGCGAGCATCATCACGCTCCACAGGTCGCGCCCCTGCGCGTCCGTGCCGAGCCAGTGCTCCCAGGAGGGGGGCAGGCGCGGGATCGTGGCGGTGACGTCCGCCATCTTCGGGTCCACCATGAGCGGCCCGACGATCGCGAAGAAGGCGAGGATCCCGATGAGGATCAGCCCCGCGACGAGCTGGCGGGTCCAGCGTGGATCCTTGCGGGCGCGCGCCACGCGGGCGCCGAGGCCCCCGGAGGCGGGAAGCGGGCGGGCGGTCGTGGTCATCGGCTGCGCCTGATCCTCGGGTCGATGAGCGGATAGGTGAGATCGATGATGAAGACCGTCACCGCGAGGGTGATGATCAGGACCATCACGATCCCGTTGATCACGTAGATGTCCTTGTTCACGACGGCCGCGAAGAGGAGGCCCCCGAGGCCGGGGTAGTTGAAGATCGCCTCCACGAGGATCGCCCCCGAGACGACTGTCGCGAGCGCCAGGGCGAGGGCCGTCACCTGCGGCAGCATCGCGTTGCGGAGGCCGTAGCGGACGAAGATCCGCGAGCGCGAGAGCCCCTTGGATTCCGCGTACGTGATGTAGTCCTCGCCGAGCACGCTGACCATCAGGCTGCGCATCCCGAGCGCCCAGAAGCCCACGGCGCCGAGCACGATCGAGAGGGACGGCAGGATCGCGTGATGGGCGATGTCCAGCATCGAATCGACGTTGAAGGCGAGGATCGTCGTGGGGCTGAACCCGTTCGCCGCGGGGAAGATCCGGACCGCGATGGCGAACAGGTAGATGAGGACGATCGCGAGCAGGTAGTAGGGGACCGTGGAGAGGATGAGGAGCGGCGAGGCCGCGACGCCCACGATCCGCGGCGCCTTGGGCCAGACGAGCAACGCGCCCAGAAGCGTGCCCACCACGAACGCGATGAGCGTGGAGACGACGAGGAGGCCGACCGACCACGGGATGGCCGACTGGATCTTGTCGATGACGGGCTGGCCGAAGTTGATGATCGACACGCCGAGGTCGAGCCGGGAGAGATCCGACCAGTAATTGAGGTACTGGTTCCAGAGCGGCTGGTCCAGGCCGAACTTCGCGTTGTACTCGGCGACCAGCTTGGCCGCGTCGAAGGCGACCTGGCCGCCGTTCGCCTGCATCTTCGCGAGAGCCGCCGCGACCGGGTCCCCCGGGATCATCCGCGGGACCATGAAGTTCACGGTGCCTGCGACGCCGATCACGATGAGGAGCTGGATCACGCGGCGGCCGACATAGCGGAGCACGTCAGCCATCGACCGTTTCTGCCTCCTCCTCGACCGTACCGGACCGTCTGCGGCGGACATCCCCCGCCGTCCGGTGTCGGGCCCGACCGCCTTGCGGCGCGCCCCTCTGCCCGACTTGACACCATGCTGCCACGCGGCTAGGTTTCCCGGGCGGCGCTGAGAAGGATTGCAGCGACGTGGCGGCTGTGTCAAGCCGCCGATCCACTCCGGAGGAGGGTAGGAATCGTTGGGAGCGCACCATCAGGGTGGCGCACAGGTCCGACGCACGGGCGTTCGGGCACGCGTGGTCACCGGGCTGGCGGTCGCCGGCCTGATCGCCGCGGCGGTGCCGGCGGCGACCCCGGTCGCCGCGCAGGATGGCCTGCCGGAGATCCCGCGCGAGGAGACGTTCGTCTTCACGCCCTGGGGCTTCGCGACGGAGCTGCCGAACCCGGAGAACTGGAACCCGTACATCCAGGGCCCGGCGTTCAACAACCAGCGGGAGATGGGCCTCAAGGGGATCCTGGAGGCCCTCTTCTACACGAACCTCAACACGGGCGAGCTCATCCCGTGGCAGGGCGAGTCCTACGAGTACAACGAGGACTTCACCGAGGTCACCCTCAAGCTGCGTGACGGCGTCACGTGGTGCGACGGCACCCCGATGACCTCCGCGGACGTCGAGTACACCCTCGAGTCGCTCCGCGACGCCGAGGCCAGCGTCACGTACGCGTCGATCTTCGCCGAGTGGCTCGAGGACGTCGAGGTCGTGGACGACCTGACCTCCGTGATCCACCTCACGAAGCCCGGCCCGCGCTGGTTCAAGGACAACCTCGCGCTCGGCCACGAGAACCACATCGTCATGCTCCCGAAGCACATCTTCGAGGGCCAGGACTTCGCGTCCTACAACTTCTTCGACCTCGCGGCGGGCCTGCCCTGCGGCACCGGCCCGTACAAGGTCGTCGCGACGAGCCCGCAGCAGTACGTTGCGGACCTCCGTGACGAGTGGTGGGGCGTCGGCAAGGTCGCGGACCGCATGCCGAATCCCAAGCGCCTGATCCTCATCCCCGTCGCGGACGACGCGGCGATGTCGAACCTGCAGATCACGAACGCGGTCGACACCGGCAACCCGCTCCAGCCCGGCACCTTCGTGGCCGCCAAGGAGCAGAACCCGAAGATCCGCTCCTGGGCGGCCGAGGGTCCGGTGTGGGGCGCGGCGGACGGCTGCGGCTACAACTTCATCTTCAACAACATGAAGGCGCCGTGGAACGACGTGAACGTGCGCCTCGCGATCAACTACGCGATCGTCCGCCAGCAGGTCTCCGACATCGGCTACGAGGGTGCCAACTACCCGATCGTGCTCCCGTTCTCGGCCTACATGGCCCCGAACTGGGTCCCCGGCCGGGTGCAGGAGCTCCTCGATCAGTACGACCGCGGCACCCCCTCGCCCGAGAAGGTCGTGGAGCACATGACCGCCGCGGGGTATGAGAAGAACGCCGATGGCAAGTGGGCCAAGGACGGCGAGGTCCTGGTCGTGCCGGTCTACGGTCCGACCTTCTTCCAGCCCTCCTTCCCGATCGTCCAGAAGAACCTCCAGGACGCGGGCTTCGAGTCCACCCTCGAGGCCGATCCGGCGAGCGACTGGGTCGACAAGTTCACGAACGGCAACCATGAGACGCTCGTGCTCGTGCACTGCGGCAGCCTTTCGGACCCGTTCGAGACGCTCAAGGACCTCCACACCAAGTTCACGGCGCCGATCGGTTCGCCCCTCCCGGGCTCGATCATCGCCGGCCAGCGCTACAGCAACCCGGAGCTCGACGCCATCCTCGACAAGATGGAGGGCATGAGCCCGGACAGCGCCCAGGACTCCGAGTACATGGACCTCGTGGCCGCCGCGGTGGACATCTACCTCCGCGACATGCCCGAGATCATGCTCACCGAGGAGCTCCACGTCGTCACGTACAACGAGACGTACTGGACGGGCTACCCGACCGCGGATGACCCGTACATCGCTCCGTACCCGTGCTGGGAGGCGATCAACCTCCTCATCCATCGCCTGGAGCCCGCCGCCGCGTAAGCGGTCCATCGGACGCACGAACACCGAACCCCCGGCGGGCGACCGCCGGGGGTTCGGTCTGTCCGGAGGGGAGCGCAGGCCACGCAGCGACGGCGCGGGCGCGGGGCTGGTGGCGCGGGCCGCCGGGGCCGTGGCGCGGACTTCGGCAGGGACGCCGGCCGCCGGGGCCGTGGCGCCGTCCGCCGGGGGCGTGGCGCCGGCCGCCGGGGCCGTGGCGCGGACTTCGGCAGGGACGCCGGCCGCCGGGGC
>JBJTJV010000085.1:0-3938 GCA_046352645.1 Chloroflexota bacterium | reverse complement strand
GGGCACGGCCGGCGGGGACGATCGGCCAGGCGCCGTCCCCCGCGCCATCGGCCGATCCGTCGCCGGCCGTGCCCATCCCGGCACCGCCCGCGCCGACCGGGGTGACCCACGAGTCGCTGGGGGTGAGTCTGCCGGAGGACGGCGCCATCGGTCGCATCGAGCTGCTGCGGACCACGCTTGCTCCCGGAGCGGCGATGCCCGCCACGCGGTTCGTGGGGGACTGGCTCATGCGGGTCCAGTCGGGGGTGATCACGGTCACCCTGGTCGATGGTTCGGCCGGCCTGTGGAGCGCCACGGGCTCCGGGGATGACCTCGTCGACCTGGGTGTCGATGGGGCCGTGGATCGGCCCATCGGCGCGGGCCAGGTGCTCTGGGCCGGCCCGGACGCGGTGCTCACCCTGGAGAACCGTGGCACCGACCCGACGGTCGTGCTCTCCACGGTGGTGACCCGGGGCCAGGACGTCGTGATCCTGCCGGTCGACCCCGACGCGAGTCCGGGCGCGGCGTTCCGGGACCCGGTCGTCAAGCGCATCGTGCTGAGCGGACCGGGGAGGTCCGGCGATCGCTTCCGCATCACCGTCGCGGACCGGAGCGGCCGGGTCATCGGGGCCCGCCTACCGAGCGCGTCGGAGCTTCGGTTCGCGGGCGGCGGCGATCTTGACGGTGACGTCCGGGAGCTCGATATCGGACCCGTCGCCGACCTCGACCGGGGCACCCGCGAGCTGCTCGTCCAGTGGGGCGGCACACCCTGCGGACCGGTGGTCACGCTGGATGTCGCCAGGGAGCTGGATGCGATCCGGTTGGTGGACAGGACCCCCGGCTGTGATGCGTCCGGGGTCGGCTACGCCGTGGTGCTGCGGATCCGGGGCCGCGTGCCCGCGCCGACCGAGATCGAGGTCAGCCGGGTCCGCCGCTGAGCGCCATGGGGCGGTGACCGGCAGGCCGCGCGGATCGAGCGGTGGTCCGCCGATCCCGGTCGATCGCCCTGGACGCACGACGACGCGAAGGTGGCGGCCATCGCCTGGTGCCGAGGCCCCGCGCGACCGAGACGGCCCGACACGTCCGACCGGCCTCACTCCCCGCTGAAGCGCTCTTCCTTCCAGGGGTCCGCGCTGTTGTTGTACCCGTAGCGCTCCCAGAAGCCGAGCTGATCCTCCGTCACGAGCTCGATGCCGCGGATCCACTTCGCGCTCTTCCAGAAGTAGCGCTTGGGCACGAGGAGGCGGAGCGGCGCCCCGTGCTCCGCGGTGAGCGGCTCGCCGTCCGCGGTGTCGCACAGGAGGACGTCATCGTCGTCCAGGACCTCGAGCGGCATGTTCGTCGTGTAGCCCTGCTCGCAGTGCGCGATCGCGAAGCGGGCGCTCGGCTTCACCAGCGCCCGCGCGAGCACGGTCTGGATCGCGACCCCCTCGAAGTCCACGTCCAGCCGGCTCCAGCGCGTCACGCAGTGGATGTCCGTGTGGACCTGCTTGCGGGGCAGCGCGCGGTACTCGTCCCAGGTGATCGAGAACGGCTCCTCCACCTCGCCCCAGACGCGGAAGTTCCACGTCCGCAGGTCGGTCGTGGGGACCGAGCCGTAGTGGAGGACCGGCCACTTCTCCGTGTAGTACTGGCCGGGCGGGATCCGATCCTTCATCTCCGCGGAGAGCCGCGGGCCGCGCAGGAAGCTCATGAGCGGAAGTGTACGCAGGCGCCGCCCGCCCGCACGCGCCACGACCGTCCGGCTCGGCCGGCGACCGGGACGTCCCCGTGGACCGCGGATTCCCAGGCGCTCCGTCCGCGGTCCGCGCCCGCCTCCCTCACTCGGTCACGAACCGGACGGTCGGCTCGCCCCGGTCGTTCGTCCCCGGCAGGTAGAGCACGCAGCTGCCGCCCCGGACGGCGCCGTTGTTGTACGCCTGGCGGAGGCAGCTGCGGAGCGCGAGCTGGCCCCAGTGGTTCGGATGGAACGACTCGACCTTCTGGTAGACGGAGCCCGGCAGGTCGATCAGGCCACCCGCGCTGAAGATCGCGTGGATCGCCACGACCCACTCCGACCGGTCCACGGCATCCGTGGCGGTCCGGTCCGCCGCGCCGTTCGCGGAGCCCACGAGCGCGACCCCGTCCTCGCACAGCCGCCGTCCCACGAAGAGCTCGCTGATGTCCAGGATGCGCACGTTCGGCCGGCCGAAGACGGCGACCGCCTCGCGGATCGTCTGCTCGATCGTGCCGAGCGCCACCGTGTTCGCCCAGTCGGCGTCCTCATCCCAGAAGGGGCAGCCCGCGTCCAGCCGGATGAAGCCGCCGACCTCCGGGTAGCGGATCCGCGCACCCGTGGCGAGCGGCGAGGGGTAGGTCTGGACAAGTAGCGTCCAGTCGGCCGACGCGTAGCCCGCCGCCTCCATCGCCGCCTCGATCGCCGTGTAGGCGAGGACGAGCCGCTGGCGGACGAGCTGGACGTTCAGGTCGGACAGGTGGCCGAGCGGCCCCGCGTCGTCACGGCAGTAGTCCGGGTCGATCGCGAGCGAGAAGACGTAGTCGTTCGCGCAGGCCTCCACGATCGAGGAGAACGCGAAGTCGTTGCCGCCGATGGAGAGCACGACGAGGTCCACGTTGTGCGTGCGGGCGACCTCTTCCAGCATCGTCGCCTGGCCCTTGAGCGTGCTGTTCGGGCAGTACGCCTCGTTCGGGCAGCGGTCGATCCCCGGCTTGTCGCCGCCGTCCGTCACGCGGGTCTCCGTCGTGGCGCCGGAGCAGGCGAGGTTGATCGTCGCGACCGCGGGCCCGTACGGGTTGTCCCCGATGTGGACCTCCGCGGACGCGGAGCGGTGGCAGCCCGCGATCGCCCCCTCGGGCTGCGGCTGGTCGTACGCCGTGCTCCCGTGCGCATCGACGAGCGTCCAGGAGCCGTTCGTGTTCCCCGCCCACCGGCCGCCCTCGCCCGCGATGTAGGAATCGCCGAGCGCGACGATCGTGGGGATGCCGTCCGGCGGTCCGGACGGCGGGGTCGGCGTGGGGTGCGGCGTCGCGGTCGGTGCGGGCGTCGGGAGCGGGGTCGGTGTCGGCCGGGCGGTCGGGGCCGCCGTCGGTGTGGGGGCCGGCGTGGCGAGCCCGCGCTCGATCCCGGTCACCCGGAGCGCGCCCGCGTTCGCGGCGACGTGCCGCGCGATCACCCGGTCATCCGGGCCGCGCTGCCCGATCCGCACCCAGATCCCCGGCGCGTCGGCTGCGATCCGGCCCGCATCGATCGTGACCGTGCCCGCGGTCGCATACCCGAGCGGGTCGTCCGGCGGCGCCACGTTCGGCCGCACGATGAGCTCCGGGCCCCCGGCCGCTGGTCCCGTCGCCCCGTCCGCGAGCGGCCCGACGGTCAGCCAGACGCGGGCATGGATCCCCGGCCCGCCGCTCGCGCGATCGGTCGCGAGGAGCGCGAGCTCGAGCACGATCGGCGCGCCGGTCGGGGTGCCGTGGACGTACCACGTGGCGCTCGCCCGGCCCATCGGGTCGCGCAGCCACCACCAGCCGGCGATCTCGTCACCGTCCGAGCGGAAGCCGATCTCCGGCTCCGCACCGCGCGCCGGGAGCACGCTCGCGGCGAGCATCCCGCAGGCGAGCGCGAGCGCCGCGGCAAGCGCGAGCCATGCCTCCGGCCGGAGATGGTGGGCGGGGTGCGGATGCGCCACGGCGTGCGCGTGGCCGGCGCGGTGTCGTCGGCCGAGCGTCCGGCTGCGCCGGCGATGCTGCACGTGCAGCGCCCGGTTGTGGGTCGGTTGGGTCCAGCTGCGTCCCATCGCGCGCACCTCCCCATACGGCCGGGAGCGCGGGTCCTGCCCGCGTCCGTGCTTGGCGCCATCGTCCGCGGGCGGACCCGACGCGGCCAGTGCCGGAGCGCCGGTCCCGGGCGGGTCGGAGGGACGTACGGGGGTGTCCGGGGATCGGGGACGGGACGGTGCCGGGAC